>NZ_SMJX01000195.1 GCF_004348535.1 Actinomadura sp. KC216
AGCAGGAGGTCTCCGGCGAACGGTACGTCGACATCCCCGAGGACGTCCGCGAGGTGTACCGGCTCTGGCGCCCGACCCCGCTCATCCGGGCGCACCGCCTCGAACGCGCCCTCGGGACCCCGGCGCGCATCTACGTCAAGTACGAGGGTGTCTCACCGGTCGGTTCGCACAAGCCGAACACGGCCGTCCCGCAGGCGTACTACAACGCGCGGCAGGGCGTCCGCCGCCTCACCACCGAGACCGGCGCGGGCCAGTGGGGCAGCGCGCTCGCCTTCGCCTGCGCCCAGTTCGCGCTCGACTGCGAGATATGGATGGTCCGCGCCTCCTACGACCAGAAGCCGTACCGCCGCTCGATGATGCAGATGTTCGGGGCGAAGGTGCACGCCAGCCCGTCGCCGCTCACCGCGTCCGGCGCGAAGATCCTCGCCGACGACCCGGACTCGCCCGGCTCGCTCGGCATCGCGATCAGCGAGGCCGTCGAGTCCGCCGCGCCCGAGGACACCCGGTACGCGCTGGGGAGCGTCCTCAACCACGTCCTGATGCACCAGACGGTGATCGGCGAGGAGGCCCTCGAACAGCTCGCCTCCGTCGGCGACGTCCCCGACCTGATCGTCGGCTGCACCGGCGGCGGCTCCAACTTCGCGGGCCTGTTCTTCCCGTTCCTCCGCGAGAAGCTTGCCGGACGGATGGATCCGGTCGTCCGCGCCGTGGAACCCGAGGCGTGCCCGTCCTTCACCCGCGGCCGCTACGCCTACGACTTCGGCGACACCGCGGGCCTGACACCGCTGCTCAAGATGCACACGCTGGGGCACGACTTCGTCCCCGACCCCATCCACGCGGGCGGGCTCCGCTACCACGGCATGGCCCCGCTCCTCTCCCACATGTACGACCTGGGCCTCTTCGAGGCGGAGGCGAAACCGCAGCGCGAATGCTTCGAGGCGGGCCTCCTTTTCGCCCGCACCGAGGGCATCATCCCGGCCCCCGAACCGACCCACGCGCTCGCCGCCGCCGTCGAGGAGGCCCGCCGCTGCGTCGAGACCGGCGAACCCAAGGTCATCCTCACCGCCCTGTGCGGCCACGGCCACCTGGACATGGCCGCCTACGACCGCTTCCTCTCCGGCGAGATGGAGGACCACGCCCTCCCGCAGTCCCGCCTGGACGAGGCCCTGACGACCCTCCCGTGAAGGTGCGCAAGCGAGGTGCGCACCCACTAACCTTGAAGGACGGCGGACGAGCCGGCCGGACGGCCGCGTCGGGGAGCGATCCCCGTCGAGGAAAGTCCGGGCTCCACAGGGCAGGGTGGTCGGTAACGCCGACCCGGGGCGACCCGCGGGACAGTGCCACAGAAAGCAGACCGCCGCCGGTCCGCCGGCGGTAAGGGTGAAACGGTGAGGTAAGAGCTCACCAGCGCCCACGGTGACGTGGGCGGCTCGGTAAACCCCACCCGGAGCAAGGTCAAGAAGGAGCCGCAAGGCTCCGCGCAGGTGCCGGAGGGCTGCCCGCCCGAGCCTGCGGGTAGACCGCTGGAGGCCGCCGGCAACGGCGGCCCGAGATGGATGGCCGTCACCCGCCGCCCCGCGAGGGACGGCAGGCACAGAACCCGGCTTACAGGCCGACTCGTCCGCCCTCTGATCCGCTGCTATGAGGCGCCGCCCGCGCGCAAGTCCGGAATCGTCCAGCGCCTGTCATGCGGAATTTTGAGCAGGGCGCTAGTGGAGAACGATCAGGGTGCTCAAAATGAGGCCTGTCGTCGCTATTCCCAGATGCAGCGACCTCCACAGTATGTTGACCTTCACCCGGCCGAGAATTCGATGCGCCTCCCGGTGCTGCTGCTTCACTTGCTGAAGTGTGACCGCAAGGTTCAGGTCCGCTACCAGGTCATCGAGCCTGCCCTGCAACGCTTTCATTCGCTTTACGTGATAGCCGAAGCGTTCATAGAATTTCCCGGTCGCCAGGGCGCCGAATACGCCCAAGAATGTCAGTGGGAGGGTCACCGCGAGCATCTCGGACCGCAATCCTTTCTGGGATATGAACCCAAGGGCGGCGGCGGTCACGACGAGGATCATGTTCGTTAACGTGGCTCGCTGGTGCTGCTCGTGGAGACTTTGGGAGTGCTCGATCTCCAGCTGTTTCAGCAGAATTTCACGTACTTCCGACATCGATATTGGTTCTCTCCCAATGGTAACGAGGGGCGAACGCCTGGAGGGGTCGGCTTACAGGCCGACCCGTCCGGCCTCGGGGGTCGGCGTGGGGGGCCGGCCTGTGGTCAGGAGGGTGCGGAGGTCGGAGGCGGCTTGTTGGGCGGCCTGCTCCGCTGTTGGTGAGATGCCGCCCAGGCCGAAGTAGCTGTGGTTGAGGGTGGGCCATTCGCGGTGGATCACCGGGACGCCCGCGGCCTGGAGGGCGGTGGCGTAGGCGTTGCCCTCGTCCCGTAGCGGGTCGAAGCCCGCCGTGTGGACGGCCGCCGGTGCGACGCCGGTCAGGTCGGGCGCGCGCAGGGGCGACACCCGCCAGTCCTCGCCGTCGCCGGACGGGACGTAGTGCCCGGCGTACCAGCGCATGGCCGCGAGGGTGAGGCCGTAGCCGTCCGCCCGGTCCTCGCGGGACGGGTAGCGCGCGTTCACGGCCGGGTCGGCGTAGGCGCCCGTGACGTCGGTGACCGGGGAGATGAGGAGCTGCGCGGCCAGGGGGACGCCCTCGTCGCGGCAGGCGAGGGCCACGGACGCGGCGAGCTGGCCGCCCGCGCTGTCGCCGGCGACGGCCGTGCGTCCGGGCGTGGTGCCGGCGACGTGCAGCGTCGCGGCCAGGCAGTCGTCGAACGCGGCGGGGAACGGGTGCTCGGGCGCCCGGCGGTAGCCGACGGCGACGACCGTCGAGCCGGTCTCCACGGCGAGCCGCCGCGAGTACTGGATGTGGGTGTGCTCGTCGCCGGCGACCCATCCGCCGCCGTGGAAGAACACGATCGTGGCGTCGGTGAGCCGGGTCGCGGGCTCGACCACGCGGGCGGGCAGGTGGCCGCCGGCGGTCTCCAGGACGACGTCGCGCTCAGCGGCGGCGACCGGCGGGTCGGTAAGGCGGCCGAGCGCCAGCTCGTTCCCCGCCCGGAGATGGGCGCGGATGCCCTCCACAGACGTGTCGGCGGCCGTGGGGGCCTGGACGCGCTGCCTGAGCCATTGGTCGATGCCGGTGTCGAAGACGGGTCCGTCCGCCACGCGCAGCCTCCTTCAACGGTTGTCGGACACCCTATTCGCCCAGCGAGCGCGGGACGTGCAGCCAACTTCGCAGCGGCATACGACTCGACAGGTTCGGGTCACACGACACAGAGGTGATGAAACAACGCGCTTACTGTCCAAATAAGAGCTGATCGCCTTGATCGGTGACGACGCGGAGCCGGGTGCTGGGTTCCGTGGAGAGGAGAGCTGATGTTCGTCATCGCGTTCGTGGCCCTCGTGCTCGCCGGGGGACTCGCCGGTGTCGTGTACCTGTGGGACTTCTCGCGCGCCAGCCGGCGCGACGCGCTGTTCCTTCCCGCGTCCGACCGCCGTGCGCGGCGGGCGCGCCGGGTGTCGGGAATGTACGTCCGCGACTACGCGCGCCGCGACAGCGAGCTCCTCAGCCGCTGAGCCGGAGAGTGCGGCCCGGCCGAACGGGGCGCCGGCCGGCGGGGGTGCCGGCCGGTGTGCCGGGCCGCGGTGGAGACGCGTGGGCCGTCCTTGCGGGGGGACGGCCCACGCTGCGTTCTCAGGTGATGTCCTGTTCCAGCTGCGGGGGCTGGTCCGGGATGGAAGTGTCCGGGACCGGGGTGAAGGTGCCGGTGGCGCGGTCCAGCATCGCGACCTCGGCGGACTGCAGGTCCAGGTAGAGGCCCACCAGCTCGATCTCGCCGGTCGCCACCCGGTCCCGCAGCCAGGGGTAGGTGAGCAGGTTGTCGAGCTGCTGCATCACGTTGATCTTGCAGAGGCGGGTGAGAGGCGGCTCGTCGGTGCCGGGCGGCTCCTCCGCGAGGAAGCGGGCGAGGCTGTGGTTGCCGTGCTTGAGCCAGCGCGACAGGCCCTCCAGGTGGTCGACCTCGGTGCCGCCGGCGAGGAGCGCGGCCATCGCGCCGCAGTTGGAGTGGCCGCAGACGGTGATCGTCCGGATGTCGAGGACGTTGACGGCGTACTCGACGGTCGCGGCGACGGAGTCGTCGGGCGTGCGGGAGCCGTGCCGCGGGACGAGGGCGCCGACATTGCGGTTGATGAACAGGTCGCCGGGCCCGCTGGCGGTGATGATGTTCGGCACGATGCGGGAGTCGACGCAGGTGATGAACAGGTGCTGGGGTTTCTGCTCCATCGCCAGCTCGGCCATGATCGGCCGGACGAGCCGGGCGGTGCGGCCGTGGTACTCGCGGACGCCGTTCAGCAGCACCGCGGCCGGGGACACCTCGGGCGCGTCCAGCTCGGCCTCGGAGCGCCGCCGCCGGTTCGCCCAGGGAGCCCACCACCGGGCCGGAGGTGGCGCTTTGCGCGGTTGGGACATTTCGCCTGTCACAGCTCTTTCATACCAAGCCTCGTGGACTTCATCGATGTCGACCCGTCCGCCTTGGCGTTCGTGCGCCAGCCGCCACTGGTGGATCGCGTCGAACGCGGCGTGGTCCATGAAGTCCACGTTGAGGTCCAAGTCGACGTAGGAGCCGGACGGGACGTCCTGCAGGAACCGCGTCACCTTCGGGACGCCGAGGAACGTCAGCGTCCCCTCGACGACCACGTGCGTGCGGGGCGGCACGGGCCCGTCGTCCGGCGAGGGGACGAGATGCTCCACGCGGACCGACAGCCGGGTCAGCCGCCGCAGCGCCAGCACCGCCGTGATCCCGATGCCGAGCAGCACCCCCTCGCCGAGCCCGAGCAGGACCACGCCGCCGAAGGTGGCGTAGTACGCGGTCGCCTCGCGATGGTGACGCAGATCACGGACGCGGGCGGTGTCCATCAGCCGGATGCCGAGCACGATCAGCAGCGCCGCGAGCGCGGGCAGCGGCACCTGCTCGATGACCGGTCCGCACGACAGCGCCAGCACCAGAACCCAGACCCCGTGCAGGACGGTGGACGCGCGGGTGCGGGCACCGGCGTCCACGTTCGCGGTGCTGCGGACGATCACGCCCGCGATCGGCAGCCCGCCGAGGAACCCCGACACGGCGTTGCCCGCGCCCTGGCCGAGCAGCTCCCGGTCGAGGTCGGCGCGCGGGACCCCGGCGGGGCGCCTGCGGTCGACGGCCACGCTGCACAGCAGCGACTCGACGGCCGCGACCAGCGCGACGGACACGACGGCCCCGGCGACGGCGGGCAGCGAACCGTCCGGCAGGACGGGCGCGCTCCAGTCGCCGAGGAGCGTCTCCGGCAGCTCCACGCGCTGCGCGTTCCAGCCGAGCGACCACGCGGTGACGGTGGCGAGCGCGATGGCGGGCAGCGGCCCGGGGACCAGCCGCAGCCACCCGTCGCGCGGCAGCCGCGACCAGACGAGCAGGACGAGCACCGTCAGCGCCCCGAGCAGCGCGGGATGCGTGCGCGGATCGACGAGCTGGCCCGGCAGCTCGCGGAGGTTGGCGATCGCCGACTGCTGGGGGCTGCCGCCGAGCACGACGTGCACCTGCGCGAGGACGAGGACGGCGCCGACGCCCGCGAGCATGCCGTGCACGACGGCGGGGGAGACGGCGAGCGCGGTGCGGGCGACGCGGCTGGCGCCGAGCGCGAGCTGCAGCAGCCCGCCGAGCAGGGTGATCGTGCAGGTCGCGCGCCAGCCGTAGGTCTGCACGAGCCCGGCGACGATCACGGTCAGCCCGGCCGCGGGGCCGCTGACCTGCAGCGGCGAGCCGCCGATCAGCCCGGCGACGATCCCGCCGACGACGGCGGCGATCAGCCCGGCGGCGACCGGGGCGCCGGACGCGACCGCGATGCCCAGCGACAGCGGGATCGCGACGAGGAACACGACGAACGACGCGAGGAGATCGTGCCGCAAGAAGGAGACAGTGAGTGGCTTGGTAGTCACGCTACGTATGTAACCAGTATTGGCGTGGCTTCAACCCGGGAAACACGACGAGGGCCGCCGGACGGATCCGGCGGCCCTCGTCTGATGGTGCGGTGCCCGGGTCAGCGGCGGTAGTTCTCCCAGTCGTCGGCGGGCTGGCGGGAGCCGTAGGTGTCGTTCGGCTGGCCGCCCTGCTGGTAGCCGCCCGGCTGCGAGCCGCCGTAGTAGCCGCCGCCCGACCCGTACGCCTGCGTGGCGTTGGGATCGTAGGACTGGGTGGCGTTCGGGTCGTGCGGCGAGGACAGCGGATCGCCGCCGCCGTTGTAGCTGCTGCCGCTGAAGTCGCCGTAGACGCCCGCGCTCCCCGCGCCGCCCTGGGCCGCGCCGGAACCGCTGTCCGTGCCGCCGAGGGCGCCGTAACCGTCGCGCCCGCCGCCGCTCAGCGGGTCGTCGTAGCGGGACGAGTCGCCGTAGGCCGGGGACGTCGGGTACCCGTCGTTCTGCCCGCCCTGCCCGTATCCGGACGCGCCGCCGAGGCCCGAGTCGTACCCGGACGTGGCGCCGGACGGCACGCCCGAGCCGAGCCCGGAGTCGTATCCGCCGCCCTGGCCACCGGGCTTGGGCCACGGGCCCGTGTTGCCGTTGCCGCCGGACCCGCCCGAGCCGCTCGCGCCGCTCGCACCGAACGAGCCGGTGCTCAGCGGGTCGCCGAGCGGGTCGTTCAGGGAACCGCCGCCGTAGGAGCCGCCCGTGTCGGACGAGGCCGTGCCGCCCGCCGACCGCTGCCGGTCGTTCTGGATGCGCTGGAGCAGCTCGTCCACGGTCGGGAGCTTGTGGCCGTCGGTGTCGGATCCGGAGCCCGCGCCGGTGTGCGCCGCGGGCGCGGCCGGTGCCGGTGCCGGTGGAGCGGGCGGGCCGGACGGCTCGTCGGTCCGGCCGAGGGGCAGCCCGAGCGGGTCGGACGCGCGCGGGTCGCCGCCGAGCGTCCCGCCGCCCGGCGCGGACGAGCCGAGGCCCATGTCGTAGCCGTTCTCGCGGCCACCGGGCGGCGGGCCCGCGGCCGCGGCGGGACGGTTGCCCAGCGGGTCGGAGCCGTAGCCCTGGTCATGTCCGCCGCCGTACTGGTCCTGGCCCTGGCTCTGGCCGCCTCCGCCGTACGGGTCGTGGCTCTGCCCGCCGTAGGACGGGTCGCCCGGACCGTGGTCGGCCGCCCCGTACGCGGGCTGCGGCTCCTGGGCGCCGTAGGGCGGCTGCATGCCGGGACCGCCCGGTATGCCCGGGCCGCCGGAACCGGGACCGCCGAGCCCGCCGGAACCGGGACCGGGACCGCCGGAGCCGGAGAGGCCCGCGGGGATCGGGTCGAGCGAGGTCGAGCCGGGGTCCTGCCCGGTGAACGGGGAGGCGCCCTGGTAGCCGCCGGGAGCGGGCATCTGCTGGGGGCCGGTTCCGCCGCCCTGGCCGGCGCCCATGCCGTTGCCACCCATGCCGTTGGTCATGCCACCGCCGCCCATGCCGCCGAGCATCGGGCCGTCGGCGCTCATGGAGACGGGCTGGGTCAGGCTCGGCTGGGGCATTCCCGGCTGGTCGTAGGACGGCTGCTCCATCGGGGCCTGCTCGGCGGGAGCCTGCGCGTTCAGCGGGTCGGCGGCGGGGTCGACCCCCGCGCGGCCGTCCTCGTTGTCGTGCTGCCAGGGGAACTTGGGCTTGTCGAACGTGATCGTCGCCCAGTAGTCGTCGTCCTCCATCTCGTCCGACGCCTGGGCGCTCGGAGCGGGCGGAGGCGGGGCCTGGCCGCCGGTGGGCGCGGCGAGCGGCCCGCCGGCGACGCGCCGGTCGATGGCGGGTTCGGGATTGCCCTGGCGGTCGTAGCCGTTGTCGTAGCCGGCGTCGTAACCGTCGTTGTACCCGTAGCCGTCCGGGGCGCCCATCTCGTCGTGCGGCTGGACTCCTCTGCGGCCGCGCGGCTGCTGCGGCTCGTCGTCCATCCAGTCGTCGTCGTCGCGTCCCGCCCTGCTGGCCCGCAGGCCCAGGGCCACGAGGACGACCACCAGGACCACGACCACAATGAGGCCGAAGACCACGATGTATGAAGTCATGCCACCACCCAATGCCTTGGCCCGGCGAGAGTCTCCGGCGCGGACCTCGGGTCCGCACCGGCCGTCGCCGGTTGCCGGACGTCCTCGAGAGCCCGCCGGCGCGGCTTACTCCGATTCTGTCCGACCGCTATGACCGTTGTCACACCCTTCGCGCACATTTACCCTCACACGGCGCGTGCCGATCGGCCAGTCCGGCCCCTCGGTACGCCCCTGTCGGCTCCAGCCCCCCGGTGGGGTCCGCCCTGACCCCGGTGCCCTGAGGCTCCACGGTCAACGCGCCTATCAGCCGCCGAAGTTCCCGGTGATCCGTCCGCGTCCCACCGTGTGCTCGGCGATGGCGGGCAGCGAGTCCTTCAGTGCCGCGCCGTTCTGGAACGGTGCCGGATCGTCCAGCGCGTAGATGGTGAACCGGTACCGATGCCGCTCTCCCTTGGGCGGGCACGGCGGTGCGTAGCCCGCCTTCTTGTCCGTGGTCAACCCTTCGACGGTCTTGTTGAGACTTGCTCCCTCGACGAGCTCGTTCACCGTCCCGTCGATGCCCGCGATCACCCAGTGGACGTAGGCGCCGCCGGACGCGTCCGGGTCGTCCATCACGATCGCGAACGACCTGGTCCCGGCCGGAGTGCCCGACCACCGGAGCGGCGGGGTCCTGCCCTGCCCGCCAGGGTACGTCGTGCAGCCGTACCTCGGGGGCAAGTCGCGCCCATCGCGGAAGACGGGGCTGGTCACCGTGAACCATTCCGACAGTTCGGCGCTCTTGTTCTGGGGCTGGCCGATCAGCCCGCAGCCGCCCACGGTCCCGGCGAGGGCGAGCACGCCCGCCGCGGCCGTGATCGGACGCCGGTGTCTGCTCATCATCGAATCGCTCCCGGGCGAGATCGTACGCCGCGCGCCGCCGGATCGCCGTCATCTCGGCCTCGTATCCCGGCATCCCGCGTCCCGCCGCCGGCGCCCCCTTCCTCGTCCGCCCAACGATAAGGCTTCGCGGGGAGTGGAACGCGCCTTTCGTCCCGCCGCGCGACGGCTCTCCGGGAGAGGGGCCTGTGACGTTGGTCATGCGTGGTTTGTCTGGGTCTATCCGGTAATTAGGGAAGGAGTGGCGTGTTTCACAGCGTCACCGGCGACATTCTTTGTCGGAACCGGAAATTTCCCCGTTCTTCCCCTGGTTCTCCTTGGTGCCGGGCGCGATCATCAGGTAGCTTGTGAATGTCTTCACAAGCCGACCGTGACATTGGAGGCCGCAATGGCCAGGACCGCCGAGGGAACCCCTGGCGCTCCCCACATCCTCATCGTGGGTGGCGGCTATGTGGGCATGTACACCGCCCTGCGACTGCAGAAGAAGCTCAAGCGCGAGCTCAAGCGGGGCGAGGTCAAGGTCACCGTCGTGGACCCCAACTCGTACATGACGTACCAGCCGTTCCTTCCCGAGGCCGCCGCCGGGAACATCTCGCCGCGGCACGTCGTCGTCCCGCTCCGCCGGGTGCTGCCGAAGTGCACCGTGCGCAAGGCGCGGGTCACCGAGCTGAACCACGACGAGGGCTGGGCGATCGTCCAGCCGCTCGCCGGGCCGCCGGAGCGGATCTCCTACGACTACCTGGTCATGGCCGCGGGCGCGGTGCCGCGGCTGCTGCCGATCCCCGGGCTCGCCGAGAACGGCATCAGCCTGAAGACGGTCGGCGAGGCCATCCACCTGCGCAACCACGTCCTGGAGCAGCTGGAGATCGCGGAGTCGACCGACGACGAGGAGCTGCGCCGCAAGGCGCTGACCTTCGTGTTCGTCGGCGGCGGATTCGCCGGCGTCGAGGCGGTCGCCGAGCTTGAGGACATGACCCGCGACGCGACGAAGTACATGCGCAAGGTCACCCCGCAGGACCTGCGGTTCATCCTCGTCGAGGCCACCGACCGCATCCTGCCGGAGGTCGGCCCCGACATGGGCCGCTGGACCGCCGAGCAGCTCCGCGGCCGCGGCATCGCCGTGAAGATGAACACCCTGCTGAAGTCGGCGGTCGGCGGGCAGATCGAGCTGTCGGACGGCAGCGGCTTCCCGGCCGGGACGCTGGTGTGGAACGCGGGCGTCAAGGCGTCCCCGGTCGTCCGGCACGGCGACCTGCCCGTGGACGAGAAGGGCCGCGTCAAGGGCACCGAGTACCTGACCATCGAGGGCCTCGTCCGCGCGTTCACCGCCGGCGACAACGCCG
Organism: Actinomadura sp. KC216; assembly: GCF_004348535.1. Classification (GTDB taxonomy): domain Bacteria; phylum Actinomycetota; class Actinomycetes; order Streptosporangiales; family Streptosporangiaceae; genus Spirillospora. The sequence goes on from NZ_SMJX01000195.1 coordinate 10,295, forward strand.
CGATCCCGGACCTGACGCAGGACGGCGAGTTCTGCCCGCCGAACGCGCAGCACGCCGTCCGGCAGGCCAAGCTGCTCGGCGACAACATCGTCCGGTCGCTGCGCGGCAAGACGCTCAAGCCGTACGTGCACGGCAACCTCGGCACCGTCGCCGGGCTCGGCCTGCACAAGGGCGTGGCGAACCCGCTCGGCTTCAAGCTGAAGGGCTGGCCCGCGTGGTTCTTCCACCGGACCTACCACGGCGCGATGGTCCCGACGTTCAACCGCAAGATCCGCGTCGTGGCGGACTGGACGCTCGCGCTGTTCCTCAAGCGCGAGACCGTCTCGCTCGCCATCGTCGAGCAGCCCCGCGCCGACTTCGAGCTGGCCGCCCTGGACGACGCCCGGGCCAAGGCCAAGATCGCCGAGGCCGCCCGCACCGAATCGAAGACGACCGAGAACGCAGCCTGACGCCCCGTCCCGACGAAGACGCCCCGGCAGCCGGATCACCCGGCGCCGGGGCGTTCTCGTTCATGGCCGACCCGAACCCCACTTGGACGAAACCCCAGCCGGGGCCACGGGTCGTGCGGCCGGAGGGCGCTCAGCGCCCGGAGGTCGCACGACCCGCCGAGCCGGGCGACCGGAGCGCCACGCGCGGACCCGCACGGTCACAACCGACCCGCACCGTGGCGTGAGGATCGACCGGCTCGCGACGGGGGTTCCAGGGGGTCGCCCCCCTGGAAGATCACGCCCGCTGCTTGAAGGCGCGGAGGGAGAGCGGGGCGAAGATCAGGGCGATTCCGGCGCCCCAGGCCAGCGCGATCCACGCGTGTTCGAGGACGGGGCCGCCGACCAGCAGGCCGCGCATCGCCTCCACCAGCTGCGTCACCGGGCTGTTCTCCATCACCCAGGCCACCGGGCCGGGAATGCCCTTGGTGGTGGGGATGAACGCGGTGCTCAGGAAGCTCAGCGGGAAGATCACCACGAAGCCGAAGATCTGCACCTTCTCCGGCTCGTTGACCTTCATCGCGATGTAGACCGACGTCCAGGAGAACAGGATCGCGAAGGTCAGCAGGAGCACGAACGCCATCAGCAGCGCCAGGACGTTCGTCTCGATCCGGAAGCCGATCGCGAAGCCGACCACCAGCAGGATCGTCATCGACCACGCCTGCTTGGCGGTGTCGGCGATGATCCGTCCGGCGAGCGGGGCGCTGCGCGAGATCGGCAGGCTCCGGAACCGGTCGAAGACGCCCTTGGTGATGTCGGTGTTGAGGCCGAACCCGGTGCTCATCCCGGCGAACAGCGCGTTCTGCGCGATGATGCCGGGGATGACGACGGGCAGGTACGCGTCGACGCTGCCCGCCATCGGCGGCCCGAACACGTAGGCGAAGAGCAGCACGAACATGATGGGCTGGATGGACAGGTCCAGCAGCTCCATCGGGTTGTGCTTGATCTGGACCAGGTTGCGCCAGGCCAGGGTGAGCGTGTTGCGCAGGGCGGTGCCGGGAGAGACCCGCTTGGACAGCTCCTGCGGCGCGAACGTCGCGGTGGTCATGCGGACGCCCCTTCCTTGTCGGCGGCCTGGGCGAGCTCGCCGGCCTCGGCGTCGATGTCGTCGGTGTGGTGGCCGGTGAGCGCGAAGAACACCTCGTCCAGGCTGGACTTGCGCAGCGACAGCTCGCCGACGGTGACGCCGGCGTCGTCGAGGCGGCGGACGACCGCGGGCATCAGCTGCGGGTCGGTGATCGGCGTGCTGACCAGGCCGTCGCGGACCTCGGGGACGGACTCGGCCAGCTCGCCGACGATCCGCGCCACCGCGTCCTGATCGGCCGCGTTCACCGGGCGGACCTCCAGCACCTGGCCGCCGACCTGCGCCTTCAGCATGTCGGACGTGCCGTGCGCGATGATCTGGCCGCGGTCGATGACGACGATGTCGTCGGCCAGTTGGTCGGCCTCCTCCAGGTACTGCGTGGTCAGCAGGACGGTGACGCCGTCGTCGGTCAGGCCGCGGACGATGTCCCACAGGCCGTTGCGGCTGCGCGGGTCGAGGCCGGTGGTCGGCTCGTCGAGGAACAGGATCTGCGGCCGTCCGACCAGGCTCGCGGCGAGGTCGAGGCGGCGGCGCATCCCGCCCGAGTAGGTCTTGGCGGCGCGCTCGGCGGCCTCGGTGAGCTGGAACCGCTCCAGCAGCTCGGCGGCCCGCGCCTTGGAGTCGCGCCGCGGGATGCCGAGCAGGCGGCCGATCAGCACGAGGTTCTCGGTGCCGGTGAGCATCTCGTCGACCCCGGCGTACTGGCCGGTGAGGCCGATGAGCTGCCGGACCTTGTGCGCGTCCTTGACCACGTCGAACCCGCCGACCTGGGCGTTGCCCCCGGTCGGTTCGATCAGCGTGGCGAGGATCCGCGTCATGGTGGTCTTGCCCGCGCCGTTCGGACCCAGTACGCCGAGCACCGTTCCGGCCTCGGCGGTGAGGGAGACGCCCGCCAGCGCCTGGGTCTCACCGAACCGCTTCTCCAGACCATCGGCCTGGATGGCGTACGTCATGTGATCTCCTAGGTTCTTCTTCGTTCGCCGGACGTCTCCGCCCTCAGCCGAGGGGGCAGTCAAAAATATGTGGTGTCCGGGGTGGTGCGCATCCAGTTTTTCCGCCGACCCCGGCCGGGCTCCGCCGGTGACTCGGGACGCACCCACAACATCGCATGGACCACTGACAGAACACTGACGGCCGCCCGTTTTGTGCCCGCGATCCGTGAGTTCCCGTGCCCGGGACCGGAGTTTTCAGCGCGCAGGCCAGGGTGTTCGCGCAGGGAGAAACGACAGGAGGGTGCCTCCGGCGTTCTAAACTCGCGGTGTGACATCGGTGCGGGGCAGTCACCAGAAAGGCGGCGGGGGGCCGCACCCGCCGCGTTTGCGGCCGCCCGAACACCGGGTGTCGCGCCGCGCGATCGCGCACTGGGCGATCGAATATCTGCTGCTCTGGGGTCTCGCGTTCGGGCTCGCGCTGGGCGTGGCCGCGTGGGTTGGCGACGCCGGGTGGGACGGGATGCCCGGCTGGCTGTCGGGACGGGTCGGCTGGCTGCCCTACATCGTCGGCGCGGTGGGGCTGCTCATGGTGACGGTCGCGCCCGTCTGGCGTTACCGCGTCCACCGGTGGGAGGTCAGCGCCGACGTCGTCTATACGCGGACGGGCTGGTTCAGCCGCGAGTGGATGCTGGTCCCGGTCGGGCGGATCCAGACCGTCGACACCGAGCAGGGCTGGATCGAGCGGCTGCTCGGCCTCGCCACGATCGAGGTGAACACGGCGTCGCACACGGGGTCGTCCGAGGTCGCGGGCCTGCCTGTGGACGTGGCGACGCGCCTGGCCGAAGACCTCGCGCACCGCGCGCACGACCTCCGCGACGACGCGACGTGAACGTCCGAGGCGGCGACCAGGAGCCCGACCCCGGATCCACCGGATCCGCCGCGCAGGACCGGGCCGCCGGTTCCCCGTCCAACGGCCATCGCGACGGCGGCGCCAAGCCCGCCACGCCCGCTGCGCCTGCCAAGTCCGCTGCGCCCGCCACGCCCGCCTCGAACGGGACGCGGGCGCAGCAGGAGGCGGGCGGGCGCGGGCAACGGCTGCATCCGCTCACGGTCGTCGTCGGCGCCGTCCGGGAGCTCATGGCCCTGGTCGCGGCCGGCGTGACGGGGCTCCTCGTCGGAGGGCTGTCCACGGCGTTCTACTTCACCCTCGCCGGGCTGGCGTTCGGGCTGCTCTTCCACATGGCGAGCTGGGCGACGTTCACCTACGTCCTGTTCGGCGATCGCATCGAGCTGCGGCGGGCGCTCATCGGACGGTCGGTCAAGACCATCCCGCGCGACCGGATCAGGGGCGTGGACATCAGCGCGTCCCTCCCGCACCGGCTGCTCGGCCTGGCGGTCGTCCACATCGACGCGGGCGCGGACGGCGGCGAGGGGTCGCTGAACGCCGTCTCCCGCCAGGAGGCCGAACGGCTCCGCGGCATCCTCCTGGCAAGGGACGCGCCCGCCCCGCCGAGCCGCGTCCTCGCCCGGATGCGGCGCCGCTGGTACGTGTACGCGCCGCTCAGCGGCGCCTACCTGCTCACGCCGTTCGCGCTGGCCGGAAGCCTCCTCGGCACCGTCTACAACCTCGGCGACGACCTGGGCCTCATCACGCGGGAACGGGTGCAGAACTTCGGCCATGACGTGGTGGGCCTGTCCACGGCGCTCGTCGTCGCGCTGGCCATCCTCGTCCTGATCGCGATGCCGGTCATGTCGGTGGTCGCGTTCACGCTGTTCAACTGGGACTTCACCGTCCACGAGCGGGACGGCTCCGTCGTCGTGGAGCGCGGCCTCCTCACCCGCCGGAGCGTGTCCCTCGAACGGCGGCGGCTGCGCGGGGTGGAGCTCGCCGACAACCCGTTCGAGCGGGCGGCCGGGGTGACGCGCCTCGGCGCGCTCATCACCGGCCTCGGCGACGCCGCCCAGCGCGGCCGGCTCCTGCCCGCCGCGCCGCGCACGGTCGCCGAATCCCTCGCGGCGCGGGTGGTCGGGAACGTCCCGGGGCCGCTGCTCGCCCACCCGCCGGCGGCGCGGGGCCGCCGCCTGGTCCGCGCGGTCGCGGGGCCGGTCGGCTTCGCGGGGCTCGCCCTGCTCGCCGGGCAGCCCTGGGTCGCCGCCGCGTGCGCCCCGTTCGCCGTCCTCGCGGTCCCGCTCGGCCTGGACCGCTACCGCCAGCTCGGCCACGCCACCGACGGCGGGCGCCTCAGCGTCCGCTCGGGCTCCCTGCGGCGCCGCCAGGTGGTCGTCGAGCACGACGCCATCATCGGGTGGCGCATCCGCCGGACGCTCTTCCAGCGCAGGCTCGGCCTGGCGACGCTGTTCGCGGCCGTGGGCGCCGGCGACGGCGGCTACTCCGCCACGGACATGGCGGAGGAGGACGCCGTGGCCTTGGCCACGGGCATCACCCCCGCCTGGCTGACGCCGTTCCTGGAGCCGCCGCCCGGCGACGCACAGCCCTGACCTGCAACGAAGGGCTATTCGGGACGGCGGGCGCCGAACATGATCTCGTCCCAGGACGGCACGGAGGCGCGCTTGGCCTTGGACTTGCGGCGCCGTGCCGGACGCGGCGCGCCCGAGGGCTCGCCGCCCGCCGCCGCGGCGGCGGCGGGCTGCTGCCCGGAGGCGGGCTTGTCCTGCCCGGCCGCGGGCATGGTGGGACGGCTCGCCGGCTTCTTCTTCGCGGGCGTCCGCGGAGCCTGCCGTTGCGCGGGCCGCTGCGCCGCCGCGGGCTTCTTGGCC
>NZ_SMJX01000196.1 GCF_004348535.1 Actinomadura sp. KC216
CCACTGCCCTGGCAGCCCCTGACCCCGCCGACCCGGCGCCCGCTGACCCCGCCGGCCCGCTGGGCCGGTGGGACCCGCCGGGCCTGCTGGTTCGGGCGCTGGGGGAGTGCTGCTTCCTTCCGGTGGTTCTGTGATCAGCGGGTCCTTCCGCTGACCACGCGACGGGCGGTGAACCGGTCAGGTCGGCGGCTCCTGGGGGGTGCCGCCCGCGCGCCCCCGTGGGCGCGGGCGGAGCGTGGTGGCCGGCCCGTGCGCGCGGCCCCGCACACGGGCCGGCGTCCGGCCCCGGCGCCGCGGCGGAGAAGGGCCGCGGCGAACGGGAGTCGGGACCCCGGGCGGCGTGCCCCGGCGGCCGGCACCGCCGGGGCACGCCCGGGAGCGCCGCCGGTCTCGGTGGGACGGATGACGGCGGCAGGGGAGTGGCCCAAACGAAAGTGTTCTAGAGGTTAGAAAAGTCTGTCCAGTTGTTTAGGAGAACATCTTGAGATAAGTTCAGCGGGAAATGTCATCATTTCCCGTCAAGGTGACCGTTCGGCCATTTCGGCGGGGTCGCGGAGCAGGTAGTAATGTCCCTCACCGTGTCACCGACGCTTGACGCACTCCTGGACTGCCCGTCCGGGCTGCTCGATATGACGTTCGACCAAATGCGGACGCTGCTGGTCGTGCACGAGACGGGGTCCGCGCTCAGAGCCGCCCGCGTTCTGGGACGCGAGCAGTCCAGCGTCCAGAAGCAGCTCGACACGCTCAACCGGAACAGCCAGACACTGTGTGGTGAAGTGCTCACCGTCCGCCAGGGGCGCGGCAAGGACTTCCTCTTCACACCGACCGGTGAGACTACGGTCGAGCTGGCACGCCTGACGTTCGAGAAATGGCTGGAGTCCATTCACTGGAGCCGGCGCCGCCTCGGCCGGATGCTCACCGTCGGCACCACCGAGTTCACGCTGCCGATCGTGTCGCGGGCGTGGAACCTGGTGTCGGAGGAGTTCCGGCAGCGCGAGGTCGAATTCAAGGTCGCCCACGTCCGGACGAAGGAGCTGTGGTCGCGGCTGGAGACCCGGCAGGTCGACCTGATCTGCGGCAGCATCGTCAGCACCCCCGAGGGCGACCTGCGCCTGAAGGAGTACGAGGTCATCGAGTACGCCCGGGGCCAGGCGCTGCTGCTGACCAACCTGCCGGAATCCGAGCTGCCGGACACGCCGGTCGAGACCAGCCGGCTCGCCGGCATCCCCCTGGTGGTGCCGCCCGCCGGGCTCGTCGCCGATCTGCTCGCCACCTGGTACGGGGCGGGCTTCCGCGAACGCCTCACGGTGGTCGCCGACATCGACGACGTGCACTACGGGCTGTCGCTGCTGCGCTCCGGGTTCGTCCGCGGCTGCATGATCGTCACCGGCTCGATCGGCCGCGGGATGGCCGCCCAGGACGATCCGGACGCCGTCCCGCTGCGCACGATCGCGCTCCACGACGACCTGGAGCCCAAGGCGGAGCTGATGACCGGCGCCTTCGTCCGCCGCGCCGACCTCGAACGCTACGACGCGGGCCACCCCCTCAACCGCCTGTGGGCCGCGGTGAAGGAGGACGTCCGCACCTACACCCCGCTCGCGTGAGCCTCCGTGGGTCCACGGCCGGGACCTGCGGATTTATCGCCCATAGCCCTCCTTAGCTGCATTAACAGTGTGGAACGTTCGATTCTGCGCATACAGTCGCTTGGGTGAAGGACTCATCCGCCTCCCTGGCGGGCGTCACCCGTAAGCTCGCGAACATCCGGGCGATCGTCGATGACTCGTTCGCTCACATGGATGTCGACGAGTTCCTGGACGCCCTGCTCGCACGCGTCCGCCAGGTCATGGAGGTGGACACGGCCGTCGTGCTGCTCCTCGACCGCCAGGCGCGGTACCTCGTGGCGACCGCGGCCGACGGCCTGGAAGAGGAGATCAGCCAGGCCGTCCGCGTCCCGCTGGGGGAGGGCTTCGCCGGGCGCGTCGCCCAGGAGCGGCGGCCGGTCTTCATCACCGATGTGTCCGCCGCCGACGTGTACAACCCGCTGCTGGTCCAGCGGGGCCTTCGCACCCTGCTCGGCGTTCCGCTGATCTGCGGCGGAGCGCTGGTGGGCGTCATGCACGTCGGGGCGCTCACCGAGCGCCGGTTCACCCCGGACGAGGTCGAGTTCCTGAAGCTCGCGGCGGCGCGCGCCGCGATGGCGGTGCAGTCGCTGCTCAGCCGCGCCGAACGCGCCGGCGCCCGGGAACTGCAGCGCAGCCTGGTGCCGCCCGCGCTTCCGGACATCCCCGGTGTCGAGATGTCCGCCCGCTACCGTCCCGGCAAGGAGGACGTCGGCGGGGACTGGTACGACGTGTTCCCCCTCCCGTCGGGCGAGACCGGCATCGTCATGGGCGATGTGGTGGGCCACGGCCTGTCGGCCGCCGTCGTCATGGGCCGGATACGCAGCGCGCTGCGGGCCTACGCGATGGAGAGCAGCGATCCGGCGGAGGTGCTGCGGCGTCTCGACCGCAAGATCCAGCATTTCGAGCCCGACGCGACGGCGACCGTGCTGTACGCCGTGTGCGACGCCGTCCCGGACCGGGTCAGGATCTCCTCGGCGGGACACCTGCCGCCGATCCTCGCCCTCCCGGGGCAGCCGGTGTGCACGGCGGACATGAAGCCCGACGTCCTGATCGGCTTCGATGCCGACGCCGACCGCCGGACCACCACCGTCGAGTTCCCGCCCGGCGCCCTGCTGTGCTTCTACACCGACGGGCTCGTGGAGCGGCGGGACGACGATCTCGACGACGGGATCACCCGGCTGTGCGACGCGGTGTATCCGGGGCCGCCGGAGGCGGTCGGTGCCGCGGTCATGAACGCGCTCATCGGCAAGCACCCGAGCGGCGACGACATCGCGATGCTCCTGATGCGCCGGTCGCTCTCCTGAGGAGCCGAAAAGCGGTTACTTGATCTGGTTGTCGACCACGTCGAGGGTGGGGCGGGCGCCCAGGTGCTGCATGGCGCGGGCGGCCAGGCGGCATCCGGCGGTCAGGGCGTCGGCGGGCTGCTTGCCGTCCAGCCACGGCGGGATGAAGCCCGCGACGAACGCGTCGCCCGCGCCGGTGCCGTCCGCGATCTTCTCGACGGGCTCGGCGGCGACGGTGACCGCCTCGGGCCGGCCGTTGGTGTACCAGAGCGCGCCGTCCGCGCCGTTCTTGATCACGACCTGGGGGTACCAGGCGGTGAGGACCTTGGCGGCCTGCTCGGGCGTGTCGCGGCCGGTGAGGATCTCGGCCTCCTTGGCGTTGACGACCAGGAGGCGGGCGCCCTGCGTCCACTCCAGGAAGGGCTCGGCGCCCATCCGCTTGAGCGGGGAGGAAGACCCGCCGTCCACCGACACCGACATCTGCGCCTTGCGGGCCAGGTCGAGGGTGTGGATGGCGGCCTTGCGGGAGCCCTCGTTGATCAGCGAGTAGCCGGAGAGGTGCAGGTGGGTGCCCTGGGTGAACAGGTCCTTGCAGCGCTCGATGTCATCGGGGAGGAGCGCGGCGTTGGCGCCGGGGTCGGACAGCAGCGTCCGGTCGCCCTTGTGGGTGACCATCACCACACAGGTTCCGGTGGGACGCTCCCCGTCCATGACGAGGCGGGCGTCGACGCCGTACCCCATCAGCTCCATGTCCCGGTTCCGGCCCGCGATGTCGGAGCCGCGGCGGCCGACGAAGGCGACGTCGATCCCCTCCACGGCGAGCCAGGCGGCCACGTTGGCGCCCGAGCCGCCACCGTGAATCGTCACGGCGGCCGGCGTGTCGCTCCCCTTGGCCAGGGGAAACGCGGCACGTGCCACGGTGTCTGTCATGAGATCGCCGACCACGACCACGCGCGTCATGGAGTCATCACCTCGATCAACACGGCCCGCGCGAGCGGCAATTCTGGGCGTGTGCTCGACCGTAACAGCTCTTGCGCCCCGATTAGGTCTCGAACGCGCAGCGAAACCGAGGAAGGCTGTTTTTTCGTGCCGGGGAGGCCCGGCGCGCGTGGCCTACCCTCGGGTACGTGACCGAGCGTTACCCGGATCAGTGGGAGGCCGACGTCGTCCTCAGCGACGGCGGGACGGCGCATCTGCGCCCCATCCGGACCGGCGACGCGGGGCTTCTGCGCGATTTCCACGCGCGGTTGTCTCCGGAGTCGATCTACTACCGGTTCTTTTCGCCACGCCCGCGCCTGTCGGATCGTGATGTCGAACACTTCACGAGCGTGGACCACGACCGGCGGGTCGCGCTGATCGCCACGATCGGCGAGGAGATGGTGGCGGTCGTCCGCTACGACCGGCTCGGCGACCGGCCCGAGGGCGACCGGCCCGGCGGAGACGGGACCGAGGGCGAGCGGCCGGCGACGGCGGAGGTCGCGTTCCTGGTGGAGGACGCGCACCAGGGCCGCGGGCTCGGGCCGGTGCTGCTGGAGCACATCGCGGCGGCGGCGCGGGAGCGGGGTGTGCGCCGGTTCGTGGCGAGCGTCCTGCCCGACAACCGCAGGATGACGCGGGTGTTCCGGGAGGCGGGATACCGGGCGGAGCAGCGGTTCGAGGAGGGCGTGATCGAACTCGTCCTGGACCTGGAGCCGACGGAGACGTCCGTGGAGGTCATGACGGCGCGCGAGCACCGGGCGGAGTCGCGGTCGATCCAGCGGCTGCTGTTCCCTGGGTCGGTGGCGGTGATCGGGGCGAGCCGGGCGGAGCACAGCGTCGGGCAGACCGTGCTGCGGAACCTGCTGGCGGGGGACTTCACCGGGCCCGTGTATCCGGTGCATCCGACGGCGGTGGCGGTGGCTGGCGTCCGCGCGTATCCCTCGGTCCTGGAGATCCCGGACGACGTCGATCTCGCGGTCGTGGCCGTGCGGGCGGACGCCGTCCACGAGGTGGTGCAGGAGTGCGCGAGCAAGGGCGTGCGCGGGCTGATCGTCGTGTCGTCCGGGTTCGGGGAGATCGGGGACGACGGGCGCGGCCGGCAGGAGGAACTGGTCCGGCTCGCGCGCGCCTACGGGATGCGCGTCGTCGGGCCTAACTGTCTGGGCATCGCGAACACGGACGAGGGTGTGCGGCTGAACGCGACGCTGGCGCCGACGATGCCGGGACGCGGGCCGGTGGGCTTCTTCTCGCAGTCGGGCGCGCTCGGGATCGCGATCCTGCAGCGGACGGCCGAGCGCGGCCTCGGACTGTCAACGTTCGTCTCGGCGGGGAACCGGGCGGACGTGTCCGGCAACGACCTGATGCAGTACTGGGAGGAGGACCCGGCGACGAAGGCCGTCCTGCTGTATCTGGAATCGCTGGGCAACCCCCGCAAGTTCGCGCGGCTCGCGCGGAGGCTGGGCCGCCGCAAGCCGATCGTGGCGGTGAAGAGCGGGCGCAGCACGCAGGGCGTCCCGATCGGGCACGCGGCGCGCGCGCTGACGCTGCCCGACCACGCGGTCAGCGCGCTGTTCGAGCAGGCCGGCGTGATCCGGGTGGAGGACCTGTCGGAGCTGTTCGACGTGGCGCAGGTCCTGGCCTACCAGCCGCTCCCGGCGGGCGACCGCATCGCGATCATCGACAACTCGAACTCGCTCGGGCTGCTGGCGCAGGACGAGGCCGTCGCGCTCGGCCTGGACGTCCGGCCCCGCATCGACCTCGGCCCCCGCGCGGGCGCCGACGACTACGAGGCGGCGCTCGCCGGGGCGCTGGCGGACGAGACGGTCGACGCCGTGGTGGCGCTGTTCACGCCCCCGACGATCGGCGGCTACGACGTGCGCGTCCCCGAGAAGATCATGCGGCTGGCGGCCCGCGGCGAGAAGCCGATCGTGGCGACGTACCTGGGCAAGGAGGGCATGCCCGCCGACCTGCGGGTGACCGGGCCGGACGGGATGCCCGCCGAGGGGTCGGTGCCGTCCTACCCGTCGCCGGAGGACGCCGTCCGGGCGCTGGCGTACGTGATCCGGTACGCGCGGTGGCGGCAGCGTCCGGCGGGCCGGATACCGGAGCTCGACGGGGTGGACCGTGACCGCGCCCGCGCACTGGTCGCCGACTGGCTGACCGCCGCAGACGCCTCGCGCGAGGGCGGCGCGGCGGGCGGCGACGCGGCGGACGCGTCCGATCAGGCGGTGGAGGTCCCGTCCGGGCGGGCGGCCGAGCTTCTGGCCTGCTACGGGATCGAGGTCGCCGGGGGAGAGGACGGCGGCGGGGTGCCGGTCCGCATCGTGATCAGGGAGGACCACTCGTTCGGCGCGGTGGTCTCGTTCGGCATCGCCGACGAGACCGCCGCCCTGCTCGACGACCGCGCCTACCGGCTCTCGCCCCTCGCCGACGTCGACGCGGCGGAGATGATCCGCGCCATCCGCACCGCGCCGCTGCTGCTCGGCCATCGCGGCGCGGAACCCGTGAACCTGGCCGCCCTGGAGGAGCTGCTGCTGCGCGCGTCCCGCCTCGGCTACGACCTTCCGGAGGTGGCGCGGCTGGAGCTGAGCCCGGTCATGGCGGACGCGTCGGGCGTCACGGTCCGGCAGGTGACGCTGAGCCTGGCGCGTCCGCTGGGACCGCGACCCGAGCTGGGGCCCCGCCGGCTGTCCTGACGCGTCCGTCCAGGCCCCTCAGCGCGGTGGCGCGGGCGGTCCAGGTGGTCCGGGCGGGCCCGGTTCCGGGGTCGGCGGGATGGGGTCCGGCTCGGGGCCCGGCGGGACCGGGTCGGGATCGGGCGCCGGCGGCGACGGCTCCGGCGCGGGGCCGGGCGGTGCCGGCTCCGGCGGCGGGCCCGGAGGGACGGGATCGGGCGCAGGTCCCGGCGGGACCGGACCGGGAGGTTGCGGGGCGGGCCCCGGCGGACCGGGCGGCGGCTCGGTGGGCGGGACCAGCGGCTCCGGTGCCGGCGCCGGGTCCGGGGTGGGCGGCGGCACCGGCGGCGGCTTGGGAAGCGGCTTCTCGTCCATGCCGACCCCGTACCCAGCGATCGCGCCGCTGACCGCGCCACCGAGCGCCGAGCGGAGCTCGTCCATTGAATGGTGGTGGGTGGGGGCTGGAGGACGGGCGCCGAGCGGGCCTGGAGGACGGCGTCATGTGCACGTCCGCCCTCGGACAAGGCAGGATGGGGCCATGAGGGAAACCCGAGCGACCGCCGGCGGTCTGCGCACGGCGATCGAGCGCAGCGGTTACTACCCGGACCTGGTCGCGGACGCGGTCGAGTCGGCCATCGGGGACGAGCCCGTCGTCGCCTACGTCGTCCACCACGAGGCGACGTTCGACCCCGCGATGGAGGTCAGGCGGCACGTGACGGTGCTGGTCCTGTCGGCCGGCCGGCTGCTGGTGTGCCACACCGACGAGCACCCGCCCGGAGAGGGCATGGCGCAGCCGCACGCGTCCACCACGACGGAGGCCGTCAAGCTGGAGCGCGTCCAGTCGGTCGCGGTGACGCGGGTCGTCCCGGATCCGGCGTCCTACGTGCCGGGGGTGCCGCCGACGGAGGTCGTGCTGACCATCGGCTGGGGCGCCATCGCCCACATCGACCTCGAGCCCGCGACGTGCGGGGACGAGAACTGCGAGGCCGACCACGGGTACACGGGCAGCGTCACCTCCGACGACCTGTCCCTGCGGGTCAGCGAGGCCGCGGACGGCGCGGACGCGGTCGGCCATGTGCTGGCGTTCGCCGAGGCGCTGTCCGCCGCGACCGCCCGGTGACCGCCCCCGGCGCCGAGCCGTCCGTTCCGGAGCCGCCCATCCCCCGGTACGGGTCGGGCGCGCTCGCCGATCTTCCGCCTTCGGTGCTGGCGTCGCTGGGCGTCCCGGACGCGGTGAACGTTCTGGGCCTGCCGCCGTCGCCGCGCGTCTGCGTCCTGCTGATCGACGGGCTCGGCTGGCAACTGCTCAAGGCGCATCCGGACGAGGCCCCGTTCCTGAACGCGATGGACGGCGGCCCGATCACGTCCGGGTTCCCGGCGACGACGGTCAGCAGCCTCGGCTCGCTCGGCACCGGCGCCCCGCCCGGCGCGCACGGGCTGCTCGGCGTGCAGGTGGCGATCCCCGGCACGGGCAGGCTGCTGAACTGCCTGCGCTGGCAGGACGACTCCGTCGTCCCGGAGGAGTTCCAACCCGTGCCGACCGTGTACGAGCGGGCCGCGGCGGCCGGGGTCGAGGTCGGCTACGTCGCGCTCCGCCAGTACCGCGGCACTCCGCTCAGCCGCGCCACCGCACGCGGCGCCCGCTACCACGCCGCCGACGGGCTCGGGCAGCTCGTCGGGCGCACCGAACTGGCCCTGCGCCAGGGCGACCGCTCGTTCGTCACCGTGTACCACGCCGACCTGGACTCGACCGGCCACCGCTACGGGACGGCCTCCGCCGACTGGCGGCACCAGCTCCGCTTCATGGACATGCTCGCCCAGCAGATCGCGGCCGTCCTGCCGCCCGGCGCGGCCCTCTACGTGACCGCCGACCACGGCATGGTCGACCCCACGGAGCGTGTGGACGCCGACACCGTCCCCGAGTTGCGGGACGGCGTCGCCCTCCTCGGCGGCGACGCCCGCGCCCGGTACGTCTACAGCGAGCCCGGCGCGCACGACGACGTCCTCGCCGCCTGGACGGCCCTGCTCGGCGACCGGGCGTGGGTCGTCCCGCGCGACGAGGCCGTCGCGAACGGCTGGTTCGGCCCGCTCGGCCCCGGGATGCCGGACCGGGTCGGGGACGTGATCGCCGTCCCGCACGCCGACCTCGCGATCGTCGCGTCCGAGCGGGAGCCGTGGCTGAACCGGATGGTCGGCATGCACGGCTCCCTCGTCCCGGCGGAGCAGCTCGTCCCGTTGCTGAGCACGTCCCGTCACTGATCATGTCCGGTCACCGGCCACGTCCGGGCGCTGACCGCGTCCGGCCGCCCAACCCGCGGGAAGGTGAGATGAACAAGGAAACGCCCCTCCCTAATCGGAGCGACGGCGGTCAAACTGGCGGTGTGCACCCTCTCATCGAAGTGCCCGCGCTGGACCGGCTGCTCCGGCGGCAGACACCCGTGGTCCTGCTGGACGTCCGATGGCATCTGGCGGGCCCCCCGGGGATCGAGTCCTACCGCAGGGGGCACCTGCCCGGCGCCGTGTTCGTCGACCTCGATCAGGACGTGGCCGGGCCGCCCGGCCCCGGCGGCCGCCATCCCCTTCCCGAGCCCGTCGCCTTCGAGTCGGCCATGCGCCGCGCCGGGGTCTCGCAGGGCGGCCTCGTCGTGGTCTACGACGACGCCGATTCCACGTCCGCGGCCCGCGTGTGGTGGTCGCTGCGGTACTTCGGGCACGACCGGGTCCGCGTCCTGGACGGCGGGTACCGGGCGTGGACGGAGGCGGGCCTTCCGGTGAGCACCGACGACCCCGAGGTCAAGCCGGGCGACTTCATCGCGAACCCGGGCCGCCTGCCCGTGCTGGACGCCGAGGGCGCCGCCGAGCTGGCCACGGCGGGTGTCCTCCTCGACGCCCGCGCCGCCGAGCGGTACCGCGGCGAGCAGGAGCCCGTCGACCCCGTCGCCGGGCACATCCCCGGCGCCCGCAACGCGCCGACGTCCGGGAACGTCGGCGTGGACGGCCGGTTCCTGCCGCCCGAGCTGCTCCGCGAGCGCTTCGCCCAGCTCGGCGCGACCGACGCGCTCGACGTCGGCGCGTACTGCGGCTCCGGTGTGACGGCCGCGCACGAGATCCTCGCCCTCAACCTCGCCGGCATCCCCGCCGCCCTCTACGTGGGCTCTTGGTCCAACTGGGTGACGGACCCGTCCAACCCCATCGCCACCGGCGACCACTGACAGCCCCGCTAACGCACGCCACCCTGTCACCCATGCGGGTCAGCCTGCGCCCATGCACAGAAGGCCCGCCGCGCCCAGCGGGCGGGGCACGGTGGCCAAGGCGCGTGACGGGCGCTGGCCTGAGGTCAGGCGGGCGTGGAACGCGGCCATGAAGTCCGGGGTGGCCGCGTCCCGGACGGGTGCGACGCTGGCGATCACCGTGCCGGCGCCGAGGGCGAGGAGGACGCCCGCCATGCCGAGGACGGCGTCGCCCTCGTCGGCGCGGCCGATGTCGCACGCGGACAGGACGATCACGCGCGGCGGGACGGTCAGCTCGTCCAGGTCGTGGACCAGCAGCGGCCCGTCGGCGAGGCGCAGGCGCGAGAACAGGGCGTTGCCCTGCCGGAACTCGCCGTGCGCCGCGATGTGGGCGACGGACGCGCCGTCCAGGGCGTCGCGGACGGTTTCCGCGCGCGCGTTCTCGCCGTCCAGGACGATGGCGTCCGGGTAGAGGGGTCGCAGGGCGTCGATCTCGCGTCCGGCATGGCGGAGATCGGGCCCCGCGACGAGGACCGTATGCCCGTCCACAGGACCGGCGTCGTGGGCGCGCAGCCAGGCGCTGGCGGACGGCACGATCGTGAACGGCCGCCCGGCCAGCGACGGAAGCACCGCCCAGGGCAGGCCGTGCAGCGCGCCGGTCGGGGCGATGACGAGATCGCGCCCGTCGAGGTCGGCGCGCAGCGGGGCGAGCAGGTGGCCGTCGAGGCGCCCGGCCGCGCCGGCGAGGGCGTCGAGCGCCTGCGGGTCGCGGTCGTTCCCGGCGAGGCGGCGGACGGCGTAGCGGAGCAGGCCCGCCTGCTGCACGACCGCGTCGCGCGTCCCCAGGTGGTGGCGCTGGAGCAGGCCGTCGATGATCGTGACGGCGTGCAGGTCCGGGCCGATCGCGAGCATCTCGACCAGGGCGCGATCACCGAGCGCGGCGGCGATCTCGGCGATGCCCGCGGAGCGGGGCGGGGCGGCGCCGCTCGGGCGGTGGCGCGTCCGCGCCCGCACCTTCGCCTCCAGGTCCGCCATCTCCCGCGACAGCACCGGCGGCGCGGTGCCCGCCCGCGCCGTGTCGGCCGTGCGCTCGACGCTGAGGGCGCGCAGCGCCGCCAGGGCCGCCGCCCGCTCCGGATCCTTCGGCGGACGGACGCGCGCCGGACGCGCGATCGCCCGCCGCCGTTCCTCGATCGCGAGGAGTTCCCGTGCCGAACCGGCCAGGTCGAGACCGAGCTCGGCGAGTTCGGTGGCGAGCCCCGACGCGCGGGCCCGCAGATCCAGCGCGCCGAGCGCCTCCGCGTGGTCTTCGGTCACCTGGAGGCCGAGGCGTACCGCGGCCACCGCGCCCTTGCGGTCGGCCCGGGCGGAACGTTCGAGGGCGGCGGCGTGCCAGGCGGCGATCTGCGCGGACGCGGGGCCGCTCGCCCGTCCGACGGACGAGAGCAGGTGCCCGGCCGGTCTGCCCAGGGACAGCGCCACGCGCGCGGCGACGATCCGGGCCTCGTCGGCGGCGTCGGCCCAGCCGCCGCTCTCCAGCCGTTCGGCCGTGGCCATGGCCGAACGCAGCAGGACGGCAGACCGTTCACCGGACGCCCACCGCGCCCTGAGCAGGACGCGCCTCACCAGGCAAACCCGCCATGATCAGCGTCTCCGCCTGATCGAACCGGCATTGCGCCAAGCGTTCCCCGGACAGATCGGGCTCGGCCTCTGCATAGAGCCGAAGCGCGCGCGGGACATCCCCATGCCGGGCCACGGCGAAGCCGAGATTGCTCTTGGCCATCGCAGTCTGATGACGCAGCCCAGCCGCTTCACCTACCGCAACCGCTTCCACCAGCGCGGACTCCGCCCCAGCGAAGTCACCACGAAAGGCCCGCGCCAGCCCCAGGTTCGTGAGGAGGCCGTTCAGAGCGGCCGGATCGTGCCCATCCCTTAGACGGGGCAAGGCGTGCGCGGCCACATCGTGTGCTTCGTCAAGGCGTCCGGCCCTTGCCAGGGCGCACGCCTTGTTCGCGGCCAGGCGGTCTGCGTCCGGGCCCTCCAGGACGCTTTCGGCCTCCTCCGCGTGGGCCAGCGCCCCAGCGATGTCACCGCGAGCCGTAAGCAGCCCGACGAGATTCATCCGCACCTGCGCAGCCGTATAGACGTCGTCGGCCAGTTCCAAGGCTTCATGAAGGAGAGCGAGCCCTTCGTCCAGCCGTCCCAGCTCCTTGGCGGCGAGCCCGGCCACCCGCAACCCGGCCACCCGAAGCGCGGGCGCTCCGCCGCCGTCGTTCAGCAGCGTGAGCGCCCGCGTGTACGCGGCGGCCGGGTCGGTGGCGGTCAGCCGGAGGAGCGCGCGCTCGTCCTGCCCGGTCACAGGCGGATCCAGCTCGTGACGATCGATGTGCCGTCGTCCAGCCGGAAGACCAGGCTCACCAGGCCCGCCGGCACGCGCGGCACGCAGAACAGCCCGGCGGGTTCGGCGCGCGTCGTGATCGCGTCCGGTGGCAGGTCCCGGTGCCGGACCTGGACGAGCGCGGGCGCGGACGGCACGAGCCGCCCGGTGAGCTCGCGGTCCCGGCCGTGCTCCGCCACCTCGATCTCCACCTCGGTGCCGGGGCAGGCGAACGTCAGCACGCGGCCCGCCGCGCCGCGGAGCCCGGCCGCCGGTTGCCCGCCCCGGTCGCGCGCCAGCTCCGCCAGCGTCGCTCCCTCCGCCCGCCACGCGATCGACGCGCGCGCCGCCGCCAGCACGCCGTCCGGCACCGGGTCCAGCACGTTGAACGCGTCGCGGATGCCCGCCAGCAGTTCGTCGTCGTTCACGGCACGAGCCTCCGCAGCGCGTCCAGGCAGCGCGCCCGGGTCGGGCCGACGCTGCCGACGGGGATGCCGAGCGCGGCGGCGAGCTCGGCCTGGCTCGGCGCGAGCGCGAACAGCCGCAGCAGCGTCCGGCAGCGCCGCGGCAGCGCGTCGAGCGCCGCGCCGACCTGCCCGACCTGCTCCCGGTCGAGCACGACCCGGTCAGGGCCCGGCTCCGGCGCGCTCGGCTCCGGCGCGCGCGGCGCGGGCACGAGCGGAAGGTCGCGGGCGCGCCGGCGGACCAGCCGCAGGCTCTCGTTCCGCGCGGTCGTCGCCAGCCAGCATGGCGTCGCGCCCGGGTCGCGCAGCGTGTCGATGCGCTCCACCAGCCGCAGCCACGTGGTCTGCACCACGTCGCCGGCATCGGCGTCGTTCAACCCGTGCGAGCGGGCGATCGACCACAGCAGCCCGCTGTGCCGATCCACCAGCCGAGCCCATGCGTCGCCGTCGCCGCCGCGCGCCCGGACCACCAGCTCGTCCGTACTGTCGTCCCAATGGGCCACCGAAGTCTCCTCCCGAGGCCCCCCGCTAAGTACTCACCCTATGGCATCGATGAGTCACTCCGCGTGGACGATCGCCGCTTCGCGGCCGAGCCGTTCTCCAGAACCGACCACGACCCCGAGATCCGGCAGGACGGGGTGCACCGCCGGATCGAGCACGCGGTCGGCCGCGGTGACCGCGTCGACGCCCTCCGCCGCCGCGAGACCGGCGATCCGCCCCGCCACCGCGGGCGTCGCGAACGACGTTCCGCTCCAGGTCGCGTAGCCGTCGAACAGGTCGGGGTCGATGCCGCGCACGGGCGGGCGCGGCCCGTCGAACCGCACGAACGTGCTGGTCACGTCCACGCCCTGGGCGCACGCGTCCACCCACCAGCCGTGGTTGGAGAACGCGGCCCGGACGTCGCCGTCCAGCGCCGCGACGCCGACGACGGGCTTCATCGCCGCCGGCCAGAACGGGCGGTCGGTCGCGGTGTTCCCCGCGCACGCCACCACGACCGTCCGGCGGCCGAGGGCCGCGACCGCCCGCGCCAGCACGGGGGACGGGCGGTCGTCGTAGGTGTGGCAGCCGAGCGAGATGTTCACCACGTCGGCGCGCCGGTGCTCGGCGAGCCATTCCAGCGCGCGGATGACGTCCAGCTCGTCGCCGACGCCGTCGCCGCCGATGACGCGGCGCGCCAGGAGCCGCGCGGACGGCGCGTGCCGCAGCACCACGCCCCCGATGAACGTGCCGTGCCCCGCCTGCGCGTCCAGCTCGTAGTCGAGGTCGGCGTCGAGGATCTCCTCCACCTCGGCGCGCTGCTCCCGGTACCACTCCGCGTCGGCGTACCACGGATGCGGCGACAGGCCGGTGTCGAGGATCGCGACCGTCACGTCCCTTTGCGACCGGGCGGACTCGGGTGCGGGCACGGGCGCGGCCGGACGGGGCAGGTCCGCGGGTCCGCTCCACCACATCGGCTGCCCGTGGACGAGATGGTTCGGCGACACGCTCAACCGGTGGCGCCGCCCGTCCGCTACCGGGGCGCCGGCGCCGAGCCCGGCCGTGAGTTCGCACACGTCGACCTTCGCCGCCGCGCGCAGCCGCAGCCGCGTGACCCCGCGCTCGTCGTCCCGCGAGTCGTACCAGCGACGCACGAGGCTCTCGGCCGCGGCGGCGTCCTGACCGGATACCAGGATTTCGTCCCGGCGGATCAGCGCCGGACGTCCCGGCACCGGCTCCACCACGATCGCGTCGCGGTGCCGCGCGAGCACCCGGTCCAGTCGCGCCTGTTGATCGAACATCCGTCCTCGCTCTCGCATCGGCCCGGCCCCTGCACTCATCGTGCCCGCGAGGCGACGGTTCGTGACCGATAACGGACAGCGGAACACGGCCGGAGCCGGACGCGATCGTCTTGAACTTTCGCCGCGCGGCGGCGCCGCAGGCCCTAACCTGGTCCGTCAGCGCCCGTGAACGATGTGCATCCTGTGGTCAAGCGTTCGATAATCCGTGCTCTCACGGTGGTGCGACTCGTGCCGATGATGCACAATGAGGGACGCGGACGCCGACTTGGGACGTACGAGGCCGTAGGGGAAGACGAGCCTCGGTACAGATCCAGGAGGTCCGGTGACCGCACGTGGCGTTTTTTACGTCCACTCCGCGCCGCCTGCGCTGAGCCCGCACATCGAGTGGGCCGCCGCAGGTGTTCTCGGTGTGCCCGTTTCCCTTGAGTGGACAGATCAGGCGGCCGCACCGGGAACGTTGCGCGCCGAACTTCATTGGGAGGGGAGGCCGGGTACCGCCGCCGGCATCACCTCCGCGCTGCGCACGTGGAAGCTGGTCCGGTTCGAGGCCACTGAGGATCCCACCCCGGGCACCGACGGTGTCCGGTTCAGCTTCACCCCGTCCCTCGGGGTGTTCACCGGCGTGATCGGGGCCAACGGCGACATCATGGTCCCCGAGGACCGGCTCCGCTCCGTCATGGCGAACGCCGCGGTCGGCAAGACCACCCTGGAGATCGAGCTGGACCGCCTGCTCGGCACCCCGTGGGACAACGAGCTGGAGCCCTTCCGCCGGGCCGGCGACGGCGCCCCCGTCCGCTGGCTGCACGCGGCCGTGTGACCCTCTAGGTGATCCGCGCGGCCGCCTGACGCCGTCCCGCTGGAGCGTTCTCGTCCCGCAACGTGCGCGCCCCCGGGAACGACGCGAGCGCGCCCACGGAACAGGCACCACAGCCCGCCACAGTCCGACGCCCGCCGCAGCCGCAAGGCCGTCGGCCGGAAGTCGACGGGCCGACGACCGGCAACTCGCCATCGCCGGCCCGCAGCCGCCCGCCGACCCATCGCCTACCCGCAGCCCGCCCCGCTGCGCATCGGCAGCGCGGCCGCCGCCGGCAGCCAGCCTGCCTGCCACCCGTTGGCAGCC
>NZ_SMJX01000197.1 GCF_004348535.1 Actinomadura sp. KC216
CAACGGACGAGCTCCGCTCGACCCACCGTCCTCCAGCCCCCACCCACCACCAATCAACGGACGAGCTCCGCTCGACTCGCCGCGGGCGATCTTTGCACGGTGCAACCGTTGGGATAGCTTGAGAGGCATGACGCAGGAGGACCCGCCCGGCGCTCGCCGCCCGGCGACTCCTCGCGGCCGGGCGCGCCGAGACCAGCTCGTCCGGATCGGCCTGGATCTGCTCGCCGAGGGCGGCTGGCCCGCGATCACGGCCCGCGCCGTCGCGGACCGCGCCCGGATCAGGCCGGGCCTGCTGCACCACTACTTCAATGGGCTGCCAGGGCTGCACGTCGCCGTGGCGCAGCGGGCCGGTGAGATGATCATCGATCCGGTGGTGGACGCGCTGCTCGCCGCGCCGGACACCCCGGCCGCGGTGCAGGCGCTGCGCGACCTCGTCCCGGACATGATCGCCGGCGAGCGGAACCTGCGGCTGGCGGCGGAGCTGCTGGTCAGGGCGCTGCGCGATCCGCGGATGGGCGCGGAGCGGCGGGACTGGGCGCGGGCCGTCCGCGGCCGGGTCGCCGCGCGGCTGGCGGAGCTGTGCCCGGACTGGCCCGCCGAGCGCCGCGAGGGCACCGCCATGCTGGTCACCGCGCTGCTGGACGGCCTGATGCTGCAGCTGATCCTCGACCCGGCCCTGCCCGCCGACCCGGCGCTGGACGCCACCGCCGCGCTCGTCGGAAAACCATGATCGTTTCTTTCCGGTTCCGGCATGGAACGGGACACGGCCCGCTATTCTGAGATGCTGGACAACTCGCTTTTCGGACGGGTCAGGAGTACGCCGTGGCTGCAGACGAGGTCATCCCCGCGGAGATCCACCACGACGTGCCCACCGCCGCCCGCATCTACGGATGGGCGCTGGGCGGCAAGGACAACTACGAGGCCGACCGCCGGTTCATGCTGCAGAACCTGCCGGACTTCCCCGAGTTCATCGACCTCGCCCGGCAGAACCGGCAGTTCCTGTATCGGGCCGTCCGATACCTGGCGCAGGAGGCCGGGATCCGGCAGTTCATCGACATGGGCTGCGGGCTGCCGACCAACGACAACGTGCACCAGGTCGCGCGGCGGTTCGCGCCCGACGCCAACGTCGTCTACGTCGACATCGACCCGATCGTCCTCGTGCACGCCCGCGCGCTGCTGGCGATCGACGGCTCCACCGCCGTGATCACCGCCGACATGTCCGACCAGGAGGCCATCCTCGCCCACCCGGACGTGAAGCGGCTCATCGACTTCAGCAAGCCGGTCGCCGTGCTGTTCCTGTCCGTCGGCCACCACCTGGTCGACGCCGACGACCCGCGCCGCATCCTGCGCACCATCATGGACCGCGCCGTCTCCGGCAGCCATCTGGCGTTCACCGGGATCGTCTGCTCCGACCGCGAGCGCGCCGCCGACATCGACTCCCGCTCGAACGGCGCCGGGCTGCGCTGGCAGACCCGCGACCGGGCCGAGACCGACGCGCTCCTGCCGGAGGGGCTGGTGCCCGTCGAACCCGGCCTGGTCGACATCGTCGACTGGCGTCCCGACCCGGACCAGCCGCCCCTCGCGCCCGTGCCCGCCGAGCTCCAGCCGTACGACGGCGCGTCCCGGCTCAGCCGCGACCCCACCGAGTACGGCGGCGTCCTCCGCAAGCCCTAGCGCTCGGGGCGCCCGCCCCGAGCGTCAGCCGGGTCTGCGGCCCGGGACGATCGCGACGGGGCAGCGGGCGTGGCCGAGCATCCGGGTGCTGGTCGCGCCGAGGGGATCCGAGCCGGTGCCGCGATCGCCGAGGACCAGTAGGCCGGCGTCCCCGACCGCGTCGCGCAGCGCCTCGCACGGGCGTTCCAGCAGCAGCGACACCCGCATGCCGATCGCCGGGTGGCGCTCCCGCCACGGCGCGACGGCCTCCTCCAGTTCGGCGGCGCGCGTCTTCTCCAGCAGCTCCCGGTCGTTGAACAGCGCCAGCTCGGACTCGGTCACCGCGCCGGGCTCCCAGCAGCCGTAGACGACGTGCAGGTCCCAGTCGCGCAGCGCCGCCTCCTCGAAGGCGAACCCGAGCGCGGCGTCGCAGCGGGCCGTCCCGTCGACGCCCGCCACGACCAGCTCGCGCCGCCCGCCGCTGCCGTCCGGGACGACGATCACCGGCCGGGCCGCCCGCGCGGGGACCTCCAGCGCCGTCGCCCCCTCGTCCGGCCGCTCGTGCGCGCCGATCACGACCAGCTCCGCGGTGGCGGACGCGCGCAGCAGCGCCTCGGCGACCGGCCCGCGCATCAGCCGCCCGTGCACCGCCTCCGCACCGAGCTCGCGGGTCCGGCGGACGCCCTGCTCCAGCAGGTTCTCCCCCGCCCGCTTCCTGATCGCCTCGGCGTCGCGGTCGACGTGGCCGCTCGCGTAGGGCCAGTGCCAGCAGTGGCACATCACCAGGTCGAGGCCGCGCCGCCGCGATTCGTCGACCGCCCAGCGCAGCGCGGCGTCGTTCTCCGCCGTCCCGTCGAAGCCGAACAGGACGTGCGGTCGCTGAATCCTTTCTGCTTCGTCCATGTGCCTGCCCTCCTTCTGCCAAGTCTGCGCGCTCACCGCGCGTAGTAGAAGAGGGACCCCTACACTCCGCGACATGATCATCCGCAGTCTCTGGGTGGCCGTGCCGCTCGCCGGGAGCCTGATCGCCGGGGGTGCCGGCGCCGCTCCCGCCGACGCCGCCCCTGGTGAGAGCCCTGCCGCCGCCCCGGACGGCGATCTCGGCAGGGATCTGGACGCCGTCCTCAAGGACCGGCGCCTCAAGGGCGCGAAGGTCGGGGTGGTCGTGCGCGACGCCCGGTCCGGGAGGGTCCTGTACGACCGCAACGGCGGCGCGAGGGCCATGCCGGCGTCGAACAACAAGCTGCCGACGTCCGCCGCCGCCTTCGGCGTCCTCGGCGGCGGATACCGGTTCAGGACGACGGTCGGCACCGACGGCGGGAACCTCTACCTCAAGGGCACCGGCGACACCACCATGCGGGCGGCCGATTACGGACGGCTCGCCGCCGCCGTCGCGGAGAAGGGCGTCAAGGAGGTCACGGGCGACCTCGTCGCGGACGACACCTGGTTCGACGCCGACCGCGTCCCGGACGGCTGGGACACGGGCGACCTCCAGTACGCGTACGCGGGGCGGATCTCAGCCCTCACCGTCTCCCCCAACGCCGACTTCGACGCGGGCTCGGTCGAGGTCGGGGTGGCCGCGACCCGTCCGGGGAGGCGGGTCAAGGCCGGGCTGCGTCCCGCCACCGGCGTGGTGAAGATCGACAACAGGGCCACCACGGGGCCGCGCGGGTCGTCGTCCACCCTCGCGGTGAACCGGCGGAACGGCTCCGGCACGATCACGATCACGGGCAGGCTTCCGGCCGGTGCGCCGAAGGCCCGCGTCCTGCGGACGGTGGAGCACCCGACGCTCTACGCGGCGGACGTGTTCCGCCGCGCCCTGAAGGCGCACGGCGTCCGCGTGGCGGGCACGACGAAGCGAGGCCGGACGCCCGGAAGCGCCGAGACGATCGCGACGCGCACGTCCATGCCGCTCTCGCAGCTCGCCAAGCCGTTCATGAAGCTCAGCAACAACGTCATGGCCGAGACGCTCGTGAAGGCGATCGGCCGGAAGGTGCGCGGCAGCGGCACGTGGGCGGCCGGGCTGCCCGCCGTCACCGCCCACGCGGAGCGGCTCGGCGCCGGCACCTCGCAGATCACCATGACGGACGGCTCGGGCCTCGCCCGCTCCAACAGGACGACGCCCAGGTTCCTCAGCACCCTGCTGCGGAACGCGCGGGAACAGCCGTGGTTCGGCGCCTGGTACGCGTCGCTGCCCGTCGCCGGGAAGCCCGGCAGGCTGACCGGCGGGACCCTCGCGAAACGGATGCGGGGCACCGCCGCGGAGGGGAACGTCCACGCGAAGACGGGCACGATGACCGGCGTCACGGCCCTGTCCGGCTACGTCCGGGACCGGGACGGCCGCCTGCTCGTCTTCTCCACCGTCTTCAACGGCTACGCCGGGAGCGCCCCCAAGGACATCGAGGACAAGATCGCCGTCCGCCTCGCCACCGGCGGAAGCGGGGCTTAGGAGCGGCGCGCGGTGGCGGTGCGGAGGGCGCGATAGAGGAGACCCGCGTCGCCGAGGCGGTGGCGGAGGAGCTTCTCCAGCCCACCGATCGGGACGAGGTTCTGCGGCGCCCGCGGGTCCTTGTAGTCGACCCCGGCCAGCCCGGGGATGATCGCCGCGCTGTGGTCGGCGAGCTCCACGACCGCGTCGCGCGGCAGGTCGGGGGCGGCCTCGCAGCGCGCGATGCCCGCCCACGGCGCGGCGGACGGCGTCGGCAGCCGCAGGTACCAGGAGTGCCGCGCCCAGCTCGTCGTCATCAGGAACACGGGCGTGCGCTCGCCCGGCCGCAGCGCGGTGAGGACGGCCAGCTCGGCGCCCTTCAGGTAGGCGGCGTGGTGCGTCTTCACGTAGCCGATGGTGCGCGGGAGGTGGGCGCGGCCCCGGAGCGGGCCGTCCACGATGAGGAGGTCGCCGTCGTGGCCGGACGCCGTCCGGTAGCGGGTCGCGAGGCCGACCTCGATGTCCGACAGCTGCTGCTGGAGCGCCTGTGACAGCTGCTCGGCGGCGCCGCCCTTGGCCCGCACCGCCGTGTACGTGCCCGCCCAGGTGGTCAGGTCGGCGGCGTGCGGGGACGGCGTGAACAGCGAGCGGCGCACGTCCACCTCGGCGAGCTCGGCCGGGCCGCCGGGCGTGCAGCGCACCAGCCCGGCCGCGCACGACGCGGCGATCCCCGGCGCGGGCATCTCCCCGTCCGGGTGGCCTCCGCCCGGATGGCGTCCGTCCGGTCGGCCTCCGTCCGGGTCGCCGACCCAGACGCGGGCCTCGATGCGGCGCACCCCGTCGGCGACGATCAGCCCGGCGGGCGGGAGGCCCTCTGCGGCCGGGGTGATCGGCCGCCACCGCCCGGACGGCAGCTCCACCTCCAGGTCGAGCTGGACGGACGACGCGTCCAGCTCGCCGATCGCCTCCGCGGTCAGCGAGGTCGCGTACCCCGGGTCCCAGGGGTCGACGGTGATGGCGGGGGCGGCCGTCCCGGCCGGGGGTGCCGTGGTCACGTGCTCCTCTTCTCCAGATGCGAGCCGGTGTGGTCGCGCGACACGTCGAACCGGACGGGAACGCGCTCGGCGAGCGCCGGAACGTGCGTCACGATGCCGACCATACGGTCACCCCCCGACGTCAGCCGCTCCAGCGTCGTCGCGACCGTGTCGAGCGTCGCCGGGTCGAGGGTGCCGAAGCCCTCGTCCAGGAAGATCGAGTCCAGGCTGCGGGCGGCGCCGCCGCCGAGCCGGGCGATCTGGTCCGAGAGCGCCAGCGCGAGCGCGAGGGACGCCTGGAACGTCTCCCCGCCGGACAGCGTCCGGACGCTGCGCCGCAGCCCCGCCTCGGTGTGGTCGGTCACCTCGATCGCGTTCCTGTCGTCCAGGACGAACTCGAACTGCCCGCCCGACAGCTCCCGCAGCGTCTCGGACGCGGTGTCGACCAGCAGTGCCAGGGCCTCGCCGCACAGCCAGTTCTCGAAGTTGTTGGCGCGCAGGTGCCGGGCGAGGTCCTGCGCGACGGCGGCGTCCTGCTGGTGCTTGCGGATCTCGCCCGCCAGCTCCTCGGCGCGGCGCCGGTCGCGCTGGACGTCCGCCAGCCGGTTCTCCGCCTGGTTCCGGGCGTTCAGGACGGCATCGCGGACGGTGTCGGTGTCGATGGTCGCGGGCACGGCGATCTCGTGGGCGTCCAGCGCGGCGGCGAGCGCGCGGCGCCGGTCGTCGCGCCGGGCCCGGAGGTCGCTCAGCTCGTTCGCGAGGGTCTCGGCCGCTTCGCCGCGGCGCGCCGCCTCCTGGTCGCGCCAATTGAGCAGGGTCGTCCAGGCGGCGTGCAGGTCGGTCCGGTCGACGGCCGGGGCGCCGAACGCGACGACCGTGTCGCGGGCCTCGTCCAGTGTGCGCTGCGCTCTGCCCGCCTCGTCGTTCAGCCCGGCGAGGAGCCGTTCGGCCTTGGCCAGGTCGGCGCGGGCGGAGAGCAGGTCCTGCCGCGCCCGCTCGGCGTCCGCTTCGGCCGCGCCGATCGCGTCGAGGCGGCGCTGGACGTCATCCGCGTCCGGGTGGGCGCGGATGTGCTCGTCCTGCGCGTCGAGCTGGCGCCGCAGCCCGTCCAGCTTCTCGTCGCGCCGGTCCGCTTCGCGTTCGAGCCTCCGGAGCGCGTCCTGCGCGGTTTCGAGGTCGCGGGCGCGGGCCTTCACCTTGCGGTCGGCGGCGCCGAGGGCGGGCGGGGCGTGCCGCTCCGGCGGTTCGGTGACCTCGCGCAGGCAGACCGGGCACGGTTCGCCGACGGCGAGCCGCTGGACGAGGTCGGCGGCGGTGTGCGCGTCGCGCGTGCGCTGCAGTTCCTCCTGCGCCTGCTGGAGGTTCGCCTGCGCGACGGCGACGTCCGCTTCGGCGTCGGCGGCCTCCCGGCGCGCCTGCTCCGCCTCCGCGCGGACGGTCTCGATCTCCTCGGTGAGCCGGGCGTGATCGCGATGCGCCCTGGCCGCCAGGTCGAGGACGGCCTTGTCACCGAGCGCGGCGAGGCGTTCCCGGGCGGCCGACTCCGCCTCCTCGTGCCGGGCCGCCTCGCGCGCCGCCCGCTCCGCCGCGCCGGTCGCGGTCTTGAGGTCGTCCGCGAGGGTCGGGACGTCCTCGGGCATGGCGAGGGCGGCCAGCGCGTCGAGCGAGCGCGCGGCGTCGGCGGCGTCGGCGTCGCGGTCGCGGATGGTGTCGTCGGTGCGGCGCAGCTCGTCCAGCGCCGAGCGGACCTGGTCGCCGAGTGTTTCCAGCCGTTCCACCCGCTGCCGCGCCGCCGTCTCGGCGGCCTCGTCCACGGCGCCGACCTTCGCCAGCTGCGCCTCGGCCGCCTGCGCCCGCGCCTCGGCGACCTTGGCCTCCTCCCCCGCCCGCTTCATGATGACCTCGAACGTCCCGGCGTCGAGGAGCTGGACGAGGAGGTCCTGCCGCTTCCTCGGCTCGGCCTGGAGGAAGTCGGCGAAACGGCCCTGCGGGAGGACGACGCACTGCGTGAAATAGCGGAACTCCAGGCCGGTGACGCGCTCGACGGCAGCGGTCACCGGGTCGGGGCCGTCGGCGATGGTCCGGACCTGTGCGGCGAGCATCTCCTCGATGCCGTCCGCCGGGTCGACGGACGGGTCCAGCTCGTCCAGCCGCGCCTCCTTCGTCGTCACCGACTGCTTGGTGCGGGCCAGCGCGCGGACGACCCCGTACCGGCGTCCGGCCGCCTCGAACACCAGCGCCACCCTGCCGGAGGTGGCGGACGGCGCCAGCGCCAGCCTGATCACGTTCTCCTTCCCCCAGCGGGGCACCGACCCGT
This sequence comes from Actinomadura sp. KC216, assembly GCF_004348535.1. Lineage (GTDB taxonomy): Bacteria > Actinomycetota > Actinomycetes > Streptosporangiales > Streptosporangiaceae > Spirillospora. Next base: position 7,433 of record NZ_SMJX01000197.1, read on the forward strand.
AGAGGGCGAAGCAGATCGCGTCGATGACCGTGCTCTTCCCCGCCCCCGTGGGCCCGACCAGGACGAAGTAGTCGACGTCGTGCAGGCTGACGGACGTCGGCTCGCGGTAGCTGCAGAAGTCGTCCATGTGGACGCACAGCGGACGCATCGGCTCAGCCCTCCCGGTCGCGGTCGTCGAGCTCGTCGTAGAGCCGGTCGAACAGCGCAATGACCCGTTCGTCCTCGTGGCCCTTGTGGTCGAGGTAGGCGCGGAACAGCTCCCGCGGCGTCGGGGCGTCGGCGCCCGTGACGGCCGTGCGCCGCCGCGTGGCGGTGGGCCGGAACGCCTCGTCGACGTCCACGGTCAGCGCGTTCGGGAGGACCTCCCGGACGTCGTCGGCCAGCCCGGCGCGCGGCTTCTCCGCCACGACGACGCGCAGCCAGGCGTCGCCGAGCCCGCCCGCCATCGCCTCCAGCTCGCCGAGCGTGCCGGTGACCGTCCGCAGGACGCGGGCGCTCTTCAGCGTCACCTCGCGGACGTCGGCCGGGCGCCCCGGCGACGCCTCCACCACCAGCGCGCCCGGCGTGTTCCTCTCCTCGCCGAAGTCGACGGCGATCGGCGACCCGCTGTACCAGATGGGGCACGGGCCGGGCATCCGCTGCCGCCGGTGCAGGTGGCCGAGCGCGGCGTAGTGCGCGGTCGGCGGGAACGCGGCCGGCTCGAAGTAGTACGAGAAGATCGTCTGCGCCTCGCGCTCGCCGCCGCCGAGCCTCCCGCCCGGGAGCGTGCCGTGCGCCGCGATCAGGTTGACGGTGTCGGCCTCGAAGCCCTCGGTGAGCGCCTCGGCGAGCCGCGCGAACCGGTGCGCGTAGTCGCGGTTGTGCTGGTCGGGCGTGCCGGTGAGCGCCTCCAGCGCCCGGACGACGTACCGCTGCGACAGGAACGGCATCGCCGCGAGCCTGACCGGCTCCCCGGTCCTGGCCGTCCACGAGAGCAGGCCGCCCGCGTCCGGGCGCCGGAACCTCCCGATCACGCGGATGCCGAGCCGCCCCAGCACCGGCCGGTACACGTCGTCCAGCAGCCGGGGATCGTCGTGGTTCCCGGCCAGGACGACCACCTCCCGGCCGCCCTCCTGCAGCGCCATCAGCGTCTTCATCACCAGAGCCTGCGACGGCGGCGTCGGGACCGCGCCGTCGAACACGTCCCCGGCGACGATGACCGCGTCGACGTCCTCCTCGCGGGCGATGCCGACCAGCTCGTCCAGCACCCTCACGTGCTCGTCGAACCGCGACCGGCCCCGGAGCACCTTGCCGACGTGCCAGTCGGCGGTGTGCAGGAACTTCATGTCGGCTCCAGCCTCCTCAGAAGGGGGGAACTTCGTCGTCGTCGCCCACGTCGCCGAGCCCCGCGAACGGATCGCGCGCCGCCCGCGCCGTCGTCCCCGCCGTCGTCCGCGACGGCTCGCGCGCTTCAGCCTCGGCCGGACGGGTCGCCCACGCCGGGAACGGGAACTCGACGGCGAGCGGCACCGGGATCTCCGGCTGCCCGACGAACATCGTCCCGGGCTTGGCGATCGTGGCCCGCGCCCGCGCCGCCGGGGGCAGCCAGCCGTACTCCCCGCGCGCCGCCTCCGCCGCGTCGAGCCGCCCCGCGACCCGCACCGCGCAGTTCGCGACGATGCGGCGCTCCACCTCCGACGCCGTCTGCTGCGCGCCGATGAGGATCACGCCGAGCGAGCGGCCGCGCTCGGCCACGTCCAGCAGGATCTCCTTGATCGGGGAGCCGCCCTCGCGGGGCGCGTACTTGTTCAGCTCGTCCAGCACCACGAACAGCAGCGGCCGGGCGCTGCCCGTGCTCTCCTTGCGCGCGAACTCGCCGCGCAGCACCACCCCGACCACGAACCGCTGCGCGCGGTCGGGCAGGTTGTGCAGGTCGACGACGGTGACCTGCGCCTCGGTGTCGATGGACGCGTCGGACGACAGGTCGCCGCGCACGATCGGCGACAGCGGCCGGACCGACGACCGCAGCCGCCGCAGGAACGCGTTCACCGTCCCGAGGCCCATGAGCCCGGCGCCCCACGCGTGGCGCGTGCCCTCGTCGGTCAGCGTCTCCTCGATGAACCGGACGAAGTCGTCGTAGGTGCGGCAGACCACGGGCTCGGCGTCGTCGGAGGCCCGCAGCTTGACGGCGCCGCCGACCGGCTCCGCGAGCCGCGCCAGCCGGGCCGCGACCTGCCCGATGAGCATCGTGTACTGCGCCCGCTCGTCCTCGGCGTCGGCGAAGACGAACCGCAGCAGCTCCTGGCGGCAGAATTCGGCGAGCGTCCAGTAGAACGGGCTCACGTCCTGGGTGCGGGCCGAGACGTGGGGCGTCCCGTTGGGGTCGCCCGGACGCGGCGGCGCGAACACGTGCACGCTGCCGAACGGCCCCGGCTCCAGGCCCAGCTTCCGGTAGGCGGCGCGCGCGTCGTCGTCCAGGCGCTTGTTGGCGTGGTCGAGGAAGAGCAGGTCCTCGCCCTTCACCGAGAAGATCAGCGCCTTGGTGTTGTGCGCCTCGGCGCCCAGCGCGCCCGAATTGAAGATCGAATACAGCAGGAACGTCGCGAAGGACGTCTTCGTCGCGACCCCGGAGATGCCCGAGATCGAAACGTGGGCGCCGCGCGTCCCGTCCAGGAACTCCAGGTTGACGTGGATCGGCTCGCCGTCGCGGCCCAGCCCGACCGGCACCCGCCGCTCCATGACGTCGAAGTACAGCGCTCGTTCCCGCTCCTTCTCCCCCGCCCGGCGCGCGACCGTGCCGGGCAGCGGCGGCACGTACACCTCGGGCTCGACGCGCGTCACCGTGACCTCGGCCGACTCCACGACCGCGGCGGGCAGCACGCCCTGGACGATGAGGAACACGTCCGAGTCGTACGCGGCGCCCTCGTGCCGCGCCTCGACGTTCGTCACGACCCCGGCGATGAGGACCTCGCCCCGCCCCGGCACCTCCCGGGTCGCCGCGACGACCTCGTCCAGCTGGAGGACCGTCCCCGGTTCGAGCCCGACCCAGAACGACAGCGGCGTCGCCGACTGCGTCCCCAGTACCCGCCCGACGACCTGTCCCGCCGCCTCTTCGCCCATGCACCCCACCCGGACACCACGTGAACCACCAGATCACGGCAGGGTAACCACACCCCGCGACAATCTCGCACACCCCTCACCAACTGACCGCATCCAGCCACCCACGGTCACCGGACGCGCACAACCGGACGACGGCCCCGCCATCCGGAGCCGCACCTCGGGCGTCTCAGTTTCGCCGCGCGCACGCGACCGACGAGAGGAGCTTCATGGCGTTCTACGACAAGGTGCAGTGGCCGGACTGCGGCGTCCTCATGGTGATGCCGCACGACCCGGCGCTCCATGCGCGGGGCAGCAAGAGCGCGGAGGGCGGGTGCACATGGTCGGACCATGACGTCGAAGCCCGCTGGTCGGTCGTGTGGAGGGGGGAGCGCTGGGCGGTCTGCGACGCCGACCTCGCCGCCTTCGCGCAGGCGGAGCTGGGAGCGGCCGTTCCGTCGTCCCCGGACGCCCCCGCCACCGGACTCGGGACGCGGTTCAGCGGCGGCTGATCCCGCACGAATGCCCGCTCCGGGAGCGGCTCGCCGACGTCCCGGCCGTTCCCCCGCGCTGGACGGGCCGGTGATGCTCCGAGGTCACCGGTCCCGTCCGCCGGTCACCGGTCGATCAGCGGCTCGAAGGCGGCGCGCACGTCGCTCTTGGACGGGTTCACGTACCGGTCGGGGTCCGGGCCGAAATCGTCGAGAAAGGACGAGCGGTATCTGATGACGGACGGGCAGCTCCGGCCGCCGATCTGCACTTTCCGGTCGGCCACGAGCCTGCCCGTCCGCAGCTCGTACACCTTCACCGGAAGCGCGACCTTGTGGAAGCTCACCCGGTACAGCTTCCCGGAGCTCTTGCTCCGATAGGTGCACGACTCGACGACGCTTCCCTGTTTCCGCTCCCCCACGCAGACGATGAGGACGGCGTTGGCGACGTCCTTGACGCGCCATTTCCCGGGGAGATCGTCCGTGTACTCGTCGTTCCCGTAGAACAGCGCCCGGTTGACGCCCTTGCCATAGGCACGGGCCCCGCTGTACTTCCCCGGTGAACTGCAATATTGGGGCTGCTGCTCGCCGGAATACGCATCTTCAAGCAGGCTCCGGACGTGCGCCAGCTCGATCGACAGCGTGGCCTGCCTGACCCCGTTCTTCGCCGCGCCCGCGAGCCCGTCCTGGGGATACTGGTCGAGCAGTTGCTGGTACCGCGCGCGGGCGCCCATCCATTCCTTGGCCTTCATGAGATCGTCACCGCAGCCGACGAGCGCCGCGGGCGCGGCCCGAGTGACGGCGCCCGCCGACCGGTCCAGCGCGTCATGGCTGGGCGGCCGGTTGTGGAGCCAGTCCGTCACGGTGACGGTGCGGCAGGCGTCGTCCGTGGGCAGGCGGCCGAGGAACCCGTCGAGGACCGTCCCGACCGTCCTCCGCTGGCCGGGCTCGGCGAGGACCGAGGCGAGGATGTCGAATCCGGCCTTCAGCGAACCGGTGTCACCCGCGGCCAGCCCGGCGGTGAGCTTGGCCTCGGCCGTCCGCAGCCGCCGGCACGCCTCGACGGCCTCGTCGCTGCGCAGCGCCACCGGCGCGCCGGCGACGCGGTGCCCGAACCAGACGCCCGCCCCGTCGCTCAGCACCCGCGCGCAGTCGCCGTCCTCGCGGGCTTCGGCGACGCGCTCCTCGATCCTGGACGCGTCGAACCGCAGAAGCCCGGCGGCCAGCAGCACGGGCACCGTGACAGCGGCCGCGAGGATCCGCTGCCGGGGCACCGCGATTCCCGCGCGGCGTCCTCCCGCCGCCGACCAGCCGTGCGCGATGACGGCCGCCCACCACACGAGCACGAGGACCTCGCTCCACCACCGGGCCGCCGAGACGAGAACGGAGACGAGGACAAGGGTGACGATCCCGGTGCCCACGGCGGTCTTGCGCCGCCCCAGGATGAGGTATCCGACGCCCAGAAGAGAGGCGTTGCCGAGGGCGACGGCCAGCGGGTCGCGAACGCGCACCGGGGGCGGCGCGGGTTCGGGCGAGGCGTACATCGGACGATCCATCATGGGCACTCCCCATCAGCCGCGAATCGCGCCCATTGTTCGCCCGCGCTCCCGGGAGGGGTCCCAGAAACAACGTGCCGCGAACACCACTTAGGAGAAGAAACTCCTGGGTCTTCCGCCACGGCCCCAATCGCGCAAGGAGTCTGTAACGCGACGGCTACTGCTGGAGATCATTTGATATTGCCCTGAACGCGGGGAGGTCGGCATATGTCGGGGCACGGACCATTCGGCCCACCTGGTCCACCTGCTCCGCCCGGCCCGCCTGGTCCTAGCCCGGCGGGGTCCCTGCCGCCGCCCCGGGTGGACGGCCGAGGGATCACCGTTCCGGCGCTGGCCCGGTCGGCCGCCGCCGCCGTCGGCGCGGTGGCCGGTGCGGCGATCGCGGTCCCCCTCGCCATCCTCCTGTTCACCGTGCTCTTCATCCATGTCGGCGTACCGCTCATCGAGGAGATCGTCTCCGGCGGGCTGACCCCCGACATGTCGCTCATCGAGAAGATCATCGTCGGGATCTTCCTGCTGCTCGCGGTCACGGTCCTCGTGATCTACCTGATCCTCGCGCTGGTGGCCCCGGTCTTCGTGCTGGTGCCGCTGCTGTCGACCGCGATCGCGCTGCGCCTCGCGGGCGGCGGCGCGATCCTGCGCTCCCTCCTGCTGATGCTGGCGATGATCGCCGCGTACACGGTGGTGGCCGTGCCGGCCGCCTCCGCCGTCGAGATCGATGTGCAGTGGTGGACCTGGGCGGCGATCGTCGCGTTCAGCGCCTTCGGGGGCAGGCTGGTCGTCGAGCTGTGGAGACCCGACCTGGCCGGGACGCCGCAACGCTTCGGGAACCTGTGGAGGCGCTGGAAGACCCTCGGCCTAGCCTGGCTGATCACGCTCGTGGTCGCGACCGGCGTGAGCCTGGTCCTGTTCGTCGTCAAGGTGGGCTAGCCGGGGTCAGACGAAGGCCGTCACACCCTCGTACTCCGCCACGGGGGCCGCGCCGGCGGCCTCGTACTGGAGCAGCAGCACGCCGTTCACCGTCACCTCGTGGTGGACGAGCCGCAGGCCCACCGGCGCGCCCGGATGGCCGAGGAGCCGGCGCCCGGCCCCGACCACGGTCGGCGCGACCGCGAGCCGCAGCACGTCGACGAGCCCGGCCGCCAGCAGCGCGTGACCGAGCCGCGCGCTCCCGTGGATCTGCAGCTCCCGTCCAGGCCGTGCCTTGAGCTCCCCGACCGTCTGCACCGGGTCGCCGCGCAGCACCGTCGTCGGCTTCCACGTCCCCTCGCCGAGCGTGCTGGTCACGACGTACTTCGGCAGCGAGTTCATCCGCTCGGTGAACGGGTCGCCGGGGTCGGTGATCCGCGGCCAGTCGCGGGCGAACGCCTCGTAGGTCCGCCGCCCGAGCAGCAGGCCGTCCGCGAGGTCCAGCCACTCGGACGTCCGCCGGACGAACAGCTCGTCCATGTGCGGCACAAGCCAGCCGCCCCTGGTGAAGCCGCCGCTCGTGTCCTCGGACGCCGAACCGGGCCCCTGGCTGACCCCGTCCAGCGAGACGAACTCGGTGAGCACGATCTTCACGCCGGTATCTCGCTCTCCGCGAACCCGGCGAGCTGCCCGGCGACCGTCCCCCACCCCTCGGCGAAGCCGAGCTTCTCGTGCCGGGCGCGGGCCTCCGGGTCGCCATGGCGGACGACGATCCGGTAGTCCGTGCCCTCCGGGTGGTCGCTCAGCATGATCTCCGCCGTCATCGGCACCGGCACGGGGTCGGCGGGACGCCAGGCGCTGTCGATCGCGTTCGTGAACACGATCCGCTCCAGCTCGTCCACGACGAGGAAGATCGCGTCGACCTGCGGGACGAACTCCGTCCCGTCCTCGCTCATCCGCGTCACGAACGCCCCGCCGGGCCGGACGTCCAGCCGGTCCACCCGGCACACCGCCGGGGCCGGGATCCACCATTTCTCCAGCCGGGCCGGATCGGTCCACGCGTTCCACACCACGCCGCGCGGCGCGCGGATGACCCGCTCCAGGGCCAGGTCAAGATCGGGATTCATCGGTCTCCCCCTTCGCTTCGGTGACGAGGCGTTCGAGCCGGTCGGTCCGCCCCTCCCAGATCCGGCGCTGCTCGGCGAGCCAGTCGTCCACGAGGGCGAGGCGCTCCCGGTTGAGCACGCAGGTGCGCACCCGCCCGGCCTTCTCGGTGCGGATCAGGCCGCTCGCCTCCAGGGTCCGCACGTGCTTCATGAACGACGGGAGGGTCATGGGGAACTCGCGGGCCAGCTCCCCCACGCTCGTCGGCCCGCGCCCGAGCCGCCGGATGACCCCGCGCCGGGTCGGATCGGCCAGCGCGACGAACACCCCGTCGATCTCCGCCGAATACTGTGCCATGAGGCTAAGTATCAGCCTGGGAAACACTTAGCGCAAGAGCAAAGTATCGAGCCCAGGCGCCGCCCGCCCAGCTCAGCCGCGACGCCGCCGACGGAAGAAGAGCCTCCACCGGCGACCGCTCGCCTTGTCGCGGCTCTCGCCCACCACGCGCTGCGATCGCTCCACGCGCGCGCTGTGGGCCTCCCGCCACCGCGCCACGACCTCATCGATGTCGATCGGCCGGTAGCCGAGCGCGGGGCCGGGCGGAGGAAACCGCAGGTTGGCGGCGATCTTCTCGTTGACCGGCTCCAGCATCCGCCGCACGCTGCGCTCGGACGGCGCCTTGAGCGCCGCCTCCATGACGTCCTCGATCTCCCTGCGCAGCGACAGCGTCGGATGGATCATGGCCACGAGCCCCTCGCTGGCCAGCTTCTGCTTGATCCACCAGTTGTCGTCCAGCGGCCGGCCCGCGTCCGGCAGCGGCTTCCCCGCGCCCGGCAACCCGTCGAACTCGCCGCGCCCCTCCGCCTCGCGGATCTGCCCGTCGATCCAAGACTCGAAGCTGAGCCCGGCGGGCTTTCGCTCAGTCATGCCCCAATTGTCCCATCC
>NZ_SMJX01000198.1 GCF_004348535.1 Actinomadura sp. KC216
CCACCGCACCGCACGGCCCGGCCCCGCAGACCCCGCCCGCTTTCCACAGTCCCGCCGGTCCGCCTCCGGCGCCGGGGACGGGCGGCACGCTGCCGGGGCCGCATGGCCCTCGCGGCAACCGGCGCACGGCCGTCATCGCCGGTGCGGGTGCCGCGGTCGCGGCGGCCGTCGCGCTCGTGTTCGCGGCGGTCTGGTTCGCGGGCGGCGATTCCCCGCGCGACGGCGCCGGTGCGGGCCGGCAGGGTTCGACCGCGCCGTCCGCCCCCGCGAGCCAGGCGCGTCGCGAGGGCGGCGTCCCCGCGACGACCAGCCCGAGCGCGTCGAGCCCCGCCACGGCGAAACAGCCGTCCACCCAGGCGTCGAAGCCGCGCCCGACGGCGTCGCCGTCGACTCCCCGGAAGCTCGTCCGGGTAGAGCTGGGCCCGGGGCATTTCAGCGCGTACTGCGTGAAGCTCGGCTGGGAGTGGGTCGAGTACCGGACGACGCCCAGCCCCGGCGCGTACTGCATCCTGCGCAAGGGCGACACGATGAAGCTGTCACCCGCCCAGCTCGACGCCGGATGCCAGTGGCGATTCGGCGACTCCCGCGCCCGCCACTACTTCAAGGGCCGGGCGAACTACTGCTACGCGATGAAGCCCGCCTGATCGACGTCAACGACGCGTTCCTCGGCCTCAGAACCGCGCCGGTGCCGGGTGAGCGCCTCCGTATTGAGCGTTCCATGGGCCCCTACTCGAACATTTGTGCGGTTCTGGTGAATACTGGGGGCCATGATGGACCCGGAGCACAGGCCCTTGACCTGCCCGTATGGACATTCGCTGGAGCCTGGCGCCACCCGGGTCGGCTGGGCGCCGTGCGATTGCCCGCCGGCCTGGGCGGGCCACAAGGGACACCGCACCTACTGGTGCGAACGGTGCCGCACGGCGGGCTGGACCAGCATCTCCTACAACCCTGAGCACGTCCCCGCGGACGGCGTCCGCGGCCGTCACCCCCGATGACGCCGCGGGGCCGTGCCCGGGGCGTCAGGCGGCGCGTTCCTGGGTGACCTGTGTGCGGACGGCCGGGACGATCTCCTCCGCGAAACGCTTGATCTGGGTCTCCTGGTCGCCCTCCGCCCACAGGATGAAGGTGTCCATCCCGGAGCCGACGGCGAGGTCGGTGAGCTCGTCGATCCACTGGGACGCGGGGCCGCGCAGGAAGCCCTCGGACACGCCGCCGGTGATCGTCCCGCTGATGTTGTAGAGCCTGCGGACGTCGGCCGGGTCGCGTCCGGCGGACGTGGCCGCCTCGTCGATGCGCGCGTGCATCTCCGGCAGCCGCTCCGGGGTCGCCCACGGGGAGGACGGCAGCCAGCCGTCGGCGGCGCGGCCCGTCAGCGCCAGGCCGCGCGGGCCGCCGACACCGAGCCACAGCTCCATCCGGTGCGCCGGGACGGGCCCCGCCTTGGCGCCCTTCAGGCGGTAGTGGTCGCCCTCGAAGCGCAGGTTGCGCTCGCCGCTCCACACCTTGCGGATCACGGTGACGGCCTCTTCCAGGGCGTCGGCGGCCTCCCTGGGAGTGCGGCGGGGGCCGCCGAACGCCTCGATCGCGTCCCAGAAGCCGCCCGCGCCGAGGCCCAGTTCGGCGCGGCCGCCGCTGAGCACGTCCAGGCTCGCGGCGGCCTTGGCCAGCACCGCCGGCGGGCGCAGCGGCAGGCTCGCCACGTCCGGGAAGACGCGGACGCGTTCGGTGACGGCCGCGATCGTGCTGAGGAGCGTCCACGTGTCGACGTACCGGCGCTGGTAGGGATGGTCCTGCACGCCGATCAGGTCGAGGCCCGCGCGGTCGGCGGCGCGCGCCGTGGCGAGGAGCGGGTCGTCGGCGTTCGGGACGAGGAAGTAGCCGAATTCCAATGGCCTGCCGTAGTCGCTCATGCCGCCGAGAACCCCTGGCCGTGACGCCTTGTTCCCGGAGGTGCCCGCCCTTGGTCAGCCCTTGATCTGGGTCCAGGCCTCGATCCAGCGGGAGTAGTCGACGCAGGCGTCGCCGCGGTCGTCGCCGCAGTCCTTCGTCGGGGTCCGCCAGAAGGCCAGGCGGTTGTAGAAGTTCTGGTCGCCCACGCGGAACGTCGAGCAGAAGCCCTTCGCCGTGTACCGGCACGCCTTCGGGTTGGCGGGGGCCTCGCCGAACCACTGCGCCACCTGGGCCTGCACCTTCGGCGCCGTGATCCAGTTCATCCACTTGTACATGCAGGTCGGATGCTGGGCCTTCGAGGAGATCATCCAGGTGTCGGACCAGCCGGTCGCGCCCTCGACCGGGATCGTCGTCGCCACCGGCACCTTCTCCGCCAGCGCCAGGTTCGCGGTGACCTGCCAGCCGATGCCCGCGTAGTTGTATCCGCTGGTGAACGAGTGCAGCTCGTCCAGGTAGGACACGAAGTACTGGTTGACGTTCGGGCGCTGCCGCTTGAGCAGCTCGATCGCGGCGGCGAACTGCTCCTCGTCCAGCGCGTAGACGTCGGTGATCTCCAGGTCGGGGCGGTGGGTCTTGAGGTAGAGCGCGGCGTCGGCGATGTAGATCGGGGAGTCGTAGGCGACGACGTGCCCCGCGGCGGGGGAGTCCTCGTCCCAGATGATGCTCCAGGACGTCGGGCGCTGCCGGAACTTGTCCGTCCGGTACATCAGGACGTTCGCGCCGTACCCGTGCGGCACCCCGTACATCTGGCCGTTGACGGAGTTGTACGGCTGGTTCTTCAGGTATGCGGCGATGTCGGCGTAGTTGCCGATGAGGCCGGTGTTCACGGGCGCGACCAGCCCGGCGTGGACGAGCCGCAGGCTCGCGTCGCCCGACGCCGACACGCCGTCGTACCGCCCGGTCTCCATGAGCGCGACCATCGCGTCCGACGTGTCGGCCACCTTCGCGGTGACCTTGCAGCCCGTGGTTTTGGTGAACGGTGTGACCCAGTCGACCTTCTTGTCGTTCGAGCCGTTCTCGGCGTAGCCCGTCCAGACGACCAGGTCGAGCCGGCCCTCCGGGGTGCCGAGCTGCTGCGCCATCGGGATGTCGGGCGGCGCGGCGGAGCCGCCGGGGTCGCCGCCGCACGCGCCGGTGAACGCCAGGACCGCGGCGAGGACGAATGCGGTCGCGGCGAGCCGGGGTTTCGTCGCGGAGGGGGTGCGGGCCATCACGCTGGGGAATCTTAGGGGGATTTCGGCCCGTTGGTGTGTACAAAACGTGATGATCTGGAAACTGTCGACACACGGCGCCGCGCGGTTCTAGGCTCTCCTTCGTCCCGCGCCCGCTCTCCGTCGCCCCGCGCATGCCGTCCGTCACCATCCTCCGCCCGAGTGAAGGTCCAGCCGAAGTGTCGAATCGAGGCCGCCCCGTGGACTCAGCCGCCGGCCGTCGGCGCACCCCCAAGGCCGCGCGGTTCCGCTCCATCCGCTTCAAGGTCGTCCTGATGGTGACCGTGTCGGTGGTCTCGCTCGGCGGGCTGTGGGCGTTCGCGGCGAGCATCGCGCTCGGCGAGGGCTTCAACCTCCGGCACGTGGAGACCGTCCAGGACCACTACGGCTACCCGTCCGGCGCGCTCGGCGGCGCGCTGCAGGCCGAGCGGCGGCTGTCGATGGTGTTCCTCGGCAGCCGGTCGGGCGCCGACCGGGCGTCGATGGAGTCGGGACGGCTCGTCACCGACCGGCAGGCCGGGCTGTTCCGCCGCCTCGTGACCGACCGGGGCGCCCGCGAGGCCGCGTCCGCCGGCACCCGCCGCCTCGCCGGCACGATCCTGCGCGAGCTGGACGGCCTGGACGCCCGCCGCCGCGCCATCGACACCGGCAAGACCGACCGGACGCGCGCCTTCGCCGGTTACACGACCCTCCTCGGCGACGTCGGCGCGCTCCAGGGCTCGCTCGCCACCCTCGACGACTCCGAGCTCGCCCGGGACGCCCGCAACGAGACGGCGCTCGCCCGCGCCCGCGAGGTCCTCGCGCAGGAGGACGCGCTCCTCGCCGGGGTGCTCGCCGCCGGACGGATCACGCCCGCCGAGCACGCCCAGTTCATCAAGCTCGTCGGGACGCAGCGCGCCCTCTACGGGTACGCCGCGGCCGAGCTCCGGCCCGCCGACCGGGCGTACTACAAGCGCGTCGTGTCGATGCCCGAGTACGGGCGGCTCCGCACGCTGGAGGACCGGTTCGTCACGTCCCCGCGGCTGATCCGCGCCGCGGGCGGCACCGGCGTGCTGTGGAAGACCACCGCCGACTCGAACCTCACCCGGCTGCGCGGCCTCGAACTGGCCGTGTCGGCGGGCGCCGAGAAGCGCGCCGAGCCGATCTCCGGTGCCATCGTCACCCGCGTCGTCATCGCGGGCGCGCTCGGGCTCGTCGCCGTCGCGGCCTCGCTCGTCCTCGCGGTGTGGGTCGCCCGGTCCATCATCCGCGAGCTGGCCGGGCTGCGCCGCGCGGCGCTCGACCTGGCCGACGTCCGGCTGCCCGGCGTGATCCGGCGGCTGCGGCGCGGCGACGAGGTCGACGTCGCCGCCGAGGCCCCGCCGCTGGAGTTCGGCACCCGCGAGATCGACCAGGTCGGCGCGGCGTTCAACGCGGCGAGGCGGACCGCGATCCAGAGCGCCGTCGAGGAGGCCACGCTCCGCCGCAACGTCAGCGACGTGTTCGTCAACCTCGCCCGCCGCAGCCAGACGCTGCTGCACCGCCAGCTCAAGCTGCTGGACGCGATGGAGCGCCGCATCGAGACGCCCGACGACCTGGAGGACCTGTTCCGCCTCGACCACCTCGCGACCCGCATGCGCCGGCACGCCGAGGGCCTGATCATCCTGTCCGGGCAGGCGCCGGGCCGCGGCTGGCGCAGCCCCGTCGCGATCGTGGACGTCGCCCGCGCCGCCGCCTCCGAGGTCGAGGACTACACCCGCGTCAACGTCGCGCCGATGAGCCGCGCCGCGCTCGTCGGCCCGGCCGTCGCCGACGTCACCCACCTGCTCGCCGAGCTGATCGAGAACGCCACCGTGTTCTCGCCGCCGCACACGACCGTCCAGGTGCAGGGGCAGCCCGTCGCGCACGGCTTCACGCTGGAGGTCGAGGACCGCGGGCTCAGCATGGACGCGGCCGGGCTCGCCGCCGCCAACGAGCGGCTCGCGAACGCCGCCGAGTTCGACCTGTCCGACAGCGCGCAGCTCGGCCTGTTCGTCGTCGGCCGGCTCGCGCGGCGGCACCGCATCAGGGTCACGCTGCGGACGTCCCCCTACGGCGGGATGACCGCGATCGTGCTGCTGCCCGAGCACCTCGTCGTCCGCGACGGCGACGGCGCCGAACCCGCCGCCCCCGCGCTGGCCACCGCACGCGAGGACGACGCGCTCGTCTCCGCCGGGTCCGTCCTGCAGCTCCCGCCGGGACGGCACTCGGCTTCGCCGGACGCGGACGACCCGCTCGGTGCGGCGGCCACCGCTTCCGCGCCTTCCGACCCTGGGGCCCAGACCGGCCCCCTGCCGGTGTTCGAGGCGCCGATGCAGGGACCGGCTCCGGCGCGCAGGACGCCGCCGGTGCCGTCGGCCTGGGGCGAGCCGCCGTCCGCGTCCGACCCGGAGCCCGAGCCGGGACCGGCCGCGCCGACCGCGCCGTCTCCACTGTCCGCGCCGACCGTGCCGTCCGGGCGGGAGCGGACGCCCGGCATCCCGCGGTCGCCGCGCGAGGTCCGGCGCCGTCCCGCCGGGGGAGGCGCCGCCGAACGTCCGGCGCTGCCGAAACGCGTCCGGCAGGAGAACATGGCCGCCCAGCTGCGCGAGGCGCCCCTCGCCGCACCGGTCCCCCTCTCCGCGCCCGTGCCGGACGCCGAAGCCGATCAGGGGCCCGGCGCCGAGCCGGGATCCGGGGCCGATCCGGGGCCCGCCGAGGAGCCGCGTCCCCGCCGGACGCCCGAGGAGCTGCGGTCGATGATGTCGTCCATCCAGCAGGGCACCCGGCGCGGCCGCGCCGAGATCCTGGACAACGAGGACACGTGACGGGCCATGACCGGTCCTGGCGCCGAATGGCTGGATGAGGAGGCCGGGCCCATCGTCCGGTCGTATGCCCTGACGCGCGGCCGGGCGAGGCCCGCGACCGGCGAGCCCTTCGACATGATCACCATCATCTCGACGGCGGCGCGGCCCCGGTCCGGCTCGCCCGGCATCGGGCCCGAGCATCTCGACATCCTGGAGATGTGCCTGGTGCCGCAGCCGGTCGCCGAGATCGCCGCCCGGATGGGGCTGCCGCTCGTCGTGGTGCGCGTCCTGCTCGGCGACCTGCTGCACCACCGGCTCATCACCACCACCCGCCCCCCACCGGAGAGCGCGCTCTCCAAGGAACGCCTGCTGAAGGAGGTGCTCGATGGCCTCCAAGCGCTCTGACGGCGCGGGATCGGCCCCGGTCGCGGTGAAGATCCTCATCGCCGGGGGGTTCGGGGTCGGCAAGACGACGCTGGTCGGCGCCGTCAGCGAGATCCGCCCGCTGCAGACCGAGGAGCTGCTCACCGACCGGGGCCTCGGCGTCGACGACACCGGCGGCGTCGAGCGGAAGACGACCACCACGGTCGCGATGGACTTCGGCCGCATCACCATCCGCGCCGGGCTCGTCCTGTACCTGTTCGGCACGCCCGGCCAGGACCGCTTCTGGTTCATGTGGGACGAGCTGTCCTACGGCGCGCTCGGCGCCGTCGTCCTCGCCGACACGCGCCGCCTCACCGACAGCTTCCCGGCCGTCGACTACTTCGAGAACCGCGGCCTCCCGTTCGTCGTCGGCGTGAACCGGTTCGACGACGGCTACGACTACACCACCGAGGAGATCCGGGAGGCGCTCGACCTCGGCGAGGAGGCGCCGGTCGTGCTCTGCGACGCGCGGGACCGCGCGGACGGGAAAGAGGTCCTGACCACGCTGATGAAGCACATCCTGGCCGTCCACCGGGCGCGGCGCCGGTCGTCCGCGCCCGCCCTGTAGGCACCCCCTGGGCCTGCGGCCCGCCGGTACGCTGCCGGGACATGCACCGGACACGCGCGCGGCTCGCGGACGGCCGCGAGATCGTCTACTACGACGCGGCCCCGGGCCGGGTGCCCGCCGCCGACCCGCGCGATCTCCCGCCGGTCGAGCCGGTGTGCGAGGTCCGCCGCGACCCGCTGACCGGCGACCACGTCACGATCACCGCGCACCGCAACGCCCGGACGTTCCTGCCGCCCGCCGACCGGTGCCCGCTGTGCCCGGGCGGGCCCGCGTCGGAGGTCCCCGATCCGTCCTACGAGGTCGTCGCGTTCGAGAACCGGTTCCCGTCCTTCGACGTCCGGACGCCGCCGCCCACGCCGCCCGTGATCGACGGCGTGGAGCGCCTCCCTGGCGCGGGACGCTGCGAGGTCGTGTGCTTCACCGACGAGCACGCCGCGTCGATGGCGCGCCTGCCGGTGCCGCGCGTCCGGACGGTCATCGACGCCTGGGCCGACCGCACCGCCGAGCTGTCCGCGATCCCGTCCGTCGCGCAGGTCTTCGTCTTCGAGAACCGCGGCGTCGAGATCGGCGTGACCCTGCACCATCCGCACGGGCAGATCTACGCCTACCCGTTCGTCACGCCCCGCACCGGGCGGATGCTCGCGCGGGCCGCCGCCCGCCCCGGCCTGTTCGGCGAGGTGCTGGAGGCCGAACGCGCGGGCTCCCGCGCCATCCTGTCCGGCGAGCACTGGACGGCCTACGTCCCCGCCGCCGCACGGTGGCCGGTCGAGGTGCACCTGATGCCGCACCGGCACGTCCCCGACCTGGCCGCCCTGGACGCCGCCGAACGCGACGAGCTGGCCGTCCTGTACCGCGACCTCCTCCGCCGCTGCGACGCCCTCTACGACACGCCGCTCCCGTACGTGGCGGGCTGGCACCAGGCGCCCACCGGCGAGGGACGGGACCTGCTCCGCCTGCACCTGGAACTGTTCTCCGTCCGCCGCGCCCCCGGCAAGATCAAGTACCTGGCCGGGTCGGAGTCGGGCATGGCCGCCTGGATCAACGACGTCGTCCCGGAGGAGGCGGCGGCACGCCTCCGTGCCGTCACTGCCGGCTGAGGGTGCGGGTGACGCCGGCGGCGATCGTCGTCGCCAGCACCCAGCCGGTGATGATCAGGGTGTACCCGAGCCACTGGTACCCGCCGCTCGCCTTGAACGCCCTCTCCTGCCCGAAGTCGATGATCGGCAGCATCAGGTCGAGGGTGTAGAACAGCGCGTTGAACGGCGGATGCTCCCCGGCCTTCAGCGGCTCCGGCGGACGCGCGCCGAACACCGTGGTGCCGAGCGCCAGCAGGCCCGCCAGCCACGCCGCCGCCCAGAGCGGCCGGAACCCGTACCCGACCGTCACGTCCTGCAGCAACCCCCACATCCGCGCCCACCACGGACGCGTCCGGCGGTACCTGCGCTGCTTGGCGAGCTGGACGTTCCGCGCCGCGCGCTCGTCCCCGGCCTGCCGGAACGCGGCGGCGAGCTGCTCGTAGGCGTGCGGGACGTACCCCTCCGCGTCCCGCTCCAGCATCGCGATCCGCACGCGCGCCGGAAGGCGGGGGGTGAGCGCGCCGTAGGTCAGCCCGTCCAGCCAGACCGTCCCGCCGAGCGCGTCCGGCGGGACGTGCAGCAGCCCGAACCGCCCGCGGAGCAGGTTGGCCTCGCCGTCGACCCGGCCCTCGCGGAGCCACACCTCCCCGATCTCGGCGCTCGTCGCGCGCAGCGACGACAGCCGCGCCTGCGTCAGCACGAGCAGCCCGGGGATCGTCGCGCCGCGCACGTTGACCTCACCGTCGAGCCGGGCCCGGGTGGCGATCACGTCCGACCCTACGGTGAGGTTCGCGGCGTCCAGCGCGAGCCCGCCCGGACAGCTGAGGACGGCGCCCTCAAGGTCCACCTGGCCCGACACCGACGCCCCGGAGAACCCGACCCCGCCCAGCACGTGCAGCCCGGCGGCCCGCACGTCGTCCTCGATGACGGAGTGGCCGAGGCGCAGGACCTGATCCGCCGCGCCGTCGGTCCCGAGCCGCGCCCGCTCCAGGTTCAGGAAGCTCGACAGCCGCGCGCCGCCCAGGTGCACGCGTCCCGGGACGCGGCAGCCGGCGATGCTCAGGACCCCGTCCACCCGCACGGTCGCCGCGTCCAGGCCCGGCAGGTACGACTCGCCCAGATTCACCTGCCGGACCCGCGCGCTGTACAGCAGCGGCGTCTCCTCGAAGTGGCACGCCACCAGCCGGATCGGATGCTCCACCGTCGCGTAGTGCAGGTTCAGCAGCCCCGTGATCCGGGCGCCCACCACCCTCACCGCCGCGACATCGCCCTCCACCGCCGGTCTCAGCAGGAGCTTGCGCAGCACCTCGGCCCGCACCGTGCGCCCGGGTCCCCACGCGGCACCGTTCGCCGGGTCGTCGTCCGTGCCGTCCCGGAGGTCGACGGACGTCCCGGTGGGGAACGCACGCCAGACGCGCCGCTCGACGGGCGTGAGATCAACCGGTTCCACGACGCACGAACCTAGTCCAACCCGCACGAACCACGGCGCGGCTCTCGGATAGGTACGCTTTTCGCCACTTCGTGGAACGATCTGACGGCGGTGCCCTACCCTCCCACGCATGCCGGAAAGCGTGCAGGCGGCCCCGCTGGCCGACGGGTCGTTCGACGGCGTCGCCGCCACCGCGGAGGGGCACCCGCTGGTGTTCACGTCCCGGACGGCCCACGGCGCGAACACCGGCCAGGCGTGGGACCTGACGACGGGCGCTATGCTCGGCCCGCCGATCCCCGACTTCCCCGCCGGACGCGCCGAATGGACGTTCGGCCTCCCCACCGGATCGCCGGCCGTGGCCTGGACGCACCGCGACCGCGTCCACGTCCAGGACGTCCGCACGGGCCGCGAGCTCGTCCTGGACGGCCAGCCCGACCTGCTCGCCCTCGCCGTCCACGGCGGCCGCGGCGCCGTCGTCGCGATCTTCGGCCCGGCGAACGACGCCGAGGTCGTCGTCTGGGACGCCCTGACCGGCGACCGCCTGGCCGAGTTCGCCCTCTGGCTCGGCCACGGCACGGCCATCGACCGCACCGCTCTGCACGCCACCCCGGCGTCGGGTCCGCTCGTCGCCCTGACCGGAGGCGCGGACGCCGTCGTCCTCGACGTGGAGCGCGGCGAGGACATCGCCGCCCGCGCCGCGCCGGCGCACGGCCTGGTCCTGGTCGAGCCGGCGGAGAGCGCCCTGCACGTCCGCGGCCTGGACGGCGACCGGCTCACCGTCCTCACGGCCCCCGCCCCCTGCGACCGGGTGACGGCGTTCTCGGGCGGCCCGGACGGCCGTCTGCTGGTCGCCGCGGGCCTTGAGGGAGACCCCTGCACGGTCCTGGCCTGGGACGCGGTGCCGTCCGAGAACGGGGTGCCTTTCGCCCCGTCCCATTGCGTCAAGGTCCCGGCCCCGGTGAACGACCTCGCCCTCGCCCCGGACGGCACACTCCTGACCGCCACCGACGAGGGCCTCTTCACGACCCGCCTGCGCCCCTAGACGCGCAGGGGCGCCATGGCGTCGAGGACGTGCTCCGCATAGGGATGAAGCCGGTCACGGAGGTCGTCCCACAGATCGTCGCGGTCACCGAGGTAGATCGCCCTGGCCCGGGCGAGGACGGGACGGTGCTCCTCCGGCAGCCGGTCGAGCGCCCAATCGGCCGCCGCGTCCTTGGAGCGGATCCGCCCGGTCGCCAGCGTCGCCCAGATGCGGGCGAGGGTCAGGACGACGTTCCGCGTGTCCGTGCCGAGGTCGGCGAGGAGGTCCGGGATACCGGCCGTCATCCCGGCGACGAGATCGCCGCGCGGGACGGGATCGAGGACCGCGCCGGGCGGTGGCCCGAACAGCGAACGGTTCCCGAGCAGGACCATGGTGATCAGCGGCGCCAGGTCCGGGCTCGGGCCCGGCGGCGGAATCTCCCCCCGCTCGAATCCGGCGCGCAGCCACTCGCCGTACTGGAACTCGCAGCCGGGCGGGTAGCGCCACGGCCGGACCGCCGACTGGACGACGACGGTCAGTTCCACGGGACGCCTCGCACCCCGCGCCGGATAGCAGGAGAGCCCGAGCAGCCCGTCACTCAGACGCCGCCGCTCCTCAGCCGTCATCGGACGTCTCACCACGACGAGGACGTCGAGGTCGCTGTGCGGACGCAGCGTGCCGAGCACGGCCGAGCCATGCGGATACGCGCCCGCGACGCCGCCGCCGAGAACGTCGCGGACCAGCCGCACGACCTCCTCTGCCTGCGTCACCACCGGCCCCTTCGTCGCCGTTCCGGACGCTATCAGCCTCCCCGGCCCATCGCGTCATCGATTGAGCGGGAAGAGCGCGGAGAGGCGGGGAAGGCGGCGGGCGACTTCGGCGGGGTCGTCGAAATCCCAGCCCTTGTCCAGCGGGGCCGTGTCGTACGGAATTTCGTGCCCGCGGACACTCAGCGCCTCGTCAAGCCCGCCCTCGACGCCGGTGCGATGCTCGAACGCCTCCGCCGCGACATAGTTGAACGACTCCCATTCCGGCCATTCGTCATCGGCCCAATCAGACGGGGAGCGCCCGGCCAGGCGCTGTATGCCGGGCAGTTCCACGAGCAGGTCGGGAGCCGCGGTGACCAGGGTGAACGCCGCGCGGCCCTGGCCGATGAGCCACGGCTGGAAATACCAGAATCCGTCCATGGAGCAGAGGCCGCCCATGACGCGGTACGCCGCGCCCCAGAGCGCGTAGGTGTCGGAGCGGCGGCGCGTCTCGTCCTGGCGGATTTGGAAGTCGAGAATGTCCGCGACGGGCCGCCGGGCGAGCGCATCGTGCAGCCAGGCGATTCGCGCGTCGGGATCGGGGGAGTGGTCGCGGGACTGCTCGATCAGCCCCCAGAATCCGTCCAGGTCCATGCGCACGGAGTGTGGCACGGGGGTGTGACGGAATTCGCGGTGGAAAGTGCTCTCCGCGCGTACCGTGAGAAGGGGCGCGGTGAGGAGGGCGGCGATGACGGCGCAGGGGCCCGGGGCCGGCGGACGGGGGTATGTGACCCTGCAGGACGTGGCGCGGGAGGCCGGCGTCTCGCTCGCCACCGCGTCCCGCGTCCTCAACGGGACGTCGCAGGTCCGCGCCGACCTCCGGGAGCGCGTGCTCGCCGCCGCCGCCGACCTCCGCTACACGCCCAACGCGCACGCGCAGGCGCTCGCGAGCTCGTCCAGCAAGTCCGTCGGGGTGGTCTGCCACGACGTCAGCGACCCGTACTTCGCCGCCATCGCCCACGGCGTGATGCGCACCGCCGCCGAGCACGGCATGCTCGTGATGCTCGCCAGCACGTTCCACGACCCGTCCCGCGAGGTCGAGTACGTCGCGATGCTGCGCGCCCAGCGGGCCCGCGCGATCCTGCTCATCGGGTCCGCCTTCGAGGACCGGGAGTGGGAGCGCTCGATGGCCGCCGAGCTGGACCCGTACCAGCGCACGGGCGGGCGCGTCGCCGTCCTCAGCCGGCACCGCGGACTCAGGGCCGACGCCGTCCTGCCGCAGAACCGGGAGGGCGCCGCCGCCCTCGCCCGCGCCCTGCTCGACCTCGGCCACCGCCGCTTCGGTGTGCTGACCGGACCGCGCGCGCTCACCACCGTCACCGACCGGCTGGGCGGCTTCACCGGCGCGCTCGCCGCCGCCGGCGTCCGCGTCGCGTCCGGGCACATCGTCGAGGCGGGCTTCACCCGCGCCGGCGGCTATACCGCCGCGACCGAGCTGCTCCGCGGCGCGGACCGTCCGACCTGCGTGTTCGCCGTCAGCGACCTGATGGCGATCGGCGCGCTCGCCGCGTTCCGCGACCACGGCGTGTCCGTGCCCGGCGACGTCTCGCTCGCCGGGTTCGACGACATCCCCATCGTCCGCGACCTGACTCCCGCCCTCACCACCGTCGCGCTCCCGATGGACGCGATGGGCGAACGCGTCATGGGCCTGGCGCTGCGCGAGCCCGCGTCCCGCCGCAACCGCGTCGAGCGCGTCTCGGGCGAGGTCGTCCTGCGCGCCAGCACCGCGCCACCGGCCTAGAAAGCGGAGAACCCGTCCGGGAGACTCCGGACGGGCCCTGATCTATCGTTCAACGCGTGGCGTCCTCTTTCGCCTCGGCCTCCGCGGGACGCTCGCTCTCCGCGTCCTCCGGCAGCTGCTCGGGCCACTCATCGACCTTCGTGCGACGAGGGTTCGCCAAGGGATTGCTCATCGTTACCGCTGTCCTCCTGTTCGGGCCGAATCAAGGGAAATGTTCCCGACGACCGGCCCGGTTCCGCAAAATGGTCTAGACCGCGGGCTCACCCCTCCCGCGGCACACCTCCCAACACCGCCGCCCGCTCGTCCATTCCCGCCCGGAAACCGGCTCGCCGCGCCTCCCCGTTCCTGGCACCCTCTCCTCATGGACGTCGCCGAACTGATCCGCCTCCAGAACGAGGGCACCCGCCTGAAGTTCCTCTTCTTCTGGGGGCACCAGACCCCCGGCCCCGGCTACCTCAGCCAGTGGTGGCCGACCCCCTTCACCGTGGACGGCACCGTCTACGCCACCGCCGAGCACTACATGATGGCCGAAAAGGCCCGGCTTTTCGGGGACGAGAAATCGGCGGACGCCATCATCGCCGCGTCCCATCCCCGCCGCGCGAAAGACCTCGGCCGCCGCGTCCGCGACTTCGACGAGCGGACGTGGCGGGACAACCGCGTCGCCATTGTCACCAAAGGCAACGAGGCCAAGTTCGCCCAGAACAAGGAACTCCTCGACTATCTCCTCGGCACCCGCGACCGCGTTCTCGTCGAAGCCAGCCCCTTGGACCGCGTCTGGGGCATAGGAATGGCCGCCGACGACCCCGACGCCGAGAACCCCTCGGCCTGGAAAGGCGAGAACCTCCTAGGCTTCGCCCTCATGACCGCCCGCGACCGCCTCTCCACCGTCCTCCGGGCGCAGCACCACGGCCTCCTCCCCGCGCCAACCAGGGGAGGAGGCCGCGACGCGGACACCGGCAGAAGCGCTGCGGGTGCGGATCCTCGGGTTTCAGGAGCGTGATGGTTCGGGGCCGACGAACATCAGGACCTGGTTCTTGGCCCACGGGGTGGCGTCGTGGACGTACCAGGTCGGCGGCACCTGGTCGGGGCGCAGGTCCTTGCTCACGTTCCCGTCCATGGCGCGGTACTCCGGAACGGTGACGTTCCGCTTCTTCAGGGCGGCCAGCATCTCGCCGACGCGGCGGTTCCGGTAGGCCATCCCGTGCATCACCTCGCCGGGTGCCGTCACCGGCGCGGTGCTGGTGTACTGCTCGCCGGGACGCGCCGCGCGCCCGAAGACGATCTCGGCGCTGCCCTTGAAGTCGGTGCGGATGCGGACACCGACCGGGCAGTCGTCGCCCCCGCCGCCGGACTCGCACGCGCCCTTGGCGGTGATGGCCGTGACGTCGTCCGCGCCGGTGCCCTCGCTCGTGCTCTCCATCACCACCGTGCCGACGATGGACGGCGAGACCGGCACCAGCGACAGCCTCACGTCGAGGCCGCGGGCCTTGAACTCGGTGTGGTACCGCTTCGGGTCGGCCAGAGGATCGCGCACGCGGACGTCGATGTGGTCGCCCTCGGCCGTGAAGGACAGCGCCGCCAGCCTGATCAGGGGGCTGACCTGGGCGCTGGTCCGGGGGCGTGGCGTTCCCGGTTCGTCCCGCGCGACCACGACCGCGACGGCCGCGCTCGCCGCGGCGGCGGTCGCCAGCGGGAGGCCGACGGTCATGAGCACCCGGCGCCGCCTGCGCGGCGCGGCGGGGCCGGGGGCGGTGGCCGTGATGCGGTCGGCCAGATCGGCGGCCGTCTCGTCCGGCAGGAGCCGTCCGGCCTGGTCGTCGCTGATGGGGGCGAGCCTGCCGATCAGCGTGTCGATGTCGCGGTTCATGCGCGTTCTCCGTTCGGGACGGCGGCGGGCAGGGGGCGGACGTCCGCCTCCGCGCGTTCCAGCGCGCGGGCGAACCGGCGGCGGGCGCGGTGCAGGCGGATCCGGACCGCGTTGCGGGAGCAGCCGAGGACGGCGGCGATCTCACCGTGGTCGAGGCCCTCCCAGCCGACCAGGGACAGCAGTTCCCGGTCGGGCTCCGGCAGGTTCCGGAACGCGGCGGCGACGTCCGCGAGATCGCGGTCCGGGGCGGCCAGGTGGTCGACGAGGCCGGCGCGGAGCCGCGAGCCGAGGTCGGCGGCCAGCGCGGACCGGCGGCGCTCGCCGCGATGGTGGTTCGCCAGGATCCGGCGGGCCACCCCGTACAGCCACAGCCGCGCCTGGTCGCCGGGCGGGACGTCGTCCAGCCGCCGCCAGGCCGTCAGGAACGTCTCGGCCAGCACGTCGGCCGCGTCCTGCGGGTCGGCGGTGCGGCGCAGCGCGTAGCCGAGGATCCGGGCGCGGTTCGCCGTGTAGATGTCCTCGAAGCGTCGCCGCCTGTCGCCGGGCGGGTGGGAGTCCTCCAAAGGGGTTGGCAAATGCCCCTCCTCTCGGCGCACGCCC
>NZ_SMJX01000199.1 GCF_004348535.1 Actinomadura sp. KC216
GCTCGGCCCCGGCCCGTACGGGGCACTGCAGTCCGCCGACGCCAACGGCATCCAGCTGCCGTCCGGGTTCACCAGCCGGGTCGTCGCCCGGTCCGGCCAGACCGTGCCCGGCACGTCCTACACCTGGCACAGCGCGCCCGACGGCGGAGCCGTCTTCGCCGACGGCACCGGCTGGATCTACGTGTCCAACTCCGAGGTGTCGGGCTCGGGCGGCGCGTCCGCGCTCCGCTTCAACTCCAGCGCCACCGTCACCTCCGCGTACCGGATCCTGTCGGGCACCAACCGCAACTGCGCGGGCGGCGCCACGCCGTGGAACACCTGGCTGTCGTGCGAGGAGGTCAGCACCGGCTACGTGTGGGAGTGCGACCCGTGGGGCGCCCCCGCCACCCGCCGCGCCGCGATGGGGCGCTGGAACCACGAGGCCGCCGCGGCCGACCCGGTCCGCAAGGTGATCTACCTGACCGAGGACGCGAGCGACGGCGGCTTCTACCGCTTCATCCCCACCACGTGGGGCAACCTGTCCACGGGCACGCTGCAGGTCCTCACGGGCGGGTCCGGGACGTCCGGCTCGTTCTCCTGGGCGAATGTCCCCGACCCCGACGGCTCGCCGACCCCGACCCGCGACCAGGTCTCCGGCATGAAGGTCTTCAACGGGGGAGAGGGCTGCCACTACGCGGGCGACACCGTCTGGATCACCACCAAGGGCGACAACCGGGTGTGGCAGTTCAACCTGAGCAGCAACACCTACGAGCTCGCCTACGACGACAGCCTCGTCAGCCCCGGCCCGGCCCCGCTCACCGGCGTCGACAACATCACCGGCTCCACCTTCGGCGACCTCTACGTCGCCGAGGACGGCGGCAACATGGAGATCTGCCTGATCTCCCCGGACGACAAGATCTCGGTGTTCCTGCGGGTCAACGGGCAGAGCGGGTCGGAGATCACCGGCCCGGCGTTCACCCCCGCCGGGAACCGGCTGTACTTCTCGTCCCAGCGCGGCACCTCCGGATCCGGCATCACCTACGAGATCACCGGCCCGTTCCGCACCTGACGGCCGGGCCCTCCGCCGGCCCGCGGCGGTGACATCGCGGCCGGCGCGGCGTCCAGCGCCCCCTCCCCGGGCGCTGGACGCCATCGGCCGTCCGTGCCCAGGGGGCAGGATGGCCCCATGCGCCGAATTCTGGATCTTGACAGCAGGGACCTCGCCGCGCTGCGCGGCCGCGAGCTGACCGCGTCGGTCGCGGCGAGCGAGGGCCGCGCCGTGGTCGCCGAACTGTGGGCGGACACCGCGATGCTCGCCGCGGCCCACGGGACCGGCGGGGTCAGCAACATCGAGCTGGTGGCCGCGTTCGGGGCCGACATCGTCATCCTCAACCTGGTGGAGCGGGCGTTCGACGGCACCCGGTGGCGGCTGCCGGTCCTCGGCGAGTTCGGCTCGCTGGCCGACGTCGCCGAGCTCGTCGGGCGCCCCATCGGCGTCAATCTCGAACCCGGCGACGTGCCCGCGGGCCGGAAGGCCACCGTGGACAACGCCCGCCGCCTCGCCGACCAGGGCGCCGCCCTCCTGTGCGTGACGGCCAATCCGGCCACCGGCGCCGACCTCGCCGACCTCGCCGACGCCAGCCGGGAGCTGAGGCGGGCCCTGGGCGACGACGTGGCGATCTGGTCCGGGAAGATGCACATGGCCGGGCGCATCGAGCCGTTGAACGCCTCCGGCATGCGCGCCGTCGCCGAGGCCGGCGCGGACGGCGTGCTGGTCCCGCTCCCCGGCACGGTCCCCGGCGTGACCGGCGAGATCGCGGCCGAGGCGGTCAGGGAGATCCACGCCGCCGGAGCGATCGCGATGGGCACCATCGGCACCAGCCAGGAGGGCTCCCACCGCACCCTCGTCCCGCAGCTGGCGCTGAACGCCAAGGAGATCGGCGTGGACGCGCACCACATCGGCGACGCCTTCCTCGCCGGTGCGATGGACCCCGAGTTCCTCTACGACTACTCCGTCGCCATCCGCGGCCGCCGCCACACCTGGCACCGCATGGCCCGGAACGTCCGCCGCCGATGAGTTTTCGCGAGCCGCGTGGTCTGAAGGGAAGTGGACGTCACAGGCGTGTGCTAGATCGGATCTAGCGGACATCGCGCGGGTTCTAGCGCCTTCTTGATGAACACCCGAGACCTGATGAGGGAGGCAACCGATGATCAATGACGCGGCGCCCCTGCGGGTGGCGGTCATCGTCGGCAGCACCCGCGAGGGACGGGTGGGCGACCGGATCGGCTGCTGGTTCGCGGAGCAGGCGCGGCGGCGCGACGACCTCGACGTGGCCGTCATCGACCTGCTAGACGTGCCGTTCCCGGCCCGCTACCCGAAGGCGACCACCCCGGGGATCGCCGAGTTCACCGCCCGGCTGGGCGGGGCGGACGCCTTCGTGGTGATCACCCCCGAGTACAACCGCAGCTTCCCGGCCGCGCTGAAGGAGGCGATCGACTACGCCTACGACGAATGGCAGGCCAAACCGGTCGGCTTCGTGTCATACGGGATGGGCTCCACCGGCCTGTACGCGGTGGAGCAGCTCCGCACGGTCTTCACGGGCCTGCACAGCGTGACGATGCCGTGCCGGGTGGGCTTCGACCTCCTGGACGGCAGCGTCGACGAATGCGGCGAACCGTGCGAGGCGGAGGCGCCCGCGCAGAACGTCAAGTCGATGCTCGACCAGCTCACCTGGTGGGGCCTGGCGCTGCGGGACGCCCGCGCCGCACGCCCCTACGTCTCCTGAACCCCTACGTCCCCTGAACCCCTACGCCCCTGAACCACATGCGGAGAGGAACATCATGAGCAAGCAAGAACTGGCGATCGAGACCGAAGGGCTGGTCAAGACCTTCGGCAAGACACGGGCCCTGGACGGCCTCGACCTCCAGGTGCCCACCGGCACGGTGTACGGAGTGCTGGGTCCGAACGGCGCCGGGAAGACCACGGCCGTCCGCGTGCTGGCGACCCTGCTGCGGCCCGACGGCGGGCAGGCCCGGGTGTTCGGCCACGACGTCAAGAAGGAGGCCGACGCCGTCCGCGGCAAGGTCAGCCTGACCGGCCAGTACGCGTCGGTGGACGAGGACCTCACCGGCACCGAGAACCTGATCCTGCTCGGCCGACTCCTCGGCCACCGCAAGGCGGCGGCCCGCGAACGGTCGGCCCAGCTGCTGGAGGCGTTCGGGCTGGCCGACGCCGCCGACCGGCAGGTCAAGAACTACTCGGGCGGGATGCGGCGGCGCATCGACATCGCGGCCAGCATCCTGAACACCCCCGACCTGCTGTTCCTGGACGAGCCCACCACCGGCCTCGACCCCCGCAGCCGCAACCAGGTGTGGGAGATCGTCCGGCTGGTGGTGGCGCACGGCACCACGGTGCTGCTGACCACGCAGTACCTCGACGAGGCCGACCAGCTCGCCTCCCGGATCGCGGTCGTCGACCACGGCAAGGTCATCGCCGAGGGGACGCCCGGGGAGCTGAAGGCGTCGATCGGCGCGGGCGCGGTGCACGTGCGGCTGCGGGACGCGGCGCAGCGACCGCAGGCGGAGGAGGTGCTGGCACGGGAGCTCGGCGCGTCCGTCCAGCTGGAGGCCGACCCGGTGGCGCTCACCGCCCGCATCTCCGGCGACGAGACCAAGCTCGGCGCGGCCGAGCAGGCGTCCCGCGCCCTGTCCGAGCTGTCCCACGCCGGGATCACCGTGGACGACTTCTCCCTCGGCCAGCCCAGCCTGGACGAGGTGTTCCTGACCCTGACCGGTCACCACGCCGAGGACGGCGCCAAGAACGAGGAGGTGGCGGCATGAGCACCGCGACACAGGAAACGACCGCTTCGACGTACGTCCCGTCGGCGGACACCCTCGGCACCGTGCTGGCACGGGGCGACCGGCCGGCGAGACCGAGCGCCCTGTCGGCCTCGCTGACCTTCGGCTGGCGGGCGATGCTGAAGATCAAGCACGTGCCCGAGCAGCTGTTCGACGTCACCATCTTCCCGGTGATGATGGTGCTGATGTTCACCTACCTGTTCGGCGGGGCGCTGGCGGGCTCGACCAAGGAGTACCTCCAGTTCCTGCTGCCGGGGATCATGGTGATGAGCGTCGTGATGACCACCATGTACACCGGTGTCGCGGTGAACATCGACATCGAGAAGGGCGTGTTCGACCGGTTCCGGAGCCTGCCGATATGGCGGCCGTCCCCGATGGTCGGCTACCTGCTCGGCGACATGTTCCGGTACACCATGGCCTCGATCGTGATCCTCGCCCTCGGCCTGGTCCTGGGCTTCCGCCCGGACGGCGGCCCGGTCGGGGTGATCGCCGGGATCGCGGTGCTGGTGGCGTTCTCGTTCGCCTTCTCCTGGATCTGGACGATGGTCGGCCTGCTGATGCGCGGCGAGAAGGCCGTGATGTCGGTCAGCATGTTCGTGCTGTTCCCGCTGACCTTCCTCAGCAACGTCTTCGTCGACCCGGAGACGATGCCCGGCTGGCTGCAGGCGTTCGTCGACGTCAACCCGGTGACGCAGGTGGTGGACGCGGTCCGCGGCCTGATGGCCGGAGACAACGCCGGCGGCGAGCTGATGTGGGTGCTGGTCTGGGGGATCGTGCTCGTCGCGGTCTTCGGGACGGTCACGATGCGGCTCTACAACCGCAAGTAGCGGGACGGCGAAGATCGCCTGGCGCTCACAGCCGCCAGGCGATCTCGCGTTCCGGCCGGTAGGAGCAGGACGAGCCGGTGGAGACCGCGTCCCGGAGGTGCGCGGCGAGCTCGGGATGCCGCCGGTCGAGCTTGCGGAGTGTGTCCTTGATCCGGGCGGTGACCGTCTTGCGGGCGCGTTCGGCCTGGTCGCCGAGGCGGCGGGTGCGTCCGGCGAGCCCGGCGGCGGCGCGCAGCTCCGCCAGCAGCGCGGCCCGCTCCCGGTCGTACCCGGCGGCGCGCTCGTCGTCGCCGAGGGCCGCGGCCCGGTCGATCTCCTCGTCCAGGAGCGCCAGGCGGCGCTTGTACCGCGCCTTGGCCTCCTCGTCGAGGACGGCGTCGCCGCCCATCCGCCCGGCCGCGACCACGGTCTCGCCGCCGTCCGGGCTCAGCAGCCGCACCGCGGGGACGTCCACGCCCGGCCGTTCCAGCAGCGTGTGCAGGTCGTGCAGCCCCTTGCCGTCGGGCATGTGGACGGTGCGCCCGCCGAACGCGAGCGTCCAGACCTGCCCGTCGAACCGGAACACCTGCTCGGCCTCCGGAGCCGGGGCCGCGGGCTCGGCCGGCGCGGACGGCGCGGACGGCCGCAGCTCCTGGACGCGCCGACCGACCTGCCGCATGCCGATCTCGGCGGCGACCCGGCCCGCCTCGTCCAGCAGCCCGGCGGCGGCCTCCGCGTCGCCCGGCCCGCCGCGTCCGAGCAGCGCCTCGGCCAGCCGCGACGACGCCTCGATCGACCAGGGACGGGACCGGAGCAGATCGGCCGACCGGCGGGCCTCGGTGAAGCCCGCGACCGCGTCGTCCCAGCGCTCTTCGGCCAGGTCGAGCAGCGCCGTCCAGTGGCTCATCGGCCCGCCGATGTCGCAGCCGCACATCGACACCGCCCACAGCCCCGCGAAGGGCGCGAGGTCGGCCCGCGCCTTCGCGCACAGCTCCGGGTCGCGCAGATCCGCCGCCACCTGCGCCTGGAGCCGCAGCCACATCGGCATGACGGTCGGCGGATACGGCTCGGCGACCCCCTCGTACTGCCGGACGTGCGCCAGCGCCGCCCGCACGTCACCGCGCTGGACGGCCGTCAGCGCCTCCAGCAGCCGCGCGAACGGGTGGGCGACCTCGTTCAGCGCCCGGTGCACCTCGTCGGAGTCGTCGAACCGGCCCTCCAGCAGCCGCAGCGCCCACCGCAGGTGCTTGAACATCACCGTCCACTCGGCCAGGGGGCGCGAGCCGAAGGCGTCCACCTGGTCGAGCAGCTCGTCGGCGGCGGCGAACCGGCCGAGGAAGCCGGAGATGATGCTCTGGTCGGCCATCGAGGCGAGGCTGAACCGCGGCCGCCCGTTGCGCTCGGCCATCGCGACGAAGTCGTGGTACTGGTCGAGGAAGCGCGGGTCGCCCTGCTCCAGCAGCGCCACCCAGCGCAGCGACCCGGCGAAGTACTCCATCATCTGGTCGCCCGTCCGGCGCCCGACCTCGGTCATCACCCGGGTGAGCGCCTCGCGCTCGACGGCGCCGTCCGGCCCCCAGATCAGGGCGTACCGGGCCCACAGGGTGAACGACAGCTCCTCGTCGTCCCCCGCCTCCTCGGCCGCCGCGCCCAGATGGACGGCCAGCTCCTTGGCGAGGTGGTCGGCGGAGCCGGAGCCGGCCGATGGCCCGTCGCCGGTGCGGACCAGCAGGTCGTGCGCCTCGCGGAGAAGTTCGATCTTGAAGGCGGACCGCTCGGCGTCCTCGTCGTAGAGGTGGAGGCCGACCGCCACCCGGGCGAGCCTCTCGGGCCCGCCGGACGCGCGGGCCGCCGCGACGGTCTCGTCGAAGATCCGTCGGCTGCCGTCGTGGTCGCCCAGCGCGCGGAGCTGGTTGCCGAGGTCCAGCGCGACCCGCAGGCCGGCGACCGAGTCCCGCCCGGCGCGCTCCAGCGCCCGCCGGTAGTGCCCCGCGGCCTCCTCGAACGCCAGCCGGTCACCGGCGTCGCGGGCCGCGGCCTCCAGCAGCCCCACCGCCCGGGCCTGTTCCAGCTCCCCGCCGGACAGGTGGGCGTGCCGGGCCAGCTCCGTCACCAGCATCTTGTCGCGCAGCGCCGGGGCCGCGTCCACGGCCCGGACGACCGCCGCGTGCCGCCGCCGGGCCGCGTCCTCCTCCAGCGACTCGTACAGCGTCTCCCTTACGAGGTCGTGCGCGAACGCGAACCGTCCCCCGCCGAGCGAGGTCACCAGCCGGGCCGACGACGCCTGGTCGAGCAGCCGGTCGACGCTGGCCACCGGCGCCGCCGCGCACGCCGCGAGCACCTGCCGGTGGAACTCGTGTCCGAGCACCGCCGCGTCGGTGAGCAGCCGGGTCACCGCTACGGGCAGCATCGAGAGCCGCCGCCGCAGCGCCTCCCGGACGCCGGGCGCGATCGCCGTGACCGACCCGCCGCTGCGCCACAGCCGGGCCGCCTGCTCCACGAAGAACGGGTTGCCGCCGGTCCGCCGGTGCACCTCGTCGACCAGGCCGCCGTCGGGCTCCCGTCCGGCGGTGCGGGCCATCAGCGCGCCGACCGCGTCCCGGTCGAGGCCGGTCAGCGTCACGGTGGTCGCCTTCGCCACCAGCCCCAGCATCTGCGCCCGCAGCGGATGCTCGGCCGGTTCGACCTCGACGTCCCGGTAGGTGCCGACGAGCAGGAGCCGCTCGAACCACGTGTGCTGCGCGGCGAACTCCAGCAGCTTGAGGGACGCCGGGTCGGCCCAGTGCAGGTCGTCGAGGACGACCACGACCGGGCGGCACTGCGACACCGACACCAGCGCGGTGGTGACCGCGTCGAACAGCCGGAACCCCTCCGCGGGGTCACCGGTCCCGGGTTCGCCGAGCAGCACCGACAGCCCGCCGGCCGTCGCGTGCTCGACCTCCGCCCACTCGTCGGGGGCGGCGGACCGGCGCAGCGACCGGATCACCTGGACCCAGGGCCAGTAGCCGGGGGCGCTGCCCGAGTCCCAGCACGATCCGCTGAGCACGAGCGCGCCCTGCCGCCTGGCCTCCTCCACGGCCTCGGTCACGAGCGTGGTCTTGCCGATCCCGGCCTCGCCCGCGATCAGGACCAGCCCGCCGTGGCTCCCGGCGGCCCGGTCCATCTCGGCGCGCAGGACACCGGCAGGGTGGTCCCTCCCGATCAGCACAGGTGTCATTTGGGGCGGTCGGCTTTCGTGGACGGCACTTCCCCCTAAAAGGTAGCCGCTCCACTCCGGCTTCACGTGCTGAGATAGCTCTCCAGCCGCTCGGCCAGCTCCCTGGGATGGCTGAGCATCACGCAATGGCAGCCGGGGATCTCGTCGGGGACGACGCCCAGCCGCTCGGGCGCGAGCCTCCGGAAGAAATCGGCGGGGAAGAAACGGTCGTCCCTCGCCAGGACGAACCTCGTCGGCACATCCGGATGGGCCTTCAACGGCCACGGTTCGGAATAGGTGATGTTCGACTGGCCGCGCCCATGGCTCAACGCCTCCTCGGCCAGCGCGCGCGGGACGCCGTTGTAGAAGCCGATGAACGGGTCGTCGTTGCCGGTCAGGCCGCCGTCCTTGGCGGCCTGCTCCCTGACCGCCGCGCCGTGGCCGGTGTTGTCCCACCATTCCGCGGGGGCCTCGCCGGGGGCCGGGATCATCCCCGCCAGGTAGACGAGCACGTCGACCGGCAGCCGGTCGGCGATCAGCGGGGCGGTGAAGCCGCCGAACGAATGGCCGACGACCACCAGGTCCCGGCGGTCGCCGATCTCCCGGACCACCTGGTCGGCGGTCTCGCCCATGCCCTTGGTCTCGTCCTCGCAGGGCAGATCGGGGGCGACCACGTCATGCCCGCGGGCGCGCAGCTCGGCCTCCACCAGATGCCAGGACCACCCGACATCGCCCCCACCATGAATCAGCACAAAGGTAGCCATGACATGCAAGCCTCTCAGATGAGCAGTGCCGGGCTTCAGTGATCGGTGAGGGACAGGCCGGAGGCGGCGGCGTGGTCGAAGGCGTCGTCGATGAGCACCGCCCGGCGTCCGGACCGCTGGAGCAGGCTGCTCGCGGCGGCGGCGCGGTAGCCGGAACCGCAGTGCGCCCACACGGTTCCGGGCGGTACCTCGCTCAGGCGGTGGGGCAGCTCGGGGAGCGGGACGTGGGTCGCGCCGTCGATGTGCCCGGCCTCCCATTCGCCGCGCAGCCGCACGTCCAGCACGACGTCCGGTGCGGGCAGGTTCCGGGGGGCCGGCCCGGCGCGGGCCGCGGCCAGGTCGGTGAACGACGCGACGGCCATCTCGCCGAGGAGCGCCGTGTCCCCGGCGGCCCAGTCCCGCGGTGTCCCGGACGCGGCGGCGGCCGGGCGGTCGACGCCGATGCGCGCCAGCTCCCGCTGCGCGGTGGCGACCTGCTCGTGGCCGTCGCCCAGCAGTGTCAGGGGCGCGCCCCATTCGGCCATCCAGGCGAGCCAGGTCGGCATCGGGCCGTCCAGGCCGAAGCTCAGCGTCCCGGCGAGGTGCCGTTGCGCGAACGCCTTGCGGGAGCGCAGGTCCACGACCCACTCACCGGCGGCGATGCGTGCGCGCAGCTCGGCGGCGCGGGCGGCGTGCGCCGGGGTGAGGTCGATCAGGTCGGCGCCGGTGGTGTTGCGGGCGCCCATGTGCGCGTAGTAGGCGGGATAGGCGTCCAGCCCGCCGAGGGTCTGTGTGACGAAGTCGTCGGCCTCCAGCCGCAGCGCCGGGTTGGTCCGCTTCTCCTGGCCGATGGTCGAGGCCGTGGCGTCGGACTGCCGGACGGTGCAGAAGCTCCCGAAACCGTGCGTGGGCCAGATGTGCGCGCCGTCGGGCAGGAGGTCGGCCAGGCGGCGCGCGGAGTCGTGCTGCCGGCGGGCCAGCGGACGGGCGTGCTCGGACCCGAGCAGGTCGGTGCGGCCCGTGGTGCCGAACAGCAGCGACCCGCCGGTGAACACCCCGACCGGCCCGGCCGGCCCGTCCGGCCCGTCCGGCCCCGACAGGACGTAGGACAGGTGGTGGAAGGTGTGCCCGGGTGTGGCGACGGCGCGGATGCGCATCGTCTCCGAGACGGCGGTCTCGTCGCCGCCGGTCACGGCCGTCCGGTCGAAGGCGACATCGTCGCCGGCGGCGACCAGGTACGCGGCGCCGGTCACCCGCGCGAGCGCCAGCCCGCCCGAGACGTAGTCGTTGTGCAGGTGGGTCTCGGCGACGTGCGTGATCCGGACGCCCAGCCGCCCGGCCAGGGTCAGGAACCGGTCGATGTCGCGCTGCGGATCGACCACCAGGGCGGCCCGCCCGTCATGGGCCAGGTAGCTACGGTCGCCCAGGGACGAGGTCTCCACGACCTCGACGCGGATCACGGGCATGCTCCCCCCTCTTTCCTGTCGTTCTGAAGCACCGTGCCCCGCCGAGTCCGTCTCATCCGCACACGAAGGTCCCGGTCGAGGATTAGGGGCGTCCACCAGGGTGAGAACCGCGGAAGCCGATCATGGCGTTCCGGTCGAGACCGAAGGTGAGACGGAAGCGGTGCGGCAGGGTGACCTAGATGACAGGAACCGGTTTCGTTGGGAGCCTCTTCAGGAGCGGGTCATGAGTCGACCGAAGGGGACTCGGGGACAGTGAGTTCGACGAAGGGCCGCCCGGGCTTGGACGGGCCGCTGGAAGACGCGCTGGTCGGCACGCGCAGGTTCTTCACCCGCGCGAAGGTGTCGCCTGACCTGCGGACATTGACGAAGAAGGGCGGGCGGGAGGCGGACGCCTTCTACCGCGACCGCTGGTCGCACGACAAGGTCGTGCGGTCCACGCACGGGGTGAACTGCACCGGTTCGTGCTCGTGGAAGGTGTACGTCAAGGACGGCATCATCACCTGGGAGGCGCAGCAGACCGACTACCCGTCGGTGGGCGCGGACCGTCCCGAATACGAGCCGCGCGGCTGCCCGCGAGGCGCGTCCTTCTCCTGGTACACGTACTCGCCCACACGCGTCCGGTACCCGTACGTGCGCGGTGTGCTGCTGGAGATGTACCGGGAGGCGAAGGCGCGGACGGGCGACCCGGTGCTGGCGTGGCGCGAGATCGTCTCCGACCCGGAGAAGGCCCGCACGTACAAGGGCGCGCGGGGGCGGGGCGGCCTCGTCCGGGCGTCGTGGGACGAGGCGACCGAGATGATCGCGGCGGCGCACGTCCACACGATCGGCGAGTTCGGGCCGGACCGGATCGCCGGGTTCTCGCCGATCCCGGCGATGTCGATGGTGTCGCACGCGTCCGGCTCGCGGTTCATGTCGCTGATCGGCGGGACGATGCTGTCGTTCTACGACTGGTACGCCGACCTTCCCGTCGCGTCCCCGCAGGTGTTCGGCGACCAGACCGACGTCCCCGAGTCGGGCGACTGGTGGGACGCCGGGTACCTGATCATGTGGGGCTCCAACCTCCCGGTGACGCGGACCCCGGACGCCCACTGGATGACCGAGGCCCGCTACCGGGGCCAGAAGGTCGTGGCGGTGTCCCCGGACTACGCCGACAACGTCAAGTTCGCCGACGAGTGGCTGGCCGCCCAGCCCGGCACGGACGGCGCGCTGGCGATGGCGATGGGCCACGTCGTGTTGAAGGAGTTCTTCGTCGACCGGCAGGTCCCGTACTTCACCGACTACGTCAAGCGCTACAGCGACCTGCCGTTCCTGGTGCGGCTGGAGCGGCGCGGCGACGCCTACGTGCCCGGCAAGTTCCTCACGGCCGCCGACCTTCCGGGCGCCGAGGCGGAGTCGGAGCACGCCGCGTTCAAGACCGTGATCCTGGACGCGGCGACCGGCCGCCCGCTGGTCCCGAACGGGTCGCTGGGGTTCCGGTTCGGCGAGTCGGGCCAGGGCAAGTGGAACCTTGATCTCGGCGACGCGGACCCGCTGCTGTCGGTCGAGGGCGGGGACGCGGTGGAGGTCGAGCTCGCGCGCTTCGACGCCGCCGACGGCTCCGCCGCGACGCTCCGGCGCGGCGTGCCGGTCACCGAGGCCGGGGGCCATCTCGTCACGACGGTCTACGACCTGCTGCTGGCCCAGTACGGGGTCGGGCGGGACGGGCTGCCCGGGACGTGGCCGGCCGGGTACGGCGACGCGTCGCAGCCGTGCACCCCGGCCTGGCAGGAGGGGATCACGGGCGTCCCCGCACGGGCCGCCGAGCGGATCGGGCGGGAGTTCGCCGCCAACGCCGAGGAGTCCCGCGGCCGCTCGATGATCATCATGGGGGCCGGGACGAACCACTGGTTCCACTCCGACACCATCTACCGGGCGTTCTTAGCCCTGACGACGCTGACCGGGTGCCAGGGCGTGAACGGCGGCGGCTGGGCGCACTACGTGGGGCAGGAGAAGTGCCGTCCGGTGACGGGATGGGCGCAGCTCGCGGGCGCGCTGGACTGGACGCGCCCGCCCCGGCAGATGATCGGCACCGCGTTCTGGTACATCCACACCGACCAGTTCCGCTACGACCAGTTCAGCGCGGGCACCCTCTCGGCGGCGACCGGCGGCGGGCAGCTCGCGGGACGGTCCACGGCGGACGTGATCGCGCAGGCGGCGCGGCTGGGCTGGATGCCGTCCTACCCGACCTTCGACCGCAACCCCCTCGACCTCGCCGACGAGGCGGAGGCGGCCGGGAAGCAGGCCGGAGACCACATCGTGGACGAGCTGAAGGCCGGACGGCTGAGGTTCGCCGCCCAGGACCCTGACGCGCCGGAGAACTTCCCCCGCGTGCTGACGGTGTGGCGGGCCAACCTGCTCGGCTCGTCCGCCAAGGGCAACGAGTACTTCCTCAAGCACCTGCTCGGCGCAGGCTCGTCGGTGCGCGCCACGGAGTCCCCACCGGACGCGCGGCCGAAGGAGGTCGTCTGGCGCGACGAGGCCCCCGCCGGGAAACTCGACCTCCTGCTCTCGCTCGACTTCCGGATGACCAGTACCACGGTCTACTCCGACGTCGTCCTCCCGGCGGCGACCTGGTACGAGAAGCACGACCTGAACACCACCGACATGCACCCGTTCGTGCACTCGTTCAACCCGGCGATCTCGCCGCCCTGGCAGACCCGCAGCGACTGGCGGGCGTTCCAGGACATCGCCGCCGCGTTCAGCCGCCTCGCGGAGAAGCATCTCGGCGTCCGGAAGGACGTGGTGGCGGTCCCGCTGCTGCACGACACGCCCGACGAGCTGGCCACCCCGCACGGCCGCGTCGCCGACTGGGCCACGGGGGAGTGCGAGCCGGTGCCCGGCGTGACGATGCCGAAGCTCGTCACCGTCGAGCGCGACTACCCGGCCGTCGCGGCGAGGATGGCCGCGCTCGGCCCGCTCGCCGAACGGCTCGGCGCCACCACCAAGGGCGTCACCTTCGACCTGACGCGCCAGGTCGAGTACCTGAAGAACACCAACGGCGTGGTCCGGGGCGGCCCGGCGGACGGGCGCCCGTCGCTGCGCCGCGACGTGCACGCCTGCGAGATGATCCTCGCCTTCTCCGGGACGACGAGCGGGCACCTGGCCGTCCAGGGCTTCCGCACCCTGGAGCGGCGCACCGGCACCCGGCTCGCCGACCTGGCCGCCGAGCACGAGGGCACGCAGATCACCTTCGCCGACACCCAGGCCCGCCCCGTCTCGGTGATCACCTCGCCCGAATGGTCGGGGTCGGAGAGCGGCGGGCGCCGCTACTCGCCCTTCACCATCAACGTCGAGCGCCTCAAGCCCTGGCACACCCTCACCGGCCGCCAGCACTTCTATCTCGACCACGACTGGATGGCCGAGCTCGGCGAGCAGCTGCCGACGTTCCGGCCGCCGCTGAACATGCACGCCCTGTTCGGCGAACCTCAGCTCGGGGAGACGGGGGAGCTGGGGCTGACCGTCCGGTACCTGACGCCCCACAACAAGTGGTCGATCCACTCCGAGTACCAGGACAACCTGTTCATGCTGTCGCTGTCGCGCGGCGGCCCGGTGATCTGGATGAGCGGGGCGGACGCGGCCAGGATCGGCGTCCGCGACAACGACTGGATCGAGGCGGTCAACCGCAACGGCGTGGTCGTCGCCCGCGCGATCGTCTCGCACCGGATGCCTGAGGGGACGGTGTACATGTACCACGCGCAGGACAGGCTGATCGACGTCCCCGTGGCGGAGACGTCGGGGCGGCGCGGCGGGATCCACAACTCCCTCACCCGGCTGCTGATCAAGCCGTCGCACCTGATCGGCGGGTACGCGCAGCTGTCGTTCGCGTTCAACTACCTCGGCCCGACCGGCAACCAGCGCGACGAGATCACGATGATCCGCCGCCGGTCGCAGGAGGTGACCTACTGATGCGGGTCATGGCGCAGATGGCGATGGTGATGAACCTCGACAAGTGCATCGGGTGCCACACCTGTTCGGTCACCTGCAAGCAGGCGTGGACGAACCGGTCCGGCGTGGAGTACGTGTGGTTCAACAACGTCGAGACCCGTCCCGGGCAGGGCTACCCCCGCCGCTACGAGGACCAGGAGCGCTGGCGCGGCGGCTGGACGCTCAACCGCCGCGGCCGCCTCGCGCTCAAGGGCGGCGGGCGGCTCCGCAAGCTGCTGACGATTTTCGCCAACCCGAAGCTGCCGGGCATCGCCGACTACTACGAGCCCTGGACCTACGACTACCAGACCCTCACCGACGCGCCGCTCCAGGAGCACTCCCCGGTCGCCCGCCCCAAGTCGCTGTTGTCCGGCAAGGACATGAAGATCGCCTGGTCGGCGAACTGGGACGACGACCTCGGCGGCTCCATCGAGCACGGTGACAAGGACGTGCTGCTCGCCGGGATCGCCGACAAGGTGAAGCTGGAGTTCGACCAGACCTTCATGTTCTACCTGCCGCGGATCTGCGAGCACTGCCTCAACCCCTCGTGCGCGGCGTCCTGCCCGTCCGGCGCGATCTACAAGCGGACCGAGGACGGCATCGTCCTGGTCGACCAGGACCGCTGCCGCGGCTGGCGGATGTGCGTGTCCGGCTGCCCGTACAAGAAGGTCTACTTCAACCACCGCACCGGCAAGGCGGAGAAGTGCACGTTCTGCTTCCCGCGCGTCGAGGTCGGCATCCCCACCGTCTGCTCGGAGACCTGCGTCGGGCGGCTGCGCTACATCGGCCTGGTCCTCTACGACGCCGACAAGGTGCTGGAAGCGGCGTCCACCCCCGACGACACCGACCTGTACGAGGCGCAGCGCGGGGTGTTCCTCGACCCGTCCGACCCCCGGGTGATCGCGGCGGCCGAACGGCAGGGCATCCCCGGCGACTGGATCGAGGCCGCGCAGCGCTCCCCGGTGTACGCCCTGATCAACACCTACAAGGTCGCGCTGCCGCTGCACCCCGAGTACCGGACGATGCCGATGGTCTGGTACATCCCGCCGCTGTCACCGGTCGTGGACGTCGTCCGCGACACCGGCCACGACGCCGAGAACGCCGGGAACCTGTTCGCCGCGATCGACGCGCTGCGCATCCCCGTCGAATACCTCGCCGAGCTGTTCACCGCCGGGGACACCGCGCCGGTCGACGCCGTCCTGCACCGCCTCGCCGCGATGCGCGCCTACATGCGCGACCTCAACCTCGGCCGCGACCCCGACGACGCCATCCCCGCCCGCGTCGGCATGACCGGCGAGGCGATGTACGACATGTACCGCCTCCTCGCCCTCGCCAAGTACGACGAGCGCTACGTCATCCCCACCGCGCACGCCGAGGATGCCCACCACCTCGAAGAACTCGCCACCGACTGCGCGCTGAACTACGAGGGCGGGCCGGGCATGGGCGGTGCCGGCG
>NZ_SMJX01000019.1 GCF_004348535.1 Actinomadura sp. KC216
GTGCTGTCCCCGGACTCGTCCGAGCCGACCGCCGCCGCCCCGCCGCCCACGGCGAGCCCGGCGCCGACCCGCCCGGCCGCCACCTGCTCGGTGTCCTACCGGGTCGTCGGGACGTGGGAGCAGGGCTTCCAGGCGACGGTGCGGATCACGAACCTCGGCGACGGCGCCATCGACGGCTGGACGCTGGGCTTCGAGTTCCCGGACGGGCAGGCGATCGTCCAGCTGTGGAACGGCAGCCAGGTGCAGAGCGGCCCTTCCGTCACCGTGACGTCGGCGGACTGGAACCGCGCGATCCCGCCCGCCGGGTCCGCCGAGTTCGGCTTCCTCGGACGCCAGGACGGCGGCGCGAACTCCGCCCCGTCCCGCTTCACCCTGAACGGCGCCCCCTGCGGCTCCTGACCACCCGTGGTCGCGGTCAGGCCGGGATCATCAGCTCCACGCCGAGCAGCGACGCGAGGACGAGGGTCCGCTGCGGCTCCGGGAGCGGGTGGAAGAGGCGGACGGTGTGGCTGCGGCGCCGCTCGCCGTACGCGGAGTGGCCCGTCCGGTAGGCGGCGATCTGCGTGCCGCCGGGGTCGGTGATCGTGCCCTCCTCGTGCGGGTTCCGCAGGCCGGGGGTGGTCAGGAGAGCGGTCTGGTTCCCGTGCGCGTCGAGGAGGGCGTAGCGGCCGCCCTGCTGCCCGGACATGAGCTTGAAGACGCCCTTGACTCCGCCGGTGGAGACGGCGATGGAGCCGATGAGGCCGCCGTTCGGCGCCACCACGTAGGCGGGTTGCGGGC
The DNA here is from genome assembly GCF_004348535.1 of Actinomadura sp. KC216. Classification (GTDB taxonomy): domain Bacteria; phylum Actinomycetota; class Actinomycetes; order Streptosporangiales; family Streptosporangiaceae; genus Spirillospora. The sequence goes on from NZ_SMJX01000019.1 coordinate 781, forward strand.
GCATGGGGTCGTTGGTGCGGTCCACGTAGAAGCAGGGCGTCTGGTCGGGGCCCGCGACGCAGAGGACGACGCGGCTCTCGTCGTACTGGGCGTGCGGGTTGGCGTAGGGCATGGCGGCCTCGTCCGGGCGCCTGAGCGGGACGCGGGTGACGTTGGCGAGCAGCTCGCCGCCGTCGTGGAAGACGTACTCGCGCGGGCGCCGCGGCTCGTCGATCGTCCAGGTGAGGGCCTCGTAGAGGGTCGGCACGTCAGCTCCGGGTCAGGTCGAACGCGAGCGGGGAGGCGATGACGAGCGTGCGCAGCGGTTCGGGGAGCTGGTACATGAGCTGGAGGGCGTACCGGTCCTTGAACGTCGCCTCCTTGACGTCGGCGTGCGCGATGCGCTGCCTGTTCATGTCGGTGTAGTCGCAGGCGACCGGGACCCAGCGGAGGTTCTCGCCCGCGCCCGTGCGCCGCATCTCCCACGCCAGCTCGCACAGCGGACGGTCGGAGGCGTCGAGGAGGCGGTGCCGCATGGCCGCGGCCCCGGCGAGGGCGCCCAGCATGCCCCGCCCGGCGCCGCCGCCGGCCATCTGCCGCGCCACGCCGGCCAGGTCGTACTGGAACCGGCCGATGACGGTCCCGTCGGGGGCGACGACCGCGACGGGCGCGCCGTCCTGATGGTCGACGTAGAAGAGGGGCGCGCCGTCGAGCCCGGCGACCTGGACGACGACCCGCGCGTCCTTCAGGCCCGAGCCGAACATTCCCATGAGCCCCTTGCGCGGTTTCGGGCCCGCGACCTGGGTGGCGTGGCCGAGGGGCCGGTCGTCCCGGCCCTCGATCCGGTACTCCAGTTGTGACGATTGCTGCTCGATCTTGAGGAAGGGCGAATTCAACAAGTCGGTCATGAGAGGTCAGCCTAGCGGCGGAACGTCCCGGTATGTAGGGCCTGCGAAGCGTGATAACACAGGCGTGCGCCGAATTGCGCCCGGGGTGATTGCGCACACGGGCGGGCTTGGTCTAAGTAATGAACGGGCGGCCTTCGGTGTCCGGCCGGTCGGTGCCGGGGATTCCGGTGGGCAATTCTGGGAGGAAATCATGCAAATGCCGCGTGCCCGTTTCCGCTGGGCCGCCGTGCTGGCGGGAATGGCGGTCGTCGTGCCCGCCGCGCCCGCCCAGGCGGCGGGGCCGGTCGGCGCCTACCTGCTGATGGTGGCGCCCGAGCACGGCTCCGTCACCGCGGTCAACCTGTGGTGCCGCCCGGACGGCGGCACGCACCACGCCCCGTCCCGGGCCTGCGACCAGCTCGAATCCGTCAATGGCGACGTGCGGCGGATCGGCCTCCAGGAGGGCGCCTGCACGATGGAGTACTCGCCCGTCCGGGTGAGCGCCGACGGCAGATGGCGCGGCAAGGCCCGCCATTTCGCCCGGACATATCCGAACCGCTGTGCCGCCATGCGCCAAACGGGCGGAATCCTGTTCCGGTAGCGCCGCGATGGCGGATTAGCGGAGGCGTTACGCGATGTTCGCTTTCACCGGGCCGGACGTTCTGGTCGCCTACGAGCGATCTGGGGGATTCGCCGGTATTGAGGAACGGGTGACCGTCGACGTTTCCGGGACGGCCCTCGTCAACGGCAGGACGATCACGCTCAAGGACGCGGAAATGCGCGGCCTGCGCGCCGCGCTGGACGGCATCGTCACCACCTGGTCGTCGACGGCGGGCTGCGACGTCGCCGACCACTTCACCTACACGCTCGACTACCGCGGCCACAGGGCGACGCGCTGCTGGCTGCCGTCCGACTGGCGGGCGGCCGTCGAGCGGCTGGAGGCGCTCACCCGCCGGTGACCGCGCCCACCCGGCCGCGACGGGCTTACCCGCCGGTGACGGCGCGGGTGTGGAGGTCGCGCATCGCGGCTTCCAGGGACGCGACCGGGCCGTCCACCGGCAGGCCCGGCACGACCTCCTGGACCGGGATCGCGGCCACCGGTCCCGGCTCGATGCCGAGCTCGGCCCGCCACGCGGCGAGCTGCGCCGACGAGTGGATGTAGACGATCCGGCCGAGGCCCACCCATCCGTGCGCGGCCGAGCACATCGGGCAGTGCTCCCCGGAGGTGAACACCGTCGCCGCCGCCCGCTCCTCCGGCGTCAGGTGGGCGGCCGCCCACCGGGCGGCCTCGAACTCGGGGTGGCGGGTCTGGTCGCCGTCCGCGGTGCGGTTGCGGTCCTCGAACAGCGGCTCGCCGGACGCCGCCGCGAGCACCGTCCCGAACGGCTCGTCGCCCGCGTCCAGGGCCTCGGCGGCGAGTGTCACGCAGCGGCTCAGATGGGCGAGTTCCGCGGCGGTCGGTTCGTAGGCCATACGACGATCATGTCAGGCGGACTCGCGCAGGACCAGGTGGGGCCGCAGTATGACCACCGGGTCCGCCACCGTCTCGCCGCGGATCCGCGACACCAGCAGCCGCGCCATCTCCCGGCCCATCTCCTCCGGCGACTGGTGGACGGTCGTCAGCGGCGGGTCGGCCAGCGGCGCCGCGGCGGAGTCGTCGAACCCGATCACGGCGACGTCGCCGGGGACGCGGCGGCCGTGCCGGTGCAGCACGCGCAGCGCGCCGAGCGCCATCGGGTCGTCGGCGGCGAACACCGCGTCCACCGACGGGTCGGCGGCCAGCAGCCGCTCCGCCGCGGCGATGCCGCTGGCCTCGCCGAAGTCGCCGTACTCGACGAGCTCGGGTAGCCCCGCCGCGGCGAGCGCGTCCCGGTACCCGGCGAGCCGGTCGATGCCGACGCCCATGTCCTGCGGGCCGGCGATGGTCGCGATCCGCCGCCGTCCCGCCGCGACCAGGTGCGCGACGGCCTCGCGGGCGCCGCTGCGGTTGTCGACGTCGACGTAGCTGACCGGCGACAGCCCGGGCGGGCGCCCGCCGAGCACGGTCGGGACGCCGTTGGCCTCCAGCTTCGCGGGCAGCGGGTCCTCGGCGTGCAGGGACGTGAGGAGCACGCCGTCCACGTGCTGGGTGGTGAGGTAGTCCTCAAGGCGCCCGTACTCGGCGGGGGAGCGGGCGAGGGCGAGCAGGAGCTGCAGCCCCGTGTCGGCGAGCCCGTTGCCGATGCCGCGGATGATCCCGGCGAAGTACGGCTCGTCGAACAGCCGCTGGTCGGACTCGGCGACGACGAGCGCGACGGTGTCGGTGCGGCGGGTGACGAGCGTCCGGGCCGCGCGGTTCGGCACGTACCCGAGCTCGTCGATCGCCTTCAGCACCGCCTCGCGGGCCTGCGGGCTGACCCGCGGCGAGCCGTTGATCACCCGCGACACCGTGCCGCGGCCGACCCCGGCCCGCGTCGCGACCTCCTCCAGGGTCGGGCGCGTGCTCCTGCCCGCCATCTGGCCCCCTTCTCGTCCGTGCCGCCCTCGCGCCCGGTCAGTCCCGCCCGGGGAGCCCGCCGCGCTCGATCACCCCGGCGTACCACCGCGCGCTGTCCTTGGGCGTGCGGCGCTGCGTGGCGTAGTCGACGTGGACGAGCCCGAAGCGCTTGGCATAGCCCCAAGCCCACTCGAAATTATCCAGCAGCGACCACGTGAAGTATCCGTGAAGCGGTACACCGTCGGAGATGGCGTCGTGGCATGCCCGGAGGTGCGCGTCGAGGTAGGCGATGCGGGCCGCGTCCCGTACCGCGCCGTCCCCGTCCGGTTCCTCGTCGTAGCCCGCGCCGTTCTCCGTGATGTACAGCGGGACGGACGGGTAGTCGCGGTGCAGCCGGGTCAGCACCTCGTGCAGGCCGCCCGCGTCGATGTCCCAGCCCATCCCGGTCACCGGCCGCCCGGATGGGACGAACCGGACATGCCCGCTCCCGACCCACGGCGAGTGCGTCGCGAACGGCGACGACGCGGTCTGCGACGTCTCGCCGGGCGTCCCCGCGACGGTGTGCCGCGAGTAGTAGTTGATCCCGAGCTGGTCGAGCGGCCGGCGGATCACCGCGAGGTCCTCGCCCGGCGGGTCGAACCCGTGGCCGGAGGTGTCGGCGAGGACGTCCCACGGGTAGTGGCCGAGCAGCAGCGGGTCGAGGAACAGCCGGTTCTGCAGCCCGTCGACGCGGCGCGCGGCGTCCGCGTCGGCGGGGTCGTCCGTCGCGGGCGACACCGCGTACAGGTTCACGGCCGCGCCGAACCGGTTGCCGGGGGCGTGCGCCCGCATCGCCTCGACGGCCAGGCCGTGGCCGAGCATCAGATGGTGCGCGGCGTGCAGCGACGCGGACGGGTCGCGGCGTCCCGGAGCGTGCTCCCCGGACGCGTACCCGAGGAACGCCGCGCACCACGGCTCGTTCACGGTGGTCCAGTGCCGGACGCGGTCGCCCAGCGCGGCGTGCACGCGGGCGGCGTACTCGGCGAACCGGTGCGCCGTGTCCCGCTCGGGCCAGCCGCCCTTGTCCTCCAGCGGTTGAGGCAGGTCCCAGTGGTAGAGGGTCGGCCAGGGCTCGATCCCGGCGTCCAGCAGCGCGTCCACCAGCCGCGCGTAGAAGTCGAGGCCCTCCGGGTTGAACGCGCCGGACCCAGCGGGCTGAACCCGCGGCCAGGAGATCGAGAACCGGTACGAGGTCAGCCCCAGGTCGGCCATCAGCGCGACGTCGTCGCGGAACCGGTGGTAGTGGTCGACGGCGACGTCGCCGGTGTCGCCGCCGAGGACCTTGCCGGGGGTACGGGCGAAGGTGTCCCAGATGGACGGCCCGCGCCCGCCCTCGTCGGCGGCGCCCTCGATCTGGTAGGCGGCGGTCGCGGCTCCCCAGCGGAACCCGGTCGGGAACAGCGCGGCGGGCGCGGCCCCGGTGTCGTCCTGTGCGTCGTCCTTGAGGGAGGTCACGCCTTCACTGCACCTTCCATGATTCCGCCGATGATCTGGCGGCCGAAAACGATGAACACGACGAGGAGCGGCAGGATCGCCACGCTGGTCCCGGCGAACATGAGCGTGTAGTCCTTGAAGTACGCGTTCGCCAGGTTGTTGATGGACAGCTGCACCGTCGGGTTGTCGGGGCTCAGTACCGCGAGCGGCCACATGAACTCGTTCCAGGTCTGCATGAACGTGAACAGGCCGAGGACGCCCGCGGCGGGACGCAGCGCGGGCAGCACGACGCGCCAGTAGATGCCGAACGTGGTGCACCCGTCGACGCGGGCCGCCTCGATCAGCTCGTCCGGGACGGCCTGCTCGGCGTACTGCCGCATCATGAACACGCCGAACCCGGTGACCAGGAACGGGACGATCACCGCCTGCAGCCGGTTCTGCCACCCCAGCTCCACCATGATCATGTAGAGCGGGATGATGCCCATCTGCACCGGGATCATCATCGTCGCGACGATGACGAGCAGCAGCGCGTTCTTGCCGCGGAAGCGCAGCTTCGCGAACGCGAACCCGGCCAGCGAGGCGAAGAACACCGTCGAGATCGTCACCGCGCCGGACGCGATGGCCGAGTTCAGCAGCCCCTTCGCGAAGTACGCCTCCGGGTTGTCGAACAGCCGGCCGACGTTGCCGGCGCCCTGCCCGCCGGGCAGCAGCGGCGGCGGGACGTCGGCGACCACGCTGTTCGTCCGGGTCGCCACGATGATCATCCAGTAGATCGGGAACACCGACAGCGCCAGCGCGGCGATCAGCGTGAGGTAGGTGAGCGGGCTCGCGTTCCAGAGCCCGCGGAACCGTCCGGGATGCCGGTCCTGCCGCCCGGAGCGCCGGGGCCCCCTTCCGGTTCCGGCCAGGAGCGTGGTCATTTCGTGCCTCCCGTCCGGCGGACCACCAGAAAGTTGATCAGGGAGAACACGATGATCATCACGAACAGCGCCCAGGCGACGGTGGCGCCGTAGCCGTACCGGTCGTGGCCGAACGCGTTGTCGTACATGTACATCGTGATCGTCTGGAACTGGTGCGCCGGGCCGCCGTCCATCTTGTTGGGCGTGCCGACGCTGAACAGGACGGGCTCGGTGAACAGCTGCAGCCCGCCGATCGTCGAGATGATCACCGTGAAGATGATCGTGGGACGCAGCATCGGCACCGTGATCTGCCAGAACTGCCGCATCCTGGACGCGCCGTCGATCGCCGCCGCCTCGTACAGGTCCTTCGGGATCGCCTGCATGGAGGCCAGGTAGATCAGCGCGTTGTAGCCCGTCCAGCGCCAGTCGACCATCACCGCGATGGCGAGCCAGGACCAGCCGCGGCTGCTCGCCCAGGCGATCGGGTCGATCCCGACCAGCCCGAGCGCCCAGTTGACCATGCCCCAGTCCTTGTCGAACATCTGGGTGAACACGATCGCGACGGCGGCGGTCGAGGTGACCAGCGGCGCGACCATCCCGATCCGGAACAGGGTCGGCATCCGCATCCGCCGGTTCAGCGCGTTCGCGATCAGCAGCGCGATGAGCAGCTGCGGGACGGTCGCCACCACGAAGATCCCGAGGGTGTTGACCGTCGCGTGCCAGAAGTCGGCGTCCGTCAGCAGGTAGTCGTAGTTGTCGAGCCCGATGAACTCGCGCGTCCCCGAGCCCAGCTCCCACTCGTGCAGCGACACCCAGAGCGTGAAGCCGAGCGGGAACGCGCCGAACACCAGGAAGACCAGGTAGAACGGCGAGATGAAGGCGTAGGGCGCGCCCTTCAGGTCGAGCCGGGCCACCCGGGACCGCCACGTGCGGCGCGGTCCCGGGCGGTCCGCCGCCGGCGCGGGCGGCGGCCCGTTCCGGCTCTGGCGCAGATCGGTCGTCATCGCTACCTGGCGGCCTTCTCGGCCTCTTCGACGGACTTCGACCAGGCGTCCTCGGGCTTCTGCTCGCCCTGCCCCACCGAGATCAGGACGTTCTCGACCGCGGCCCGCACGTCCTCGTTCTTCGGTCCGAGATGCACCGGCTTCACCGCCGCGACGAGCTGCCCGAAGATCTGGCCGATCGGGGCGTCACCGAAGTAGGCGCTCTTCGTGCCGGAGACCGCCGGGTCCCGCGCGGCCTGCGGCGAGGACGGGAAGACCTTCGCCTCCTTGAAAGCCCCGACCTGCCCCTGCGGCGAGGTGAGGAACTTCGCCAGCTCGGCGGCGGCCTTCGCGTGCTTGGTCTGCTTCGGCACCGCCAGCCACGACCCGCCCCAGTAGCCGGAGCCGCCCGGGGTCGTCGCGACGTCCCACTTGCCCTTGCCCGCGTCGCCGGAGAACTCCTCGATGCCCCCGAGCATCCAGGACGGGCACGGCACGGTCGCGAACGTGTCCCGCTTCAGCGCGGTCTGCCACGGCGGCGTGAAGATCGACATGTCGGCGGTGAGCTTGGCCTGCTCGAACCTCAGCGTCGTGTCGAACGCCTGCTTCACGGCCGGGTTGGAGTCGAAGACGAGCCTGTCCTCCTTGTCGAAGAAGCTGTGGCCCGGGCCGCTGCCCGCGTTCTGCAGGACGGTCGCGCGGAACACGGCGGTGGGGCCGTCCAGCCACTTGCTGCCGGGCACCTTCTCCTGGAACTTCTGGCCGGTGGACAGGAACGCGTCCCACGTCGGCCACAGCTCGCCGACCTCGTCGCGCTCGGTCGGCAGGCCCGCCTTCTCGAACAGGTCCTTGCGGTAGCACATGGCGAGCGGGCCGACGTCGGTGCCGAGCCCGACGAGCTGCCCGCCGTCCGGGCTGACGCCCATCTGCCACTTCCACGGCAGGAAGTTCTGCTCCAGGGCCTTGCCGCCGTGGTCGAAGAGGTTCACGAACTTGGTCCGCTGCTGCATGTAGAGCGGCAGGATGCCCTCCTCCAGCATCACGACGTCCCCGGCGCCGCTGCCGGTGGCCATCCACTGCTGGATGCGGGGCTTGTACTCGTCCAGGCTGGACACCTTGCGCTGCTTGATCGTGACGTTCGGGTGCGACTGCTCGTACTGCTTGTAGAGCGCGTCGTAGCCCGGCTCGCCGAAGACGTCGACGGTGAGCTCGACGGGCCCGCCGTCGGAGCCGCCCCCTCCGTCGTTGTCGCCGCCGCAGCCGACGGCGAGGCCGCCGGCGAGCACGGCCGCCATCGCCGTGCCCAGTCCGCGCCGCATGATGGCCCTCATCGCGGACCCCTCTCCAGGTCGTGTGCTTCCGGTTTCCGTGTGGGAGCGCTCCCACGAAGGAAAGACCGAACCCGACTCAGTGTCAATGCGCCGAAACACAACCGTTACAAGTCGACACCCGGCGGCGCGTTGCGCCAGGCTGCGTCCGTGACGACCTCAGACCACCCCGCCGAGGCGCTCGACCTCGTCCGCGACCACATGATCCTGTCGGTCGTGACCGGGTCGCGGGCCTACGGCCTGGCGACGGACGGCAGCGACGTCGACCGGCGCGGCGTGTACGCGGCGCCGGCCCCGCTGTTCTGGGGTTTCACCAAACCGCCGACCCACCTGGACGGCCCGCTCCCCGAGCAGTTCTCGTGGGAGCTGGAGCGGTTCTGCGAGCTGGCCCTGGCCGCGAACCCGACCGTCCTGGAGTGCCTGTGGTCGCCGCTCGTCGAGAAGGTCACACCGGAAGGTGAGGAACTGCTGGCCATCCGGCGGGCGTTCCTGTCCCGGGCGGTCCATCGCACGTTCCTCCGGTACGCCGAGGCCCAGTTCCGCAAGCTGGAGGGCGACCTGCGCAACGGCGGCGCGCCGCGCTGGAAGCACGTCATGCACATGCTGCGGCTGCTGGCGAGCGGGGCGCATCTCGTCCGGCACGGCGAACCGCGCGTGGACGTCGGCGACCTGCGCGAACGGCTCCTCGCCGTCCGCCGCGGCGAGGTCGGCTGGGACGAGATCGAGGCATGGCGCAGCGCCCTCGCCGCCGACCTGGACGACGCCGCCGCCCGCAGCTCGCTGCCCCCCGAACCCGACCGCGCCGCGGTCGAGGACCTGCTGATCTCCATCCGCCGAGGGAGCGTGGACCGGTGACCCTGAACCTGCCCGGCGGCATGCTCGACCGGTTCGCCGCCGACCACCCGTACCCGCGCGCGTTCCTCACGGTCAGCGGCGCGCACCTGTACGGGTTCCCGTCCCGGGACTCCGACATCGACCTGCGCGGCGTCCACCTGCTGCCGCTCGAAGAGATCGTCGGGCTGGAGAAGGGGCGGGAGACCGTCACGCTGATGTGGGACCACGCGGGCGTGGAGGCCGACGCCGTCACCCACGACCTCGCCAAGTTCTGCACGCTGCTGCTGCGGCGCAACGGGTACGTCCTGGAGCAGGTCATGTCGCCGCTGGTCGTCGCCACGTCGCCGGTGCACGAGGAGCTGAAGGCGCTCGTCCCTGGGCTGGTCACGTCCAACCACGCGCACCACTACCTCGGCTTCGCGCGGACGCAGTGGAGCCTGTTCGAGCGGACGAACGAGCTGAAACCGCTCCTCTACACGTTCCGGGTGCTGCTGACCGGAATCCACCTGATGCGGACGGGCGAGGTCGAGGCCGACCTGACCCGCCTCACCGCCCAAGGCCCGCCGTACCTGCCCGCCCTGATCGAGGCGAAGCGGGCCGCCGAGCACGGCGCGCTACCGGCGGACGCGCCCGACGTGCCCCGCCTCCGGGACGACGTCGCCGCGCTCACCGCCCTCCTCGAAACCGAGCGCGACCGCAGCGACCTGCCGGAAGTCCCCGCGAACCACCGTGCCGTGCACGACTTGGTGGTCCGGACCCGCATACGCTGAACCCTGAGGTGCCTCCCCTCCGTGCCACGGATCGTACGGACCGATTCACAACGCAACCGCCGCGTGCGTCCGCCACGTACCACGGGTGATTGCGGAGCCGAGGAAGGGGAGCGATGCACGACCAGGGCATCGAGCAGAACGACATCGCGGAGGCGGAGCTGCGGACACGGCGGGGCGTGTTCCGCGCCGTCGCGTTCCGAGACCCGGTCGACGGGCACGAGCACATGGCGCTCGTCCGCGGCGACGTCCGGGGCCGGGAGGACGTGCTCGTCCGGACGCACTCGGAGTGCCTGACCGGCGACATCTTCGCCGCCACGCGCTGCGAGTGCGGGGATCAGCTCGGCGCGGCGGTGGACGCGATCGTCCGCGAGGGCGCCGGTGTCCTGGTCTACCTGCGCGGGCACGAGGGGCGCGGGATCGGGCTGGTCGCGAAGATCCGCACCTGCATCCTCCAGGACGACCAGGGCCTCGACACCGTCGACTCCGCGACCGCGATCGGCCTGCCGGTCGACGTCCGCGACTACGGCCCGGCCGCCCGCGTCCTGCGGCACCTCGGGGTCCGGTCGGTGCGGCTGATGTCGAACAACCCGGCCAAGGTCGACGCGCTGGAGTCGTACGGCGTCGAGGTCGCGGAGCGGGTGCCGCTGCTCGTCCCGGTCAGCGACGACAACGTCCGGTACCTGACCGCGAAGCGCGACCGCCTCGGCCACGACCTCCCGCAGCTCGACGCCCCCGCCGCGGTGCTCGGCGGCACGCCGGTCGGCGAGGCCCGCCGATGACGCGCCCGATGACCGCACCCCGGCCGGTGGGGGTCGTCTGGCGCGCCGCCGCACCGCCGCGGCGGAGGGGGCTGCGGCTGACGCGCGGCACCGAGCTGGCGGGCGCGGCGGGCGTGCAGGTCGCGCTGGTGGCGGCGCTGCGTCCCGGGATCGCGGGCATGGCGGTGGGCGTCGTGTACGCGCTGTCCGCGTGGGCGATCCTCAGCGCGGCGTTCCGCGGGCGGCGGGCGCTCGGCCCGGCCGATCACGTGACCTTGACGCGGGTCGTCCTCACCGGCGGGGTTTCCGCGCTGGTCACGGGGCATCTCCTCGGTGGCGGGCACGCGTGGACGCTCGTCGCGGTCGCGACGGCGGCGCTCGTCCTGGACGGGGTGGACGGCCAGGTCGCCCGCCGCACCGGGACGGCGTCGCGGCTCGGCGCCCGGTTCGACATGGAGGTCGACGCCTTCCTCGTGCTGGTGCTGAGCGTGCACGTCGCGTGGACCGCCGGGGCGTGGGTGCTGGCGATCGGCGCGATGCGGTACGCGTTCGGCGCGGCGGCCTGGGTGGCGCCGTGGCTGCGCGCGGACCTGCGGCCGAGCATCGCGCGGAAGGCGGTCGCGGTGGTGCAGGGCGTGACGCTGGTCGCTGCGGCGTCGGGCGTCGTCCCGTACGCGGGCGCGCTGGTCGGCGCGGCGCTCGCCCTGCTGCTGTGGTCGTTCGGACGCGACGTGGTGTGGCTGTTCCTGCAGCGTGAGCGGCGGGGGAGCCGGGTGAGCCGGGGGAGGAGCACGGATGGAGCGGGAAGCCCGCGCGTTCTGGATCCGGTCGCCCGGTAGCGGGGAGATCCGCGACGAGCCGTTGCCGGAGCCGGGGCCGGGCGACGTGGTGGTCCGGACGCTCTTCTCCGGCGTGAGCCGGGGCACGGAGGCGATCGTGTTCCGCGGCGGCGTCCCGCCGAACCAGCACGCGGTCATGCGGGCCCCGTTCCAGGACGGGACGTTCCCCGCCCCCGTCAAGTACGGCTACCTGAACGTCGGCGTGGTCGAGGAGGGCCCGTCCGGCCTGCTCGGCCGGCCGGTGTACTGCCTGTATCCGCACCAGACGCGGTACGTCGTCCCGGCGAGCGCGGTGTGCCCCGTCCCGGACGACGTGCCGCCGGAGCGCGCCGTCCTCGCCGGGACCGTCGAGACCGCCGTGAACGCGCTGTGGGACGCGGCCCCGCTGATCGGCGACCGGATCGCCGTGGTCGGCGCCGGGATGGTGGGCTCCTCGGTCGCCGGGGTCCTCGCCGGGTTCCCGGGGTGCCGCGTCCAGCTCGTCGACACCGACCCGTCCCGCGAGGGCGTCGCGCGGGCGTTCGGCGTCGAGTTCGTCCTGCCGGAGCAGGCGGACGGCGGCTGCGACCTGGTGGTCCACGCCAGCGCCACCGAGGCGGGCCTCGCGCGGTCGCTGGAGCTGCTCGCGCCGGACGGCGAGGTCGTGGAGCTGAGCTGGTACGGGGACCGGCGGGTCGCCGTGCCGCTCGGGGAGTTCTTCCACTCGCGGCGGCTGACCGTCCGGAGCAGCCAGGTCGGCGCGGTCACGCCCGCCCGCCGGTCGCGGCGCGGCTTCGCCGACCGGCTCGCGCTGGCGCTGCGCCTCCTCGCCGACCCCGCGTTCGACGTGCTGGTCACCGGCGAGAGCCCCTTCGCCGACCTGCCGACGATCATGCCGCTTCTCGCGAGCGGTGAACTTCCCGCGCTCTGCCACCGAATCACCTACCAGTGAATCCATTTCATCCTCGGAGGAGCGGATGTGCAGGCCGCTGAAGAACGCCGGATGAAGAAGATTCAAACCCCGACCAACTGGAGAGCACGTGTTCGCGATCACCGTCCGCGACCATGTCATGATCGCGCACAGCTTCCGCGGCGAGGTCTTCGGACCGGCGCAGCGGCTGCACGGCGCCACGTACCTGGTGGACGCGACGTTCCGCCGCCCCGACCTGGACCCCGACGGCATCGTCGTCGACATCGGCCTCGCCACCCGCGAGCTCGGCGAGGTCCTGGCCGCGCTGAACTACCGCAACCTGGACGACGAGCCCGACTTCGCCGGGGTCAACACCTCGACGGAGTTCCTCGCCAAGGTCATCGCCGACCGCCTCGCCGGCCGGGTCCACGCGGGCGCGCTCGGCGAGCACGCGCGCGGCCTCGCCGGGATCACGGTGACGCTGCACGAGTCGCACGTCGCCTGGGCGAGTTACGAGCGCGAGCTATGACCGGGGCGCACGAGATCTGCTTCGTCGTCCCCGGCGACATCGACGACGCGGGCGTCCCGAGCGGCGGGAACCACTACGACCGCATGCTGTGCGAGGAGCTGGCGGCGTCGGGACGCCCGGTCCGGGAGCTGGCGGTGCCGGGGGCGTGGCCGCGGCCCGACTCCGCTGCCCGCGCCGGGCTCGCCCGCGCGCTCGCCGGGCTGCCCGATGGCTCCGTCGTCCTGCTGGACGGCCTGGTGGCGTGCGGTGTGCCCGAGATCGTCGTCCCGGAGGCGGACCGGCTGCGGCTCGCCGTCCTCGTCCACCTCCCGCTGGCGGACGAACCCGGACAAGCCGACCTGAACGCTCTCGAACGCAGAACACTGGAGGCGGTCGGCGCCGTAGTGACGACCAGCCCATGGGCGCGAGACCACCTCGTCGCGCACCACGGCCTCGAAGCGTCCCGCGTCCACGCCGTCACCCCCGGAACCGAACCCGCACCGCTCGCGACCGGCACGGACGGCGCGACCCGCCTCCTGTGCGTCGCGTCCGTGACGCCCCGCAAAGGCCACGACATCCTGGTCGAAGCCCTGGCCACCCTCGCCCACCTCCCGTGGCTGTGCGAGTGCGTGGGCCCGCTGCGCCGCGACCCCGAGCACGTGACGCGCCTGCAACGGCTGATCGCCCGGCACCGCTTGGGCGACCGCGTCCGCCTCGAAGGCCCGCTGACCGGCAAGCGCCTCGACGACGCCTACGCGTCCGCCGACCTCCTCGTCCTCGCGTCCCGCGCCGAGACGTACGGGATGGTCGTGACGGAGGCTCTCGCGCGCGGCGTCCCCGTCGTCGCGACCTCGGTCGACGGCGTGCCGGACACCCTCGGCTGGGACCCGTCCGGCGCCGTCCCCGGGCTCCTCGTCCCGCCCGACGACCCCGCCGCGCTGGCCGCCGCGCTGCGCCGCTGGCTCGTCGAACCCGACCTGCGGAGCCGCCTGCGCGCCGCCGCCCGCCGGCGCCGTGACACCCTCTCCGGCTGGGACGACACCGCCCGCCGCATGGCCACCGTCTTGTCCAGGCTTCGGAGGGAGAACCGATGAACGCGCGTAGCGCCGGGGGGTCTGGGGGGTCGTCCCCTCAGAGAGAGACACCGGGTTTCGATCCGTCATGGCTGGCGCTCCGCGAGAGCGCCGACGCCGCCGCCCGCGCCACCGAGCTGCTCGTCCCGCTCCGCGCCGCCCTCCCGCCGGACGGGCCGCTGGTCATCTGGGACCTCGGCTGCGGCACCGGTTCCCTGGGACGCTGGCTGTCCGGCCGTTTGCGCGGCCCGCAGCACTGGATCCTGCACGACAACGACCCCGAGCTGCTCGAACGGGCCGCCGCGAACATCTACACCACCGCCGACGGGCTCCGCGCGACGATCGAGACCCGGAAGGGCGATGTCGGCTCGCTCCAGGCGTCCGACCTGGTCGGCGCGTCGCTGGTCACCGCGTCCGCGCTGCTGGACGTGCTGAGCGCCGCCGACATCGAGACGATCGCCGCCGCCGCGGCCTGCCCGGCGCTGCTGACGCTGTCGGTCGTCGGACGCGTCCGCCTGTCCCCACCCGACCCGCTCGACGCCGAACTCGCCGCCGCCTTCGACGCGCACCAGCGCCGCGACGGCCTCCTCGGGCCGGACGCCGTCACCGCCGCGACCGAGGCGTTCGGACGGCGCGGCGCCACCGTCCGGACCCGGTCGAGCCCGTGGCGGCTAGGGCCCGGCCAGTCGGCGCTGACCTCGGCGTGGCTGCGCGGCTGGGTCTCGGCCGCGACCGAACAGCGCCCCGACCTGGCCCCCGCCGCCGAGTCCTACCTGCGCCGCCGCCTGGACGAATGCGCCATCGGCTCGCTCATCGTCGAAGTCCACCACCTCGACCTGCTCGCCATCCCAGGGAGGACGTCGTGACAAGACTCTGGCCCTGGCTGCGCCTGCTCATCGGGCTGGGCATTCTCGCCACGCTCCTCTGGTGGCACAGCACGGACGCGTTCGTGGACGCGCTCCACGCCATCGACGCCCGCTCCATCGTCCTCGCCCTCGCCATCGGCCTCCTGACGACCGTCCTCAGCGCGGCCCGCTGGCGCCTGGTGGCCCGCCGCCTCGGCCTGGACCTGCCCCTGACCAGCGCCATCACCGACTACTACAAGGCCCAGTTCCTGAACGCCGTCCTGCCCGCCGGAATTCTGGGGGACGTCCACCGAGCCGTGAGCCACGCGCACCGCTCGGGCACCCGCGCGCTCCGTGCCGTGTTGCTGGAACGAATCACCGGCCAGCTCGTCCCGGTGATGGTGGGCGTGATCGTCCTGTTCACCCAGCCCGCCGTCCTGTCGGCCATGACACCCGCGCTGATCACGCTCGCGGTAGCCCTGAGCGCCCTACTGTTCTTGGCCCGCTCGCGCCACCGCGCGCTGGCGGCGACGTTCGCGGACGCCCGCACCGTCCTGAACGCCTGGCCCGCCATAACGGCACTATCCGTCACCGCACTAGCAGGCCACCTAACGCTCTTCGTAGTAGCCGCCCGCCTGGCAGGCTCCACGGCCCCCCTCCTAGACCTCCTGCCCCTGCTCCTTCTGGCGCTCCTCGTGATGGTGCTGCCGGTGAACGTCGGCGGCTGGGGCCCGCGCGAGGCCGTCCTCGCCCTAGCGTTCGGCGCGGCCGGGCTCGGCTCGGCGCAGGGACTGACCGTCTCCGTCGTCTACGGCGTGCTCACCTTCGTCGCGTGCCTGCCGGGCGCCGCGACCCTACTGCTGAAGCGCCGCGAGCCGGTCCCCGAACGCCGCGACGAGGCTCGCCAGCACGTCCCGGCCCTTGCCGGCGCGGGCCAGTGACGGCCGCCCGATGACGCCCGACGCGGTGTAGGCGGTCATCCCCGAGGTCAGCAGGTGCCGCCGGTCATCGGCCAGATGATCGGCGGTCTCGTACCCGTCCCGCACCAGCTCCGGATGGGCGTGCAGCAGGATCGAGGTCTCCAGCTCCCCGGCGTGCATGTCACCGTCACCAGAGGTCTCGATGCCCGCCGCGCGCCTCGCGTCCTCCCAATCCTCCGGCCCCGGGAAGAGCGCCATGTCCCCGTGCGCCTCCTGGACGACGTTCCCCAGCACGTAGTTGCCCCCATGCCCGTTGACCAGCACGAGCTTCGGCACCCCGCCCCTCGCGAGCGACTCGGCGACGTCCCGCACCACCGCGTGCAGGGTCGCCGCCGAGATGCTCACCGTCCCGGGCCAGGCCGCGTGCTCATGCGAGCACGAGATCGTCACGGGCGGGAGCGTCCGCACCGGGTACGCATTCGCGATCTCCGCCGCGATCGTGCAGGCGATCACCGTGTCCGTCGCCAGCGGCAGGTACGGGCCGTGCTGCTCGTGGCTCCCGATCGGCAAGACCGCTACTGGGACGTCCGGTACCTCGGAACTCGTGTGCGTCGGCAGCATGCACCCCACCCTGCCGCACCCGCTCCACCAGCGAAACCAGCGCCATCGCCCCGGCCAGCAGCGCGGCGGCGACGATGCCGTCCGTCCAGTAGTGGTTGGCGGTCACCACCACCACGAACACCGTGACCGGCGCGTGCATCGCGATGACCCACCGCCACCGGCTCCGCGACACCCGCACCACCGCGACGGCCACGAGGATCGCCCACCCGATGTGCAGCGACGGCATCGCCGCGTACTGGTTCGCGATCCCCTCGGCCGCCCCCGCCGGATACGCCGACGGCCCCACCGTCAGCATCGTGTCCACGGCTCCGATACCGGCAAGCCGCGGCGGCGCCAGCGGAAACAGCATGTGCACGAGCAGCCCCGCCGCCGTCAGCGCGACCAGCTCGTTCCGCACTCTCGCATAGGACGACCGGTGCCGCACATACAGCCAGACCAGCAGGAGCGCCGTCCCCGGAAAGTGCACGCCCACGTAGTACACGTTCGCGAGGAAGGCGGTGTGATCCCACCCCAGCGCCCACTGCTGGAAGTCCACCTCGTTGGGCAACCACGACCGCTCGAAGTCCCACAGCCACGCGGCGTTCGCCATCGCCTGCCCGGGCCCGTGCTCGACGAGCATCCGCCCCCACTTGTAGAAGGCGAACAGCACCGCCAGCAGCCCGACCTCGGTGACCAGCGGCCGCACCACCCCGCGCCGCATCGCCACGCTCGCCATGTGTCCTCCCCGTGCCGGTCGTCGTCGTCCAATGACAACCTTTGCGTCCGACATTCCGGGAAACACTGGCCCCAGCCACCCACCCCGAGAAGGGAAAGCCCCCACCAGAGGGTGGAGCTAACCCCACCTCACCGCCGGATGCCCCGGGCAAGGGCACGACGGACGAGAGGACTCAGAGCCACCGCGCCCGCCGCGGCACCGGCGAAGAGAACCCAGGGCCGGCGCGTGCGCGAGCGCTCGGGCGGGGGAGCGGGCGCCCTGCTGTACTCCTCGTCCAGAATCTCGTGGAACCGGCGAGCCCGCCTGGCCACCGAGGTGCTCATGCGCACCTGCCGAGCCTCCCGCCAGTAAGCACGTCCGGGGTGCCCGCTGAACATCTCGCGTGAAATGGCGCGCAGGCGGGGCTTCGGGAAGCGCCTTCGTCTCGAAGGACATCTGCCATTCGGAGACGATCATGTTGATGTACATGAGCTGACGCCGTGACCTGCGGCTCTCCCCCTCCGGCACCGGACCCCACGCCTCATCGAGGTCTGGGTCGTCCATGGCCATCTTGAGCAGCTCGGCTATCGCGATGCGCCGGGCCTCCTCGCGCGCGACCTTCGTGTCTCGCGCCTGGAAGATCAAGGTGGCGGCGATGCCGACCAGGGCGAAGGCCGCCAGAAGCGCTGATGCGGCACCGTAGGTCTGGCCGATGAAGCTCAACCGCTCCCATCGGGTGGTAGATCCGCCGAACGCACGCAGGGCCCATGGGGAAGCGCCGACGAGGCTGACGGCCACGATGATGACGAGGCTGAGCGTGAGGGTTCTCAGCCTCCCTCGGCCTGGACGGACGGATGGCATTTACGAACGATAGATCAAACCGCCGGGGCAGGGCGTGGAGCCACTTCTCGCTCGAAGAACTCGAGCAAGGGTTCACCTCGCCGTCAAGGAGACAAGGTTTGACCGGATCATCCACATATGCTGCGACTGAAGGTGTAAAGGGTGAAATGATCTGTCTCATATGGTGTGTCCGAAAATATGCACACCAGCTCTCTGCTGCTCAGTCATGCGACGAAGCGCGAACAATTCCCTAGGGGAGAAGGAGGGTTTTGGCGAAGACGGTTCGGTCTTCGATGGCTTTATGGGCGTCGGCGGCGCGTTCCAATGGGAATGTCTGGCCTATGACGGGCTTGAATACTCCTTCGGCGGCCTTCTCCAGGGCGTCGGCTAGGAGGCGGAGGCGTTCGGGCTTGCTGATCTGTACGTCTTGGATGCCGCGCAAAGTGATGCCTCTGCGTTCGGCTTCCGGTGGGTCGACGGCAGTGAAGCCGCCCAAGGTGGAGCCGTGGGCGGAGAACGTGCCGCCGTCGCGGGTGGCGGCGAAGGCCGCGAGGCCGATCCTGTCGCCGACGCCGTCGAAGACGACGTCGGCCTTTCCGAGAATCTCGGCCGTCCAATCGGGCTCTGAGTAGTTGAGGACGACGTCCGCGCCAAGCTCACGGGCCAGCTCCAGCTTTCGGGCGCCGCGTGCCGCCGCCACTACCCGGGCGCCTTGCGCGTGCGCGAGCTGGACGAGCAGGACGCCCATCCCGCCGGTCGCGCCCACCACCAGAACCGTGTCCCCGGCCTTGACCTCGGTGCCCTCGAAAATGCGGAGCGCGGTCACGCCGTCGTGCAGGAGCGCCGCGGCGTCCTTGGGGCCGAGGCCGTCCGGCAAGGGGAGGACGTTCTCCAGGGGCGCCGCCACCTGATCGGCGTAGCCGCCGTTGGCGACGGACGCGATCGCGTGGCGGCCGACCCAGGCCGGGTCGACGTCCGTACCGGCGGCGATCACCTCTCCAGCTCCGCCGCCACCGGGTATGTACGGCGGCCTCGTGTCGAAGAACGCCTTGGCCTCACCTGCGCGGATACGGGTCTCCACGAACAGGGTGTCCGCGGCGGCCACAGCGATCACGACCTCGCCGGGACCGGGAACAGGGTCGGCCGCCTCGCGCACCTCCAGGACCACGGGCCCGCCGAACTCCTTCACTTCGATCACTCGCATGTCCAGTCCCCTCGTCGTCAGGGGTCCAGCCTCTAACCTCAACTTTGCTTGAGGTCAAGCGATGCCTTGATCCGTGTTCGATCGCTGGCTCATCGGCCAATGGACGTCAGGGCTATGGCCTCCAAGGCTCCCTGAGTGAAGGTCAGGTGGACTGCGCGGCCGTTATCCAGGGTGTCGGCTTGGAAGCGGAACTCGAGGTCTATGTAACGGGCGAGCAATTTGCATATTTGTGCCCGGATAGGGCTGCCGTGCTGCTGAGCGAGCTGAGGCGTTCCGCTTTGGAAGCCGGGTGGGATTATCGTCGCCATCGCATCAAGGCGGCGGAGTATTGCGCGCGGAGCGTCCCGCGGGGGCCGCGCCCGGTCAGGCGGTTCACGGACGTCATTTCCGGCGACGAGACGCGCGGCTACTCCATCGGGTCCGGAGACGGCGGCGTCGCGTTCGACAGGGCGCAGGACGACGGGCTGGTCGCGGCGGTGGACGGGCTGGTCACGGTGCTCACGGGAACGGAAGGGGACGTGTGCCTGACCATCCGGTCGTACCGGAAGGCTCCACCGCTCGCGCTGAAGGGATGGGATCGTGTCGCCGAAGTCGGCTTCGTCAGCAAGGACGGGAAACCGGACATCGGTCCGGTCCTGGTGGCCGACGAACCGCCGCCGATCACCGTCGAGGGTCCGGGGTCCTACAGGGTTCGTGTCCATGTCCGTGGGCGCGGTGCCGCCGAGACGGTCGCGCCGGAAATGCCGGCGGAGCATCATCTCATCGTCGTCTTCCCGGGCGGGTCCACGAAGCAGAGGACCTTCAAGAACATCGAGGGCTGACCGGCCTATACTTGGGGAATGGACGGTTATTACGAGCTCGGGTCGCATACGTTTCCGGTGACGACCGTCTCGCCGGACGCGCAGATATGGTTCGACCGGGGTTTGATCTGGCGCTATGCGTTCAACCATGAAGAGGCCCTTCTGTGTTTTGAGAAGGCCGTGGAGCACGATCCGGGTTGTGCCATGGCGCACTGGGGAATCGCCTACGCGTCGGGCCCCTACTACAACAAGCCGTGGGACGATTTCACCCCGGAGGAGGCCGGGGAGAGCCTGGCGGACGCGCGCCGGGCGATCGCGTCCGCGCTTGAGTTGAGGGCCTCTGTCACGCCCCTTGAAAGTGCCCTGATCGAGGCGCTGCGGAGCCGCTACCCCGAGGCCCGGCTACCGGAGCAGGACTGGGAGGACGCGTACGCCGCGTCCATGCGGAAGGTCTACGCGCGGTTCCCGGACGACGCCGATGTCGCGGCCCTCTTCGCCGAAGCGATGATGAACCGGACGCCGTGGCGGCTCTGGGATCTGGAGAGCGGCGAACCCGCGCCGGGCGCCGACACCACCGAGGTGATCGAGGTGCTCGAACGCGCGTTGCGGCGGGCGGAGGGCCGCGGGGAGTCACCGCATCAGGGCATTCTGCATCTGCACGTCCATGCCCTGGAAATGTCACCGGAGCCCGGACGCGCCCTGCCGTCGGCGGATGCGTTGCGTGCGGCGGAGACCGACGCGGGTCACTTCTTGCACATGGCTTCGCACATCGACGTCCAGCTCGGCCGCTACCAGGCCGCGCTCGCCGCCAATGAACGGGCCATCGAGGCCGACCGCAAATACGTGGAGCGGGCAGGGGCGTTCAACTTCTATACACTTTCGCGCTGCCACGATTTCCATTTCAAGATTTATGCGGCGATGTTCCTCGGCCGGTACCGTCCGGCCCTGGAGGCCGCGGACGAGATGGCCGACGCCATTCCCGAACCGCTGCTCCGCGAGGCCGAGCCGCCGATGGCCGACTGGCTGGAGGGGTTCGTCCTCATGAAGGCGCACGTGCTCGTGAGGTTCGGCAGGTGGCGGGAGATCCTCGACGAGCCCCTCCCGGACGACCCCGATCTCTACCTGGTGACGACCGCGACCTCCCATTATGCGAAGGGGGTGGCGCACGCCGTCCTCGGGAACCTGCCCGAGGCCGACGCCGAACGTGGTTTGTTCGAGGCGGCGTTCTCGCGGGTCCCCGAGTCCCGCCGGTTCTTCAACAATCGGTACGTCGACATCCTCGGCATCGCGGACGAGATGCTGAGGGGCGAGATCGAGTACCGCAGGGGCGAGCACGCCAGGGCCTTCGCCCACCTCCGGACGGCGGTGTCCCGCTATGACGGGCTTCCCTACGACGAGCCCTGGGGCTGGATGCAGCCGCCCCGGCACGCCTTGGGTGCGCTGCTGCTGGAACAGGGCCACGTCGAGGAGGCGGCGGAGGTGTACCGCGCCGATCTGGGGCTGGCCGACACGGCGCACCGGGCGGCCCGGCACCCGGACAACATCTGGAGCCTCCACGGTTACGCGGAGTGCCTTCACCGGCTGGGCAGGTGTGCGGAGGCCGAGTCCGTCCAGGCCCGCCTGGACGTGGCCGCGTCCCACGCCGACACCGAGATCAACGCCTCGTGCTTCTGCCGCGGCGGCGATTGACCGGCCGGTGATCCGGACGCCCTGACATGGCCGAGCGGCCCATCGAAGGCGCATCAGCCGTTCTGTGAGGAGCCGTTCCGGTGGTACAGGTCGTCGAGGTGGGCCTGTATCGCGGCGCGCATTCGTTCCGGGGTCGTGGTCTCGTGGTGCAGGGCCGCGTGGACGGCCAGGCCGTCGACCAGGGCGTGGAGGCGGTCGGCTTCTAGTTCGGTGTCCGATTCCGGGGCCAGGGAGCGGGCCAGTGCCAGGCAGCCGGAGCGCAGGGTGGCGTGAGCCTCCTCGCAGAGGGCGCGCAGGTCGGGATCGACCAGCGCGCGGGCGGTGAAGGCCAGCCAGACGTGGTTCTCGGCGGCGCGCTCGGCGTCCATGGGGAGGAGCTCGTCCAGGACGCGGGCGGCGCGCTCGCGGGGATCGCCGTCCGTGGACGGGACGGCGGCGATCCGCCGCTCGATCCGCTCGATGATCGTCCGGAGCGTGAAGGCGAGCAGCTCGGGCTGGGTCGCGAAGTAGTGCCGGAGCGAGCCGGCCGACAGGCCCGCCTCCTTCGCGACGTTGCGGACCGACGCGCGGTCCAGGCCGTCCCGCCGGACCACCCGCCACACCGCCGCGACCACGTCCTGCCGGCGCCTGGCCGGATCCACCACCTTCGGCATGGCGACTTTTATAGCACAGCTGTGTTACATTCGCCTTGATAACACAGCCGTACTAAAAAGGAGCGATCATGAGACGTGCGCTCGCCGTCACCCTCACCTCGGGTCCGCTGCTGCTCACCGGGGGCGGGCTCGCCGCCGGGGCGGCCCTGCAGGCGTCCTCGGGCGGCGCCTTCGCGACGCCGGAACAGCGCTTCGGGACCACGGCCGTCGCGCTCAAGACCGACGAGATCGAGGTCGGGTCCGAGACGGCGCGCGCCGGGGACCCCATGCCCGACCTGGGGGAGCTCGCCGAGGTGAAGATCGTCGTGCGGCCGGGGGACCCCCGCGTCCCGCTGTTCATGGGGATCGGGCCCAAGGCGGAGGTCGAGCGCTACCTGCGCGGGGTGTCGCGGGACGAGTTCGTGTCCGCCGAGCTCAGCCCGTTCAAGCCGGTGTTCCGCCGGCTGCCGGGCGCGGACCGGGCCGCCGCGCCGCCGTCGCGGCAGCGGTTCTGGGTCGCCAGCTCGGCGGGGGCCGGGACGCGCACCGTCACGTGGGACAAGACCGGCGGCGCCTGGTCCGTGGTCGTGATGCGGATGGACGGCCGGTCCGGCGTGGACGCGCACGCCTCGATCGGGCTGCGCTTCGGCTTCCTGCTGCCGGGCGCGATCGTCGCGCTGGCCGCCGGGACCGTCCCGATCGGCCGGGCGCTGGCCGCGCGCCGCCGCCACCGCCGGGCCGGTGCGCCTCACGAGGCGGCCTGATCGGGAGCCTGTCCGGATTGTGGTTTCTTGGGGTGTTCTCGTGCCCTCTTTTGGGGGTGCGCGTGCGACGCTCGATGGAGGTCACGGACGCCTGGAGGGGCTGATGAAGGGGCTGCTCAACTCGCTGAACGAGGACGAGAAGGCCCTCGTCCGGGAGACCGGGAGCGGGGAACTCGCCGGCATGGAGGAGGACGGGCTCGTCGATCTGCACACGAGGATCAGGCGCGCCCGCGACAAGTACAGCAAGCTGTACCGGCGCACCGCGAGCGCGCGGGTCGAGAAGTACGGGGGACGGGGGAAGGCGCGTCCGAAGAACGTCCGGAACGCGCAGAAGGCGGAGGTGTTCGAGGACGCGCTCGCCCGCGTGAGCTGGTACCTGGCGCGGGCGGCGCGGCGCAGCGCGTCCGCGCTCAAGGCGGAGCGGATCGCGGCGGCCCGGCCCGATACGCCCGCCCCGCCGAGGGGCGGGGTTCCGGAGGCGACGACGAAGTCGTCCCAGACGACGCGCCGCCGCAGGCCGACCAGCGCCGACCCGGCGCTGAACCGGAGGCACGCCGCGACCCGGGCGAAGGGCGCCAGGCGGCAGGCGAGACGCGACAGCCGCTAGAGCGTCCGGGGCGCGTCGATCACCTCGGGGGCGAGGATGCGGTCCAGGACCATGGCGGCGCAGCCCTTGAGGCCCGCCTGCTCGCCCAGGCGGCTCGGCTCGATGCGCAGGCTCCGGGTGGCGAACGCGGTGGAGCGCTGGTAGACGGCCTCGCGCAGGCCCGCGATGAGGGGCGCGTCCGCGCCGGCGAGGTCGCCGCCGAGGACGACGACTGCGGGGTTGAGGAGGTTGACGGCGGTGGCGACGACCTCGCCGATGCGGCGTCCGGCCTCGCGGAGGAGCGCGACGGTGGCCGGGTCGCCGGAGCGGGCGAGGGCGGCGAGGCCGGCGAGATCGGTGGCGGGCGAGCGGGCGAGGAGCGCGGTGCCGCCCGCGATGGTTTCGACGCAGTTGACGTTGCCGCAGCGGCACGGCGCCTCGACGGCGGCGGGGACGGGCACGTGCCCGATCTCGCCCGCGGCGCCGAGCGCGCCCCGCTGGATGCGGCCGCCGCTGATGAGGCCCGCGCCGATGCCGGTGGACACCTTCACGAAGAGCAGGTCGTCGACGTCCGGGTGGGCCTGGTGCTCGCCCAGCGCGGCGGCGTTGACCTCGTTGTCCAGGTAGGCGGGGACACCGAAGCGGGCGCGGATCGGGGGGCCGACGTCGATGCCGTCCCAGCGTCCGGCGGCGTGCTCGACCGTGTCGGGGACGCCGAGGCCGACGCCGCGGACGGTGGACGCGTCCAGCCCGGAGGAGGCGAGCAGCGACGTCCACTCGTCGAGGAGGCGCGGGAGCGTCTTGCCGGGGGAGGCCTCGGCCGGGGGGCCGTCGGCGCGGGCGAGGATCGTGCCCGCGAGGTCGCACACGGCGAGCTGGCCGCGGGACTGGCCGAGGTTCGCGACGAGGACGGTGCCGCCCGCCGCGTTGAACTCCAGCCGGGCGGGCGGGCGCCCGCCGGTGGAGGGCCCGTCGGCGCGCTCGACCACGAGGCCGCGGGAGACCAGCGCGGCGACGCGGGCCGCCACGGCGGGACGGGACAGCCCGGTGACGCGGCCCAGCTCGGCGCGGGTGGCGACGCCGTCCTCCCGGATCAGGCGGAGCACGTCCCCGCTGGTGGACGGGCGGGTCCCGGGGCGCGGCATCGGCATCCGGCCAGTCAAGCACGCGGCCCTTCGGTACGTCCAGTTATTGCAAGATGCACTCTTTCGTAAGATCAGCTTTATAAGTCGGGTTGTGCCGGTTACGTATGTCTCGGTAGCTTGACGATCTGGAGATCGAGATCCCCCTGGTCCTGGAGCGTCCTATGGCCCTACATCCCGCGCTGGCGGAAGTGACCCGGCGCGTCGCCGAGCGGAGCGCCGGACCGCGCGGCGCCTACCTGAGCCGTATCCGCGACGCCCGGACGGAGGGGCCGGTACGCGGCGGGATGGGCTGCGCGAACCTCGCCCACGGCTTCGCGGCCTGCGGCGTCCAGGACAAGCTGTGGCTCAGGGGCGACGTCACCCCCAACATCGCGATCGTGTCGGCGTACAACGACATGCTCTCCGCGCACCAGCCGCTGAAGGACTACCCCGGCCTGCTGAAGTCCGCGATCCGCGCGGCGGGCGGGACGGCGCAGTTCGCGGGCGGCGTGCCCGCGATGTGCGACGGGATCACGCAGGGCCGCGCCGGGATGGAGCTGTCGCTGTTCAGCCGGGACGTGGTGGCGATGGCCACGGCGGTCGCGCTGTCGCACGACATGTTCGACGGCGCGCTGCTGCTCGGCGTGTGCGACAAGATCGTCCCGGGGCTGGTGATCGGGGCGCTGTCGTTCGGGCACCTGCCGGTGGTCCTGGTCCCCGCCGGGCCGATGGCGTCGGGGCTGCCGAACGGGGAGAAGGCGAAGGTCCGCAAGCGGTTCGCGGCCGGGGAGATCGGGCGCGAGCAGCTCCTCGCCGCCGAGGCCGCGTCCTACCACTCGCCCGGCACCTGCACCTTCTACGGGACGGCCAACTCCAACCAGCTCCTGATGGAGGTCATGGGCCTGCACCTGCCGGGGGCGAGCTTCGTCCCGCCGGGCACGAAGCTGCGCGACGCCCTGACCGAGGCGGCGGGACGGCGCGTCCTGGAGCTCACCGGCCTGACCGATGGCTACCTCCCCGTCGGCGAGCTGCTGGACGAGCGCGCGTTCGTCAACGGGGTCGTCGCGCTGCTGGCCACCGGCGGGTCCACGAACCACACGCTGCACCTGGTCGCGATGGCGGCGGTGGCCGGAATCGAGCTGACCTGGGGCGACTTCGACGAGCTGTCCGAGGTCACGCCGCTGCTCACCCGCCTCTACCCGAACGGGACCGCCGACGTGAACCACTTCCACGCGGCGGGCGGCACCGCGTTCCTCATCGGCGAGCTGATCGACGCGGGTCTCCTCCACGAGGATGCGAGGACGGTCGGCGGCGGCTCCCTGGCCGAGTACCGGAAGGTTCCGGAGGTCGAGGGCGGCCGGGTCGAATGGCGGGAGACCGTTCCCGTGTCGGGCGACACGGGCGTGCTGCGTCCCGTGGCCGAGCCGTTCGACGCGCACGGCGGCCTGCGCACCGTGCGCGGCAACCTGGGCCGGGCGGTGATCAAGGTGTCGGCGGTGCGTCCCGGGCACCGGACGATCGAGGCCCCCGCCCGCGTGTTCGACTCGCAGGAAGGGTTCCAGGACGCGTTCGCCGCCGGGGAGCTCGACCGGGACGTGGTCGCGGTCGTCCGCAACCAGGGGCCGCGCGCCAACGGGATGCCCGAGCTGCACGGGCTGACCCCGCCGCTGTCCGTCCTCCAGGACCGGGGGCACCGCGTGGCACTCGTCACGGACGGGCGCATGTCGGGCGCGTCCGGGGCGGTGCCCGCCGCGATCCACGTGTCGCCCGAGGCGGCGGCGGGCGGGCCGCTCGCCCGCGTCCGCGACGGCGACGTCGTCCGGCTCGACGCGGACGCCGGGGTGCTGGAGGTCCTCGTCCCCGATGACGAGTTCCAGGGCCGCGAACCCGCCGCCGGGCCGCCCGACGAGACCTGGGGGACGGGACGCGAGCTGTTCGGGGCGTTCCGCGCCGCCGTCGGCCCGGCCGAGCGCGGCGCGGGAGTCTTCGCGTGAGCGGCGGCGCCGGGCCGTGGCTCGTCGGGGACATCGGCGGCACCAACGCGCGGTTCGCCCTGGTGGACGGGCCGGACGGCGCCCCGTCCCGCGTGGAGTCCCTCCCGACCCGCGACCATGCCGGCCTCGCCGAGGCGGCCGCGGCCTATCTCGCCGAGTTCGCGCCGGACGTGCGTCCGTCCGCCGCGTGCCTGGCGGTGGCGGGGCCGGTCGCGGGCGGGACGTACCACCTGACGAACGCGGGCTGGCCGAAGGGCACCCCCGAGGCGGTGCGCGTGCACCTCGGCCTGCCCCACCTGGAGATCATCAACGACTTCGAGGCGCTCGCCCTCGCCCTCCCGCGCCTCGGCGCGGACGACCTCATATCCATCGGCGACGTCACCACGGCTGAGGTCGCGCCCCTCGCCGTCGTCGGCCCGGGCACGGGGCTCGGCGTCGCGGGGCTCGTCCCCACGCCGTCCGGGTGGGTGCCGCTGCCCGGGGAGGGCGGCCAGGTCGACCTCCCCGCCGCGACCGGCCGCGAGCTGGAGGTCGCGCGGTTGCTGCGCGCCGAGCGCGGCGTGGCGAACGCCGAGTACCTGCTGTCCGGCGGCGGCCTGACCCGCATCCACCGGTACCTGGCCGAGATCGACGGCGAGCCCGCCGGGGACCTCACCGCCAGGGAGATCACCGAGCGCCGCGACGACCCGCGCTGCCACGAGACGCTGCTGATGTTCTGCGCGCTGCTCGGATCGCTCGCCGGGAACGTCGCGCTGACGCTCGGCGCCCGCGGCGGCGTCTACCTGGGCGGCGGGATCCTGCCGCGCATCGCGGACGTGCTCCGCGGCAGCGCGTTCCGGGCCCGCTTCGAGGGGAAGCCTCCCGTCGAGGACTACCTGCGCGGCATCCCGACCGCGCTGATCGTCCACCCCGGCCCGGCGCTCGCCGGTGCCACGATGCGGCTCGCGCAGAGCCTGCCCACAAGGGAGACCGCATGATCGCCGCTGACCTGTTCGACCTCGCGCCCGTCATCCCCGTCGTGGTGCTGGACGACGCGGACGCGGCCGTCCCGCTGGCCCGCGCGCTGGTCGACGGCGGGCTCCCGGTGATCGAGGTGACGCTCCGCACGGAGGCGGCGCTCGCGGCGATCACGCGGATCGCGGCGGAGGTCCCGGACGCGGTCGTCGGCGCGGGGACGGTCGTCCGGCCGCAGGACGCCGAGCGGTCCGCGGCGGCCGGGGCCCGGTTCCTGGTCAGCCCCGGCTGCACGCCCCGGCTCCAGGCGGCGATGGCCGCGCAGGGGCTGCCGTTCCTGCCGGGTGTCGCGACCGCGTCCGAGGCGATCGCGCTGCTGGAGGACGGGATCACGGCGATGAAGTTCTTCCCCGCCGAGGCCGCGGGCGGGATCCCGTACCTCAAGGCGCTGCACGGGCCGTTGCCGCAGCTCCGGTTCTGCCCGACCGGCGGTGTCGGGCCGGGGAACGCCGCCGACTATCTGGCGCTAAAGAATGTCGGCTGCGTCGGCGGGTCCTGGCTCACGCCCCCGGACGCCGTCCGCGGCGGCGACTGGGACCGCATCCGCAAGCTCGCCGCCGAAGCCGCGGCGCTGCGCTCCGGCTGATGTCACGTCCGGACGCCGCCGTCCCGTCTCCTGGGTATGAACGATGCACCGACTCTTGAGAGCCTGAAGAAGCAGCGGACCGTCCGGCTGACGTCCTACCGCAAGGACGGCACGCCGGTCGGCACGCCCGTCAGCGTCGTCGTGCGCGGCGACCACGCCTACTTCCGCACCTACGACAAGGCGTTCAAGGCGAAGCGGCTGGCCCGCAACCCCGAGATCGAGATCGCGCCGAGCACCGCCAAGGGGACGGTCACCGGCCCGGCGGTGCGCGGGCGCGCCCGGCTGCTGACGGTGGAGGACGCGCGGCCGATCCGCAAGCTGCTGGCCCGCAAGTACCCCTTCCTGCAAGGGATCGCGGTGCCGCTGTTCCACAAGGTGAAGCGCTACCGGACCCTCCACTACGAGGTCACCCTGGAGGGTCGCTGACGCGTGCGCAGTGCGGGCAGGGACCGGCGACGAGGCCCCGCCCGCCGCCGGTCGGGACGAGGTCCATCCGGAGCCGGCCGCACGCGCAGCGGGTCCAGACGACGATGCCGTCGCTGGTCAGATGCCGGGAGAGGGTGGTGTTCCGCTGATCCATGCCACCAGTCTGCAACGGCCGAACGTTGCCGTCCATTTCAGATTTCCGCACTGGATCGTGCAACATGGTTTCATGATTGATCTGCGGCGGCTGCACATGCTCCGGCTCGTCCACCAGTTCGGGACGGTCACCTCGGCGGCGGAGGCGATGCACCTCACCCCCTCGGCGGTCTCGCACCACCTGCGCGAGCTGGCGCGGGAGCTGAAGGTGCCGCTGCTGGAGCCGCAGGGCCGCAAGGTGAGGCTGACCCCGGCCGCGCACCTGCTGATCGAGCACGCCGACGGGCTGCTCGCCAGGTGGGAGGAGACGCTCGCCGACCTGGAGTCGCACCGCGCCGGGGTCGCGGGTCCGCTGCGCATGTGCGGGTTCACGACGGCGGTCGGCGGGCTGATCGCCCCGGCCGCGGGCGCGCTGCTGCGCGAGGATCCCGGCCTCGCCGTCGAGATCCGCGAGTGCGACACCGACGAGGCGATGGGTCTGCTCGCCGCCGGCGAGACCGACATCGCCGTCATCGAGCCCACCCCGGACGCGCCGCCGCCCGGCGACCCGCGCTTCGACCGGGAGCCGCTGCTGGAGGAGGCGCTCGACCTGATCGTCCCCGGCGGGCACCCGCTCGCGCTCCGGCCCGGGGTCTCCCTGGAGGACGCGGCCGGCGAGGCGTGGATCAGCGTCCATCCCGAAGCCTGCGCCCACCACCAGCAGGTCATGGCGTACTGCGCCGCCGCCGGGTTCACGCCCCGCATCTCCCACCACGCCACCACCTGGTCGGTGATCTGGGCGCTGGTCGCCAACGGGCTCGGGGTGTCGCTCGTCCCGAGGCTGGCGGGCGGGCCGTCCGACCAGCCGGTCGTGCGGGTCCCGCTGACGGGCGACGGCGTCCCGAAGCGGCGGGTGCTGACGTGCGTGCGGCGGGGGAGCCGCGGCCATCCGCTGATCGTCCGGGCCCTGGGCGCGCTGCACGACGCCGTCCCCGACCGCTGCACCCGGATGGCCGCCTGAGCCCCTACTCCGTGGCGATCGCCTCCAGGACGTTCATGCGGGCGGCGCGGCGCGCGGGCCACACGGCGGCGACGACGCCGATCACGGCCGCCGCGGCGACGCACACCGCCAGCCGCCCGTACGGGATCGCGAGGACCTCCATGCCGCCGTCCCCGTCCGCCATCACGCGCTGCAGGACGATCCCGAGGACGACGCCCGTCCCGACCCCGGCCGCCGCGCCGAACAGCGACACCACGACCGCCTCGTACCGGATCATCCGGCGGACCTGGCGGCGCTGCATGCCGACCGCGCGGAGCAGGCCGATCTCCCGCGTCCGCTCGGTGACGGCGAGCGCGAGCGTGTTGACGATGCCGAGCGCCGCCACCAGGACCGACAGCACCAGCAGGCCGAGGATGAGGTTGAGGAACATGCCGATGTCCCCGGCGGCCTCGTCCTTCACCTGGGCGCGGTCCTTCAGCTCCAGGTTGGGCCACGGGCCGAGCGCCGCCTCCAGCGCGGCCCTGCCGGCGCCCGCGCCCGCCGGCGTGACGTTGACCTCGATGCGGTCGATGGGCGCGTCCGGGTCGCGCTTCCGGTAGCTCGCCCAATCGATGATCATGGACGGGGCGGACGGCGTCACGGACGGCCGGTCGGCGTAGATCCCCGCGATGCGGAACGTGCGGCGCGTCCCGTCCTGGTAGCGGCCGTCGATCGTGGTGCCGACCGTCCAGCCCTGCGCCGCCGCGACGCCGCGGCCGACGAGCAAGGTGTCCCCGCGCACGGACGGCGTCCCCTGCTGGAGCGGCAGGCGGAAATGGCCGAGCAGCTCGCCCGGCTCGCCCGCCGCGGCCGTCCGGACGGAGCCGTCCAGCTCCAACCGCGCCGTCCGGATCGGGATCGCCGACCGCACGCCGTCCACGCCCGCCACCGCGCCCGCCGCCTCCGCCGCCACCGGCGTGATCTGGCTGCGGCCGGTGACCTGGTAGTCGGCGGTGAGGCCCGCGTCGAGCTGCCGGTCCACCGACGACGCCATCGACTGGACGACCACCGACACCGTCGCGATCAGCGCGAGCCCGATCGTCAGCGCGGACGCGGTCGCCGCCGTCTGCCGGGGATCGCGCAGCGCGTTCCGCCCGCCCATCCGGCCGGGGTTCCCGCCGAACCGGGCGAACGGCCAGGACAGCGCCCGGATCACCGGACGCCCGGCGACCGGCGACACCACGACCACCCCCACGAAGAGCGCCATCGCGCCCGTCCCGGCGAGGGTCAGGGCCGTCGACCCGTCCGTCGCCAGACCGGCCGCGATCAGGGCGCCGCCCACCGCGAGCGCCTCGGTGCCGTACACCGCCCGGCCCCGCAGCGGGCGCGGCTCGGCCTTCCCTTCGCGGAGCGCGGCGATCGGCGGGATCCGCGACGCGCGCCGCGCCGGGACGAACGCGGCGGCCAGCGTCACGAGCATCCCCACCCCGTAGGACGCGACCACCGCCGAGGCCGGGACGGCGAGCGTCCCGAACGGCAGCTCCTCGCCGCCCGCGACGGCCGTCATCAGCCGCGCCAGCCCGGCCGCGACGCCCGCGCCCGCCGCCAGGCCCAGCGTGGAGCCCGCCAGCCCGACCCCGGCCGCCTCGCCGAGCACCGACCGCGTCACCTGCCCGCGCGACGCGCCGACCGCGCGCAGCAGCGCCAGCTCCCGCACCCGCCCGCTCACCAGCATCGCGAACGTGTTGAAGATGATGAACGAGCCGACGAACACCGCGATCACCGCGAAGACCAGCAGGAACGTCCGCAGGATCGTGAGGACGTCCTTGAACGAGGCGGCCTGCTCGTCGATGGCCTCCCGCCCGGTGATCGCCTCCACGCCGGGCGGGAGCGCCGCCGCGACCGCGTCCCGGAGCCGCTCCTGCGGGACGCCGTCGTCCCCGTGCACGACGATCCGCGCATAGGTGCCGGGATGGTCGGAGAGAAGTCGCTGCGCGGTGCCCGGCGCGAACGCCGTCATCGAGAGCTGGTCGCTCAGCGCCGAGTCGCCGACCTCGAACAGGCCGGTCAGCCGGAACGCGCGCGTGCCCGACGTGAGCGCCACCGTGACCCGGTCGCCGACGCGGTACCCGGCCTCGGCGGCGGTCGTGACGTCGACGGCGATCTCGTCCGGCGCGGCGGGCGGCGCCCCGGACGTGAGGCGGGGGAGCGACAGGTCGGGGTCGCCGTCCCACGCCACACCCTGCTGCGGCTCCGCCCCGACGATCTTCCCTTGCCGGTCGACGACGGCGGCGAACCCGGTGACGACCCCGTGCGCCTTCTCCACACCGTCCACCTTCTGGACGGCCGCCAGCACCGGCGCCGGGACGGGACGCTCCGCCGCCCGCTCGCCGAGGCCGGGCTCGAACGCCCGGTCCGTCCGGACGACGACGTCCGTGCCGCGGCCCAGATCGTCGAAGGCGCGGTCGAACGAGCGGTCCAGCGTGGCGGAGAAGATCAGCGTTCCGGCGACGAACGCGACCCCGGCCACCACCGCGACCGTCGACAGCAGCAGGCGGGCACGGTGCGCGACGAGGCCGCGGAGCACGAGCTTGGACATCATGCCGCCGATTCCAGCCCGGACAGGCCGCTGTCCGGCAGCGCCGGTCGTCGTGTGCGAGCCCTACGAACTGTCTCCGGGACGCGACTTTCGTAGGGGTCGCGTGCTGCGTGCAGGTGCGTACCGTGTTCCTGTGCACCTGCCCTCGCCGCGTTCCGCGCTCGCGCGGCTCGTCCCGCCCGGACGGTCCCGCGACCTGGCCGCCGACGCTCTCGTCGTCGCGGTCGGCGTCGCGCTGAGCCTGGGCGGGGACGGAGGCACGATCGTCCGCCCGCACGGCGGCGCCACGCTGGCGCTGTTCCTGGTTCCCGCGCTGGCGCTGGCGTTCCGGCGCCGCGCCCCGATGACGGTCGCGTGGCTCACCGCCGGGCTCGCCGCGCTGGTGTGGGCCGTCGAGCAGGCCGCGCCGGGGACGCTGCTGCGGGTGGACGCCGACCACTCCCTCCGGCCGCCGGTGTGGTGGACGCCGACCGCGCCGCTCGCCGCGTACGCGGCGATGGCGTTCCCGCGCGACGGCGCCCGCCCGGTCTGGATCCGCGCGCTGCCCGTCGCCGCGCTGCTCGTCCCCGTCGGCGCCCTCGGCGATGTGCTGCCCGGCTCGGCCATGCGGCAGTTCTCCTCGCAGGAGTCCGACAGCATCGAGGCGCTGGTGTTCCGCAGCGTGTTCGTCGTGGCGGTCGCGGCGCTGATCGGCATGTACGTCGCCGCCCGCCGCCGCGTCGTCCAGGCGCTCACCGAGCGGGCGGAGCGGGCCGAGCGCGAGCGGCACCTGCTGGCCGAGCGGGCCCGCGCGGAGGAGCGCGCCCGGCTCGCCGCCGAGATGCACGACGTCGTCGCGCACCGGGTGACGCTGATGGTGCTGCAGGCGGGGGCGCTGCGCGTCCGGGCGCCGGACGAGCCGACCCGCGACGCCGCCGAGGAGCTGCGCGGCACCGGCTGCCTGGCCCTCGAAGAGCTCCGCGACGTCATCGGCCTGCTGCGCCGCGACCCCGCGGCGGCGGTTCCGGCGGCCGACGCCGGGCCGCTGCCCGACCTGTCGGCGCTGGTCGCCGAGTCGGCGGCGGTCGGCGTCCCGGTCGAGCTGGTCGAGCACGGCGACCCGCCGCCCGCCTCGCCCGCCGTGGGACGGACCGCGTACCGGGTCGTCCAGGAGGCGCTGACCAACGCGCGCAAGCACGCGCCGGGCGCCGCTGTCCAGGTGGACGTCCGCTACCGCACCGACGGCGTGACGCTGACCGTCCGCAACGTGGCCGCGTCGCGCGAACCGGACGCGGAGCTGGCGGCCAGCGGGTCCGGGATGGGGCTCGCCGGGCTGCGCGAGCGCGTCGAGCTGATCGGCGGGACGTTCACCGCCGGTCCGCACCTGGACGGCTACCAGGTCGAGGCGTCCCTGCCCGCCTACGTCCCGGTGGCCGAGCCGTGATCACGGTCCTGCTGGTGGACGACGAGCCGATGGTGTGCGCGCACCTGCGCACCATCCTCGGCGCGGCCGACGACGTCGAGGTGGTGGGGGAGGCGCACGACGGGGCCGCCGGGGTGGCAGCCGTCGTCCGGTACCGGCCGCACGTGGTGCTCATGGACCTGCAGATGCCGGGCGTGGACGGCCTCGCCGCCATCGAGCGGATCGCCGCGCTGCGCTCCCCGCCCGCCGTGGTCGCGCTGACGACGTTCGACGCCGACGAGTACGTCCTGCGGGCGCTGCGGGCGGGCGCGGCGGGCTTCCTGCTGAAGTCGACGCCGCCGGAGGACCTGGTGAAGCTCGTCCGCGTCGCCGCCGACGGGCACACCGTGATGTCGGCCGCCGCGACCATGCGGCTGCTCGGCACGGCGGACGCCCGCGCGGCGGGCCGCGACCGGACCCGGGCCCTGCTCGGCGGCCTCACCGGGCGCGAGACGCAGGTGCTCGCCTGCCTCGGCGAGGGGCTGTCCAACGCGCAGATCGCGGGGCGCCTCCACCTCAGCGAGGCCACCGTGAAGGGCCACGTGTCCCGGCTGCTCGACAAGCTGGGCTGCGCCAACCGCACCCAGGCGGGGCTCATCGCCCGCGACGCGGGCCTGCGCTGAGCCCCGCCCGCTCAGGCGCGGTTGCGGCGCATCCCGACCGCGAGCACGATGGCGCGGATCACCCACACGGCCAGCGCGATCTGCAGGACGGCGAGGAGCCCCGCGCCCGGCCCGACCGTGAACGCCAGCACCAGGAACACCGCGAGCATCACCGGGAACGCCTTGAAATGCGGCCCGTGATGGTGGTGATGCCGCCGCATGTGGTGATGGTGCCGCCGCATGGGGTGCCCCGGCCCGCCGAACATGACGGCCGCCCCCTGCTGCCAGGAGACGTCGGGCGCCTTCTCCGGCTCGGGCAGCCCGGTCGGCGGCGGCAGATCGCGGACGAGCGCGCGCAGGTCGCCGCGCGTCTTGGCGGACAGCACGGTGCCGAGCCGCTCGTCCAGCTCAGCGCGGTCGAGGCGGCCGGCGGCGAAATGCTCGTGCAGGGCGAGCATCACCGCGTCGCGCTCCGCGTCGCCGATCCGGATCTCATCCTGGCGTGCCATGGTCACTCCCCGGTGCTCGCGGCGGTCGGCCCGGCGTCGTCGCCGTCCTCGTCGTCATCGATGTCGTCGGCGAGGATGCGGTAGAGGCCGCGCCGCGCGTCCGACAGGACGTCCCTGGCCCGGTCGACCTGCTCGGGCGACCCGGAGTGGACGATCTGCATGACCGCGGCGCCCGTCTGCGCGGCCTGCTTGAACAGCTCCGGAACGCCCTCGCCGTACTCGGGCGTCATCTCGGCCCACGGCTCGGCCAGCCGGTCGGCGTGCTCCTCGA
Organism: Actinomadura sp. KC216; assembly: GCF_004348535.1. Lineage (GTDB taxonomy): Bacteria > Actinomycetota > Actinomycetes > Streptosporangiales > Streptosporangiaceae > Spirillospora. Next base: position 35,749 of record NZ_SMJX01000019.1, read on the forward strand.
CGTAGGCGCGGCCCGCGTCGGTCAGGTGGAACGAGCGCCGCCCGCCGGCCTCCTCGCCCGCGATCAGGCCCTCGTCCGCGAGCTGCTGGAGCGCCGGGTAGACCGCGCCGGGCGACGGCTTCCAGGCGCCGCCGCTGCGCTCGTTGATCTCCTGGATGATCTGGTAGCCGTTGCGGGGCTCCTCGGCGAGCAGCACGAGGATCGCCGCGCGGACGTTCCCCTTGCGCGCCTTGGCGCCCCGGCCCCACGGCCCGCCGCGCCCGCGCGCCCATGGCGGGCGGGGCCCGCCCCACGGACCCGGGAAGGGGCCGTGGCCGTGCCCGCCGCCGAACAGGGCACCGAACGGGAAGTCGCCCCAGGGGCCCCGGCCGTGCATGTGACCCATGTTCTCCACCACCTTCTGAGAGACCTCTTTGACCTCTCGCGATACGACAACGATATATCGAAGACGTCCGATCGCGCCAGATCGTTCCCAGAGCCGTCTGATCGTCCGGAAACGTGGGTAACAGGCGTATGAGGGGGACGATGGGCACACAGGAAGCGGTGACCGCGAGAGACGCGGTGTTCACACCGGACGCGCGGGGCCCCAGCCTGCGCGTCCGCCGCGAGCTGCTGATCGGGCTGCTGCTCTTCGCGCTGTACGCCCTGGTCGCCAAGCTCCCCGACGAGGGCAGGACGGCCACGGCCCGCGCGAACGGCGAGGCGATCTTCAACCTGGAGAAGGCCCTGCGCCTCGACGTCGAGCTCGGCCTCAACGGCTGGCTCGCGAACCAGTCCGTGCTGCGGGTGCTGGCGAACTACGAGTACGCGATCACCTACATCGCGAGCGCGCTGGCCCTGCTGATCTGGCTGTTCGTCCGGCACCCCGAGCGGTACCGGACGGCCCGCAACGCCTTCATCCTCCTCAACCTCGGCGGCCTCGCCACGTTCGCGCTGTATCCCGTCATGCCGCCGCGGCTCATGCCCGACCTCGGGTTCGTCGACACCGTGCTGCAGGGCCGCACCTGGGGGTCGTGGGGGTCGCCGCTGGTCGAGCACGCCGACAAGTTCGCCGCCGTGCCGTCCCTGCACATGGGCTGGACGCTCTGGGTCGGCGTCGAGCTGGCCCGCGTGAACGCCAGGCGCTGGGTGCAGGTGCTGAACGCCGTCCACGTCCTCGTCACCCTGTACGTCATCCTGGCCACCGCGAACCACTTCATCCTGGACGCGATCATCGCCGTCCCCTACGTCTTCGGCGCCGTGTTCGTCGCCGAGCGCATCGCCCGCCCGGCGCACGCGCAGGCCCAGGGCCCCGACACGTTCTTCCTCGCGGTGGAGACGCCCGAGGCCCCGCAGCACCCCGGCGGCGTGATCATGCTGGACACGTCCCGGAAGGACGTCGGCCGCGAGGACCTCGTCCGCGTGATCGGCGAGCGGCTCGGCGGGCTGCCCCGGTTCCGGCAGCGGCTGGTCCGGCGGGGCCGCTGGCGCCGCCCCGTCTGGCGCGACCACTGGCCGGTCGACTGGGAATGGCACGTCACCGAGCGGCGCGTCGACGGCATGGCCGGCGTGCGCGCCGCCGTCGCCGAGCTCCAGTCGCGGCCGCTGCCGCTCGACCGGCCGCCGTGGCGCATGGTCGTGCTGAAGGGCGCCGGACCCGGCCGGACCGTCGTCGTGTTCCTGATGCACCACGTCGTCGCCGACGGCGTCGGCATCGTCGCGCAGGCCGTCCACCTGATGGACCCGCCGCCCGAACCGTTCACCGGCCGGCTCCCGCGCAGGCCGTTCCGCGAGGCGCTCGCCACCGTGGTCGGGCTCGCCCAGCTCGCCGTGGACGTCGCGCCCAAAGGTCGTTCCGGGGGGCGTGGGGGGGCGTCCCCCCACAAGGGAATCGACCGGCTGCCCGCCACCGGCACGTCCGAACGCCGGTTCAGCACCATGCACCTTCCGCTGGCGACCGTCCGGGACGTGGGCCGCCGCCACGGCTCGCGGGTCACCGACGTCGTGCTGTGCGCGGTCGCGGGCGCGCTGAACCGCGTCGTCAGCGAGGAGGACGGGCGCCCCGGCACCTGCCGCGTCGCCGTCCCGCTGATGATGCGGCCGCCGGGCAGCGCGATGGTCGGCAACCACACCACCGCCGTCATGGTCGACCTGCCGATCGGGAAGATGTCCGAGACCGACCGGCTCGCGCTGATCGCCAAGCGCAGCCGGGTGCTGCGGTCCGGGACGCGGGCGCAGGCCGCGTGGACCGTGATGTGGCAGGCCGGACGGCTCATGCCCGTCCCGCTGCACGCCCGGTTCGCGCGGATGGCCTACAGCGGACGGTTCCTCCAGGGCACCGTGTCGAGCCTCCCCGGCCCCGACAAGACGCTGCGGCTCGCCGGGGCCCCGCTCACCGCCGTGTACCCGATCGTCCCGATCGCGCCCGGCACGGCGTTCGCGATCGCCGGGCTCGGCGTCGACCGCGAGCTGTGCTTCGGCCTCTCCCTCGACCCCGGCCTGGTGGACGACGCCGACGTGCTGATGGACGCCGTCCGCGACGTCATCGACGAGCTCCAGGCAGGACCGTCCGCCAGCCCCCACCCACCACCATTCAACGGACGAGCTTCGCTCGACGGCTCGGAATGATCAGATGCTGCGGACGGCGCGCAGCGACTCCTTGAGCGAGCCCATCGTCGCGAACACGGCGGTCGGCTCGTAGCCGCAGTGCGCCATGCAGTTCGCGCAGCGGTCGTCGCGCCCGCGCCCGTAGGCGTCCCAGTCGGTCGTGTCGAGGAGCTCCTGGTAGGTGGCGGTGTAGCCGTCGTCCATCAGGTAGCAGGGGCGCTGCCAGCCCTTCAGCGAGTACGACGGGATCGCCCACGCCGTGCACGGGAAGTCGGCCTTCCCTTCGAGGAAGTCCAGGAACAGCGGCGAGTGGTTGAACCGCCAGCGGCGCCGCCGCCCGCCCGCGAACGCCTTGCGGAACAGCTCCCGCGTCTCCTGCACGCCGAGGAAGTGCTCCTGGTCGGGCGCCTTCTCGTACGCGTACGCGGGCGAGATCATCATCTGGTCGACGCGCAGGTCGTCGTTGAGATAGTCGAGGACGTCGATCACCGTCTGCGGGGTGTCGGTGTTGAACACCGTCGTGTTCGTCGTGACCCGGAACCCGCGCTCCTGGCACAGCCTGATCGCGTCCACCGCCTGGTCGAACACGCCCTCCTTGCAGACGGACGCGTCGTGCCGCTCCCGCAGCCCGTCGATGTGCACCGCCCACGCGAAGTACCGGGACGGCTCGAACTGATCGATCTTCTTCGGGATCAGCGCCGCGTTCGTGCACAGGAACACGTACCGCTTCATCCTGATCAGCTCGGCGACCAGCTCCCCGATCTGCGGATGCATCAGCGGCTCGCCGCCCGCGATCGACACCATCGGCGCCCCGCACTCGCGGATCGCCGCGACGGCCTGCTCGACCGGCATCCGCTGCTTCAGCACGTCCGCCGGATGCTGGATCTTCCCGCAGCCCGCGCACGCCAGGTTGCACGCGTACAGCGGCTCCAGCTCGACGATCAGCGGGAACCGGGTGCGGCCGCGGAGCTTGTTGCGCAGGACGTATCCGCCGATGCGCAGGCTCTGGCGCAATGGCATCGCCATCTCTTCACGAACCCTTCAGGTAGCGGCCCAGCGCGCTGAGGGGGAACACCAGGCGGTACAGGTGGTAGTTGATGTAGAAGTCGCCGGGGAATCCGGTGCCGGTGTAGTGGTCCTCGTCCCAGGTGCCGTCCGGACGCTGCCGCTCGACCAGCCACCGCACCCCGCGCTCCACGGACTCGCCGCGCTCACCGGCGGCGAGCAGCGCGATCAGCGCCCACGCCGTCTGCGACGCGGTCGAGGCCCCGTGCCCGACCCACGACCGGTCGCGGTAGGACCGCAGGTCCTCGCCCCAGCCGCCGTCGTCGCGCTGGTGGCGCTCCAGCCAGCCGACCGCGTCGCGGATCACCGGCTTCTCCGGCCGGACGCCCGCCGCGATCAGCGCGGGCACGACGCTGCCCGTCCCGTACACGTGGTTGGCGCCCCAGCGGCCGAACCACGAGCCGTCCGGCTCCTGCGCCTTCAGCAGCCACACGACGGCCTTCTTGACCAGCAGCGAGTCGGCCATGCCGCGGTGCGCCATCGCCTCGACCACGTGCGCGGTGACGTCCGCGGACGGCGGGTCGATCACCTCGCCGAAGTCGCAGAACGGCAGCCTGCGGCACAGCGCGCGGGTGTTGTCGGCGTCGAACGCGCCGAACCCGCCGTCCCTGGAGACCATCCCGGCCATCCACCGCACGCCCCGCTCGATCGCGGGCTCGGCCAGCGGATGCTGGACGCGGTTCAGCGCGATGACGACCTCGGCCGTGTCGTCGACGTCCGGGTAGCAGTCGTTGTCGAACTCGAACGCCCAGCCTCCCGGCGGGAGCTCGGGGCGCCGCACCGACCAGTCGCCGGGCCCCTTGACCTCCTCGCGGATCACCCAGCCGGCGGCCCTTTCCAGGGCGGGGTGCCCGGTGGGGAGGCCGGCGTCGGCGAGCGCGTTCATGGCGAGGACGGTGTCCCAGACGGGCGACTGGCACGCTTCGAGCCGCCGCCCCTTCTCGTCGCGGACGGTGAAGCGTTCGAGCCCGTCCAGCCCGCGCCGGATGACGGGATGGTCGAGGCCGTAGCCGAGAAGGTGCAGCGCGAGCAGCGAGTACACCCACGGCGGCTGGATGCCGCCCCACGAGCCGTCCCGCTCCTGCCGCGCGATGATCCAGTCGGCGGCCCGGCGGAGCGCCGCCCTCCGCACGGCCTTCGACGGGCGGCGCTCGTACAGGTGCAGGGCCTTGTCGAGCGCCTGGAACACCACGTCCCAGCCGGACCTGGGCCGTCCGGCGGTGCGCGGGACGTCGTAGTCCGGGTACAGCTCGTCCAGCTCGAACGGCAGCGGCCGGACGGGACGCACAGCCGCCACCACCGTCAGCGGGACGATCGTCTGCCGCGCCCAGCAGGCGAAGTCGTAGACGTTCAGCGGGAACCAGCGCGGCAGGAACATCAGCTCGGGCGGCACCACCGGCAGCTCGTCCCACGGCCACCGGCCGAACATCGCCAGCCAGAAACGCGTGAACACGCGCGTCGCCGGGATGCCGCCCTCGCCGCGGATGTAGGCGGCGGCGCGGGCCATGTGGTCGGCGGCGGGCGCGTCCCCGGCGAGCCGCAGCGCCACGTACGCCTCGACGGTCGTGGACAGCTCGGGCGGCCCGTCGTGGAAGTTCGCCCACGTGCCGTCCGCGGCCTGCTGCGACCTGATCCAGCGGGCCGCCTCGCGGGTGTCGTCCTCGTCGCGGATGCCGAGGAACTCGCGCAGGAGCAGGTCCTCGGCGTCCATCGTGACGTTCGTCTGCAGCTCGCCCTTCCACCAGCCCTCCGGTGACTGGAGCAGGAGCAGATGCTCGCGCGCGGCCTCGACCGCGTCGGCCGCCGTCCGGGTCCCGGTCATGTCCTCTGTCGCCGTCATCAGTGGTCCCGGCGGGTGACGAAGTCGGCCACGTGCAGGAACTCGGCGCGGACGGGCTCGGGCAGCCGCGCGGAGACCAGGTGCTCAGCGGCGCGCTGGATGCGGCTCTCCGCCTCCATCTCGGCCCACGCGCGCCCGCCCGCCGCCTCCACCAGCGCGGCGACCTCCTCCAGCTCGTCCTCGGAGAGGTCGGGGCGGGCGTACAGCTCGGCCAGGCGCGCGGCCTCCGGCCTGTCGGCGTTGAGCGCGGCGACGACCGGCAGCGACATCTTGCGGGACCGGACGTCCGACAGCGCGGGCTTCCCCGTCGTCGCCGGGTCGCCCCAGATGCCGAGCAGGTCGTCCACGAGCTGGAACGCGATGCCGAGGTCGGCGCCGAACGCGTCCAGCGCGTCCGACAGCGGCTCCGGCGCCCCGTCCAGGACGGCCCCGATCGAGCACGAGCATGCCAGCAGCGCGGCGGTCTTGTCGGACGCCATCGCCAGGCACTCGTCCACGCTGATCTGCCTGCGGGTCTCGAAGTCCATGTCGAGGGCCTGGCCGGTGATGAGCCGGCGGGTGGTCGCGGTCAGCGCGCGCGCCGCCCGCGCGGACCCCTGCCCGGGCGCCTCCAGCAGCACCTCGACGGCGAGCGCGAGCAGCGCGTCACCGGCCAGGATCGCGGACGCCTCGCCGAAGACCGTCCAGGCGGCCGGACGGTGCCTGCGGGTCCGGTCGCCGTCCATGATGTCGTCGTGCAGGAGCGAGAACGCGTGGGTCAGTTCGACCGCGACCGCTCCCGGTAGGGCACTCTCCGGCGGGGCCAGGGCCGCGCGGGCGGAAAGCAGCGCGAGCGCCGGACGCAGCGCTTTGCCCGCCGGGTTCTTGCGCGGACGGCCCTCCTCGTCCGTCCAGCCCAGGTGGTAGGCCGCGACACGGTAGGTGCGCGGATCGAGCCGGCCGACCGCGGCGCGCAGCGCCCCGTCGACCAGCTCGCGGACATCGGTCAGGGACACCGGAACGGTCGTCACCGGTCCCTCACCCCCTCCAGGTAGCGGTCTTGGGGGTGTTCCAGGTGGCGGCGGACGAGGCGGGCGGCCGTCAGACCGCTGCGCACCGCGCCCTCCATCGTGTCGGGCCAGCCGGTGTCGGTCCACGCGCCCGCCAGGAACAGGCCCGGCGCCCGCGTCGCCGCCGCGGGCCGGACGGACGCGCTCCCGGGAGACTGCCGGAACGTCGCCCGCCGCTCCCGCGTCACGAACACCTCCCGCACGGCCGCGCCCCGTGCGGCGGGCAGCAGCCGCCGCAGCTCGGGCACGAACCGGGCGCGCAGCTCGGCGGTCGGCATGTCGATCCAGCGGTCCGCGGCCGACAGCGAGATCGCCAGGTACTGGCCGCGGCGCAGGCCGCTCACCGCCGTCCGGTCGAACACCCACTGGACGGGCGAGCCGACCGCCGCGGCGAACGGGCCGTCCATCACCTTGCGGTCGTAGACGACGTGGACGTTCACGATCGGGCTCGCGTCCAGCTCGTGCCAGCGCAGCGGGTCCGGCAGCGCCTGCGCGGGCAGCAGCCGCGCCGCCGCCTCGTGCGGCACCGCCATGATTACCGCGTCGGCGGCCATCGGGACGCCGTCCACCACGACCTTCGGGTCGGTGGTGACGGCCTCCACCTTGGCCTTCAGCCGGACCGTCCCGCCCATCTCGGCGATCCGCCGCAGCGCCGGGCCGCCGTGCAGCTCCTCCAGCGGGACGAGCGGCAGCCCGATGTCGGCCGCGTCGGCGCGCCCGAACAGCGCACGGCGGCACACCATCGCCGACAGGCCCATCGCGGCGTCGTCGACCTCGGCGTTCAGCGCGGACGTCAGGAACAGGCCCCACAGCGCCTGCCGCGCCCACGGCCGCTGCCCGTGCCCGGCCAGCCACGCCCCGGCCGACACGGCGTCGAGCGCCGGGTCGGCCGGGTCGAGCCGCCGGATCGCCGCCGACGCGCGGATCGCGCGGAGCCGGTCCGTGACGGGGAGCGGCGCGTATCCGGCGAGCGCGGGCAGCAGATGCAGCGGGCTGGGCAGCTTCGAGCGCCGCAGCCTGGCCGGCCGCGCGGCGCCCGGCCGCAGGACGGGCACGTCGAAGCGGTCCTGCACGTCCACCAGGTGGTCGGCGCGCAGCCTGCGCAGCAGGCCCTGGTACGCCGAGCAGCACCGGAGGAAGACGTGCTGGCCGTTGTCGACGCACAGCTCGCCGCGCCCGAACGAGTGCGTCGCGCCGCCGAGCCACGGCCTGGACTCCACGAGCGTCACCGGGACGCCCGACTCCTGCAGCGCGATCGCGGCGCTGATGCCCGCGAGCCCGCCGCCCACGATCACGACGCTCACCGCTCCACCCCCGAGAGCGCGCGGGCCGCGACGACCGCCTTCTGCCAGGTCGGCAGCGACGCGCGCTGGTTCAGGGCCTGCGCCGGGCGCGCCGCGATGTTCTCCAGCAGCCGCCGGTAGATGCCCGCCATCGCCGCCGTGCACGCGGCGCTGCGGCGGTCCAGCAGCGACAGCAGCCGCAGGCCCTCGGCGTACCAGGCCCGCGCCCGCTCCGCCTGGAACCCGACCAGCTCGTTCAGCCGCCACGGCGGATCGACGAACCGGCCGGAGTCGTCCAGGTCGAGGGTGCAGCCGAAGCGCTCCAGGTCCTCGGTGGGCAGGTAGATCCGGCCCGCGATCCGGTCCTCGCGCAGGTCGCGCAGGATGTTCGTGAGCTGCAGCGCGACGCCGAGCGAGTCCGCGAGGCCCTCGGCGCGCAGCCGCCCCTGCCCGCCGAACACCCCGAGCGACAGCCGGCCGACCGTCCCCGCCACCCGCTGGCAGTAGCGCAGCAGGTCGTCGAACGTCTTGTAGTCGGCGCCGCGGACGTCGTCCTCGCAGCCGTCGATCAGCTCGTCGAACGCGTCCAGGGGGATCGGGAAGCGGCCCGCGGCGTCCGCCAGCGCGGTCAGCACCGGATGGCCCTCCAGCTCCTGGACGCCCGCGTGGCCGCGGAGCACGTCCTGCACCGTCGCCAGCCGCCGCCGCGACCGGTCGAGCTGGTCGAGCCGCACGCACGCCGGGTCGGGGCCGTCGCCGATGTCGTCGATGCCGCGCGCGAACGCGTAGATCGCGCTCATCGCCCGCCGCTTCGGGACCGGCATCAGCCGGATCCCGTAGGAGAAGTTGCGGGCCTCCTCGCGCACCACCCGCTCGCAGTGCCGGTACGCCTCGACGACCTGGCCGGGACGCACCCGCGCTTCCGAAACCGTCATCGCCTCCCCCTTTCCGTTCCGAGGGCTCGCGCCCATCCGGTCAGCAACGTGGGCCGCCGCGGGCGCAGGCGCCGCGCGAGCACGTCGTAGCGGCCGCGCTCCAGCGCGGTGAGCGCGGCACGTCCACCGGCGACGTAGCCCGCGACGGCGACCCGCGCCCAGCCCGACAACCCCGCCAGCAGCGGCGCGGCGCCGCCGTCCAGCAGGTCGCGGGCGCGGCCGGCCTCCAGCGCGAGGACGCCGCGCAGCCGCGTCGGCGTCACCGGGCGGGCGAGGTCGTCCTCCGCGCAGCCGAACCGGCGCAGGTCCTCGCCGGGCAGGTAGATCCGCCCGGCGCGGTAGTCCTCGCCGGCGTCCTGGCAGTGCTCGATGATCTGCAGCGCCGTGCAGACGTCGTCGGACGCCGCGACCAGGCCGGGCCGGTGCGCCCGGAACAGCCCCAGGACGATCCGTCCCACCGGCGCGGCCGACAGCGCGCAGTACTCCGTCAGCTCGCCGAACGTCTCGTACCGGTGGACGACCTGGTCCTGCCGGTTCGCCCGGACGAGGTCGCGGAACGGCTCCGCCGGCAGCCGGTGCGCGTGGACGGCCGGGGCCAGCCGCCGCAGCTGCGGCAGGTGCGGCGTCCGCCCGGCGAACACGCGGTCGAGGTCGTCGTCCACCAGGCCGAGCAGCTTGGCCCGCTGCTCCGGCGGCGCCTCGTCGCCGACATCGTCGACGAGCCGCGCGAATCCGTAGACGGCGAGCAGCCCGGCGCGGTGCCGGGCGGGCAGCAGCCGCGCCGCGACCGGGAAGTTCTCCCGCGCGGCGAGCCGGGCCAGCGTGCGATCGTGCTCCTCGAAACTCCAGCCGCCGCGGCCGGTCTGCCGGTCGTCGGAGCCCCTGTCGCCGGAGCTCCTGGGCGATTCAATGATCACCTTGATGAGATCGACCGGACCGGCACTAGAGAAACTCTGGCCAAGGTATTGAGTCTTTGAAACGTTGCGCGTCCCGCCGCAACCGTTCCACGGTGAATACTTTTCATCCTCGGTCGGCCCGCGAGGTCCACGGCGGTGCGGTCGGCCGGATGAAAGGCATTCAGTCACCGGCCCGCTGAAGGTTGACCTTCCGCCGGGGGTGTGCGATAACAGTGTTACTGGTCAAAAACGTTGTTACTGCGAGGGCCGATGAACGAGGAAACCGCAGCTCCCAGCGCGTACGCGCTGGCCCAGCGGCAAGGCGACCGGGCGATCCGGACGACGATCCTCGACGCCGCCAGCCGCCTGCTGGCCGCCGAGGGATCCCAGGCACTCGCGCTGCGCCGCATCGCCGCCGAGGTCGGCTGCTCGACCACCGTCCTGTACCGGATGTTCGGCGGCAAGGCCGGGCTCACCGAGGCGCTCTTCATCGAGGGCTTCGAGCGGTTCCGCCAGCGCCTCGCCGCCGTCCCGCGCCACCCCGACCCGCGCGACTACGTGCGCGAGCTCGGCCGCGCCTACCGGGCCAACGCGCTCGCCGAACGCAACTACTACGGGCTGATGTTCGGCGAGACCGTCCCCGGGTTCCAGCCCGGCGAGGAGGCGATGGCCACGGCGGCCTCCGCCTACGCGGTCCTGGAGGACGCCGTGGCCGCCTGCGCCGCCGCCGGCCTGCTCATCGACGCCGCCCCGGGCCACGTGGCGGCGTCGTTCTGGGCCGGGATCCACGGCTTCGTCAGCCTCGAACTCGGCGGCCACCTGGACGACCCGGAGGCCATCCTCGACGCCTTCATGCGCGGCGCGGCCTCCGGCTTCTTCGTCGACGCACCGCCACCCGTCCAAGACCCGAAGTGAGGCCAGCATGACGAACACCAGGAATCCCTACCTGCAGGACCTCTTCGCGCCCGTCACCGAAGAGGTCACCGCCCACGACCTGCCCGTCACCGGACGCATCCCGGCCGGCCTGCGCGGCCGCTACCTGCGCATCGGCCCGAACCCGCTCGGACCGGACGAGGGCGCCTCCTACCACCTGTTCACCGGCGAGGGCATGGTCCACGGGATCCGGCTCCGCGACGGCCGCGCCGAGTGGTACCGCAACCGCTGGGTCCGCTCACGGGACGTCGCGGAGCGGCTCGGCGAACCGTGGGCCGCGGGGCCCGCCGTCGAGGGCTTCGACGTCTCGCCCAACACCCACGTCATCGAGCACGCCGGGGAGACCTACGCGCTCATCGAGGCCGGGGCCAGGCCGTACCGGCTCGACCACGAACTCCGCACGCTCGGCCCCTGCGACTTCGACGGCACCCTCAAGGGCGGCTACACGGCGCACACCAAGAAGGACCCGGACACCGGCGAACTCCACGCCATCGGGTACTTCTTCGGCTGGGAGCACCTGGAGTACACCGTCCTGAGCGCGGACGGGCGGATCGTCCGGTCGGTGGAGATCCCGGTCGCCGGCTCCCCGATGGTCCACGACTTCGCGCTGACGCAGAAGTACGTCGTCATCTACGACCTGCCCATCACGTTCTCCATGCGGATGGCCGAGGAAGGCCGGTCCCTCCCGTACGCGTGGAACCCCGAGCACCCCGCCCGGGTCGGCATCATGCCGCGCTCCGGCGGCACCGCCGACGTCCGGTGGATCGACATCCCGCCCTGCTGGGTCTTCCACACGCTCAACGCCTACGACGACGGCGACCGCGTCGTGGTGGACCTCGTGTCCTTCCCCAGCTTCATGCACGACGGACGGCTGGACGGCAACCCGCCGCCCACCCTGGACCGGTGGACGATCGATCCCGCCGGGGGCAGCGTCCACCAGGAGACGATCGACGACCGCGCCCAGGAGTTCCCCCGGGTGGACGAGCGGCTCATCACCCGCCCGCACCGGTACGGGTACACGGTGACGGCGGAGGCGATCGTCCAGAACCAGGCCGGTGAGGCGCTGATGAAGCACGACTACGCGAACGGGTCGTCCGAGGCCCGGCTCTTCCCGGCCGGGTCCGGCGTGGGGGAGGCGGTGTTCGTGCCGTCCGGCCCCGCCTCCGCCGAGGACGACGGATACCTGATGGCCCTGGCCTTCGACCCCGACCGGCAGGCCACCGACCTGGTCATCATCGCCTCGCAGGACTTCACCGGCGAGCCCGTCGCGACCGTCCACCTGCCGGTGCGCGTGCCGCTCGGGTTCCACGGGACCTGGGCTCCGGATGCCGCTTGACCGGTCATGACAGGCGGGGGAGCAGGTGCATGGCCACGTCCAGAGCTCGGGTGGGCTCGGTCGGCTCGAGTGGCGTCCAGGCCTCGGCCGTCCAGACCTCGGAGAGGACGGCCGTCACGAAGCCCCATGCCCGAACGCGTTCGACGGGGAGGGACATGCCGTCCGCGAGCTGTGCGACGCGCGCCGGGACCAGCTTGAGCAGGTCGTCGTCGCGGTCGTCCGGATCGGGGTTGTAGAGCAGTGCCCCCGCTTCGTAGCCGCGGTCGCCGACATAGCCGTGCGGGTCGATCGCCAGCCACGGTTCGCGAGTCGCCCGCAGGACGTTGTCGTGGTGGAGATCGCCATGCAGGACGACCCGGTCGGTGCCGTCCGAGCAGAGTTCGTCGAAGAGGCGTCCCGCGCGCTCCACCAGGTGGCGTGGCAGTGGGTCGTCTCCGGGGAAGCGGCGCAGGTGGTCCTTGAACGAGGTGCTCTCCGTGGACAGATCCGGCAGCGGGCAGTCGGGCGGGGGCGGCGTGCGATGCAGCCGCCCCATGACCGCGATCATGGCGGCCGTGGCCTCCTCGTCCTCGGCCGGGACCAGGGAGCGCGCCATGGTTCCGGGCGTGGCGCGTTCCAGCAGGAGCGCGCCGCGCGCCGGGTCGTGGGCCAGCAGGCGGACGGCGCCCCGGCCGTCGTAGAAGCGGAGAGCCGCCGCCTCGATGTCGAGATGGCCCGGTTGCGGTGGTCCGAGTTTGAGCACCGCCGCCGAGCCGTCGTCCTCCCGCGTCGCCTCGGCCACCCAGTGGTAGCTCAGCTCGAACGGCCGTCCTACGCGCAGCCGCCAATCGCGGGCCACGGCGTCGACGATCGCGGGCAGGGTGTCCAGCCATCGCCGACCGGCCGCGCCCCAGACTTCTACGGCATTCCGGACGAGCGCGGGCGGAGGCACGATGGAGGGCATAGCCCCAACCCTGCCATCAGCTCACCCGAGGCGCTCGGTCAGGTGGACGGTGACCTCATCGCCGACGTCCTTGCCCAGCGCCTCACGGAGCTCCGCCTTGACCGCGAGCTTGTGATTGCCGTCCCCGAGCGCCATGAACGAGCCTTGGAACGGGTGCCCGTCGACCGTCCCCTTGACCTTGACCAGCCCGCGCGTCCCGAAGAACTCGGCGGATTCGGGCCAGATCACATAGGTCCAGCCGCCCTTGGCAGGGCTCTTCTGCAGAGACGCCGTGAACTGCTTGTCGAGCTCGTACTGCTTACTGTTGACCTTCGTCGCCATGTGATGTCTCCCTTCTCGGGTAAGGAGACCGCCCGGAACCGCAAAACTCATCGCCCGCCACGAAACCCCGCACGCGGAATGATCTCCATAGCGTGGCGGCCGACGGGCCGCGTGTGCTCAGCCGTCCGAGGGGAGTGCACATGAACGTTCTACTGGCCGCCGCCGGTCCGGTGGCGCTGGGAGTCGGCCGCATCGGGCCGGTGACGCCAACCTGGCCCTCGGAGTGGCCTGGCTTTCCTTTGCCGTCATCGCCTTCAAGCCGGGCCCCATCGTGCTCGTGCCGATGACGCTCCTCCTGCTGTGCGCCCATCCCTACTACACGCGGCACCGGGACCTTCGGGCGGGTGCGCGAGAAACCGCGAGAGGCCATCAAGCCGCAGGATGACCTGGCGTGGGTGGGGTCACCAGTCGAGGAGGAGACCGTAGCCCTCGGCGGCGGACGTCTCCATCCATTGGAGGGTTTCGTCCGGTGAGGGGTCTTCCAGGAACTCGTCGAAGGGCGGGGGCTCGGGTACGTACACCTTCTGGTTTCGGGGCACCTGGCGGTTCCACTCGCGCGCCAGGTCGACGTAAAGCGCGGCATCGACGGTTCGGGTGTCGTAGGG
>NZ_SMJX01000001.1 GCF_004348535.1 Actinomadura sp. KC216
GTATGGGGGAGCGTTGCGGGGATCTTGACCGTACGGGGGAGGATGCGCCATGCCCCCGCATTGTAGGGGCGTGCGTACTTATCGTCACAAATTGCGTGGATCAATCTTTCTGTTCAGTGGCGAGAGTCGACATAGACCAAAGCGATGCTGAGATGCCACCCCGACCGATGAACCGGAAGGCCGTCACTCTGCGGTCGCCAACGTGTCGAGGAGGCGCAGGGTGGTGGGGTCGGGCGTCCAGTCGCCCCGGCGGGAGGCCTCGTCGAGCTTGTCGCGTATCTCGGTGACCTTTTCGGCGAGCTCGTCGTCCTTGCCTTCGCGGAGGTGTTCGGCGAGCTTTTCCAGGTGTTCGGTGACCTTGTCGGCCGTGTCCTTGTCGAGCCGTCCGCTGTCAGCCTGCTGGGCGATGCGTTGCTGGAGGGCGATCAGTGCCGATGACGTGGACTGCGGACGTGTCGCCGGGTCGGGGGATCGCGCGCCGTCCGGTTCTTGGGCCGAGGGAGTACCGGCCTGGGAGGGGCCCGCGGCGGGTCGGTCTTCCGGCCCGGTGGCGGCGATGATGACGGCGACCATGATGACGGCCACCGCGCCGAGGGTGGCGACGAGCAGCGGGCGCCGTGCGAGCCACTCCATCGGGGAGGGCCGGGGCGGTGGCAGCACCTCGGTGTGCGGACGGGCGTGCCGCGCGACGTTCGGAGCAAGGGTGGGGAGCACTTCGGTGGCGCCGGCCGGTCCGTCCGGCACAGTGCTCGGGGTGCCGGTCTGGCCGATGAGCTCCAGGACCTCGGCCACGCGGGCGGCGTCACCGGTCCGCCCGTCGGGGTGCTTCGCCAGGAGCCGCAGTATCACCTGCTCCAGGTCCGGTGGGATCTCCGGACGCAGCCGTCCGGGCGGGACCGGGGCGTCGTGCAGGTGCCGGTGGAGCACCGCCACGGAGGTGTCGGCGGTGAACGGCGGTTGTCCGGTGGACAGCTCGTACAGCACGCAGCCCAGCGCGTACAGGTCGCTGGCCTTGCCGGGCGGGTGCCCGAGAGCCACTTCGGGGGCCAGGTAACCGGCGGTGCCCACCACCTTCCCAGCCGCCTCTTCGGTGACGGGGACGTGCAGGGGACGGGCGATGCCGAAGTCGGTGAGCTTGAGGACGCCGTCGTCGGACAGCAGCAGGTTCGCCGGCTTGACGTCACCGTGCACCACGCCGGCCGTGTGGGCGGCGGCCAGCGCGCGGGCCGCCTGCGCTCCGAGCCTGGCCGTCTGGGCGGGGGCGAGCGGTCCCCGCTCGTCGATGATCGCGGCCAGGTCCCGGCCGGTGACCAGTTCCATCACCAGGAAGACCCGATCGCCGTCGGCGGCCACGTCATAGACCTGCACCACGTTGGGATGCACCAGGCGGGCGGCGCCCCGGGCCTCCCGCCACACCCGATCACCGAGCGTGCGGTCCGCATCGTCGCGGGTCCCCTCGGCCGGGGACGCGGGATCCAGCAGCTTGATCGCGATCCGCCGTCCCAGCGACATGTCGTCGGCGCACCACACCTCGGCCATCCCGCCCCGGCCGATCGGCTCGATCAGCCGGTAACGGCCCGCCAGCAGCACCGCGCCTTCGGCCGTGCGTCCATGTCGTCCCATGACCCCAGATCCCACTACCGCCACCGCAACGCCCGTCGCCGCGTGGCACCGACCGGATTGCCCGATCGGTCGTGACTCCTCCCCTTAGAGCGCTCGCCGCGACAGCGACGTCACCCGAAGACCATCGCGGGCCGAGCTTTCGGCATCAGGACCCGTACGTTCTCTGCCTTCGAGGGCCGTCCTTCCAGCCCGGCCAGCAAGGCGTTCATCCACCCGGAAGGGGCCCGCCCCCTACGGGGGCGAGGGGGCGGACCCAGCGCCAGGACGACCTCAGTCCGGTAGGTGTCCCGGCATACGGTCACAGTGGGGTTTCCGTGACCTTCACCTGGGCAAGCGCCACGAGCACCGGATTTGTCACACCGTCTGCCCGGCGGGAGCCGTAGCCCGGACGCGGCGCCACGAGGTGGTTTGAAAACGGGGCCCGGCTCAGCGGACGCCGAGCTCGGCGGTGATCTCTCGGACCACGTCGCGTGCGGTGCGGGCGGCGCCGATCAGCGTCGCCGACGCCGGTCCGGTCCAGTCGCCGTAGCCCAGCAGGTGCAGCCGGGGTTCGTGCAGCGCGCGGGTTCCGCGGTCGGTCGGGATGTGCCCGGCGTCGTCGCGCGGGCCAAGGGCAGCGAGGTGGTTCAGCGCGGGACGAAATCCGGTGCACCAGATGATCGCGTCGCAGTCCTCGGTACGCCCGTCGGGCCAGGCCACGCCTGTGGGCGTGAGACGGCTGAACATCGGCCAGGCGTGTAGGACGCCTTGCTCGCGGGCGCGCCGGACCGGGGGGACGGCGACAATGTCGCCCAGCGCGCCCAACCCGCCGGGGTCGGCCCGCCCGTCGCGTAGGTCGCGGTAGCGGCGGTTGGCCAGGTCGAACAGGGCTCGTCCATCCAGGTCGTCGGGCAGGAATCGGGGCGGGCGCCGAACGGCCCAGATCGTGGTCGCGACCGGGGCCAGATCCGCGAGGATCTGCGCAGCCGAATTGCCGCCTCCGACGATGACGACGCGCTGACCGTGGAATTGCTCGGGCGTACGGTAGTGGACGGTGTGCAGCTGGCGGCCTTGGAATTCGTGGCGTCCGGGATAGTACGGCAGGTAGGGCCGCCCCCAGGTGCCGGTCGCGCTGACCACGTGCCGGGCCTGCCAGGACCCGGTCGAGGCGTCCAACCGGAGCAGGTCGCCGTCGCGATGCACCGCCTCGATGCGGACTGGCCGATGCACGGGCAGGTCGTAGC
The DNA here is from genome assembly GCF_004348535.1 of Actinomadura sp. KC216. Lineage (GTDB taxonomy): Bacteria > Actinomycetota > Actinomycetes > Streptosporangiales > Streptosporangiaceae > Spirillospora. The sequence continues at coordinate 2,847 of NZ_SMJX01000001.1, forward strand.
GCTTCTCGTAAGCGGTCAGATAGTCGACGACGTGTGTGGCAGGCGGGTAGCCGTCGTCCCAGGACGGCATCGCCCAGCCGGGCAGCGAGCTGTTGCGGGCAGGCGAGAACAGCCGCAGCGACGCCCACATGTGCTGCCACGCCCCGCCTGGTTGTTCTTGGGCATCGAAGATGGCGAAATTCACGCCGCTGCGTCGCAGGTAGAACCCGGCGGCCAGTCCCGTTTGGCCGCCGCCGATGACCGCGACGTCCAGAACGGCGGCACTGGTGGCGCTCATACCGCTCCCGCTCATCGCGACTCTCCCCTCCCGCACAGACCTACTTCGACATTCTTCTAAACAGGCGCCAGTTTGCATCCCTGCATAGATGAATGTCAAATTAGAAGCATGTCCACGCCGATCGGCCTCGAAGACATCACCACCCCGGCCTGCTGCGCCCCGCTCAGCACCTCCGGCCTCGACGAAACCGACGCCATCGAACTCGCCGCAGTATTCAAAGCCCTCGCCGACCCGATCCGCCTCCGGCTGCTCAACATGATCGCCTCGGCCGACGACGGCGAAGCATGCGTGTGCGACCTGACCGTCCCCTTCGACCTCACCGCACCCACCATCTCCCACCACCTCAAAGTGCTACGCCAAGCCGGACTGATCGACGGCCAACGCCGCGGCACCTGGGTCTACTACCGGATCATCCCCGAACGCCTCACCCGCCTCTCAGGCCTGTTCGCCCTCCCCTCACTCGCCACCACCTGACCAGCGGCACCCGCCACAGCCCCGCAGCCCTTGGGCTCCTGGTCGCGGGAGCGATTCCTTTCCTGCGGGCGGCGGTCTGCATGGGTGAGCGCAGATCGAAGCGGGGAGGGACGATGATCAGCAAGCAGGCCGAAGCGGTCAGGCGGCATTGGGCGGCGGTCCGGCAGGCGATGACCCGGCCGGAGGACGAGCGGCCGGACGACGAGTCCTGGGGCGATCTGACCGCCGAGCCGCGCGCGGTGGACTACATCGAGGTTGAGGCGGGCGGCCTGCCCGCGATGTGGGCGGTGCCGAAACGCGGCGTCCAGGACAGGGTGCTCCTGTGCCTGCACGGGGGCGGGTTCGTCGGCGGCTCGATCTACACGCACCGCAAGATGTTCGGCCACCTCGCCAAGGCGACCGGGGCGCGGGCGCTGATCATCGAATATCGCCTGGCCCCCGCGCACACCCATCCGGCGCAGGTGGACGACGTGGTCGACGCCTACCGATGGCTGATCGGCCAGGGAATCGACCCCGCGCACATCGCCTTCACCGGCGATTCCTCCGGCGGCGGGCTGTCGATCACCGCCCAGCTCCGGGCGCGGGACCGGGGCCTGCCGCTGCCCGCCGCCGCGCTGCCGTTCTCGCCGTGGACGGACATGGAGGCCGCCGGGAAGTCCTACGAGACCAACGAGGACAAGGACCCCTTCTTCTACCGGGAGACCGTCCGGATGCTCGCGGCCACGTTCCTGGGCGAGGACGGCGATCCCCGCGATCCGCTGGCGAGCCCGCTGCACGCCGACCTGTCCGGCCTCGGGCCGATCTACATCCAGGTGGGCGGGGACGAGGCGCTGCTGGACGACGCCCGCATGCTCGACGAACATGCCCGCAAGGCCGGCGTGGACGTCCGCCTGGACGTCTTCCCCGGTATGCAGCACACCTTCCAGATGGCGGCGGGCAGGGCACCCGAGGCCGACGACGCCGTCCGGAGGATGGCGGCATGGGCGGCCCCCAGGCTCGGCCTGTGACCGGCCGGGACGAGAGCGGAGGCGACGGTGCCCGACGAGCACGAGTTCACCCGTAGCACCGAGCCGTTCCGGCGCGAACTGCTGGCGCACTGCTACCGGATGCTCGGATCGCTGGACGAAGCGGAAGACCTCGTCCAGGAGACCTATCTGCGGGCCTGGCGCTCCTACGGCACCTTCGAGGGACGGTCGTCGCTGCGGGTCTGGCTGTACCGCATCGCCACCAACGCCTGCCTGACCGCGCTGCGCGATCGCGGCAGGCGGGCGCTGCCGTCCGGCCTGGGCGCACCCGCCACCGACCCGGACGCTCCGCCGGACCACGGGGCCGGTCCGGAGGTGGCGTGGCTCCAGCCGGTCCCGGACGCGCTGGTGACCGCGCCGGCGGACGATCCCGCCGCGGTCGTCGCCGCGCGCGAGCGGCTGCGGCTCGCGCTCATCGCCGGGTTGCAGTACCTGCCGCCGAGGCAGCGGGCCGTGCTCGTCCTGCGCGAGGTGCTGGGCTTCCCGGCCGCCGAGGTCGCGGACATGCTCGGTACCACGGTCCCGGCGGTCAAGAGCGCGCTGCAGCGGGCCCGCGCCCGTCTCGACGAGGCCGCCCCGGAACGCGAGCGGCTCGTCGAGCCGACCGATCCGCACGCCCGCGCGCTGCTGGCGCAGTACATCGCGGGCTTCGAGAACGCCGACGTCGGGGCCCTGGAGCGGGCCCTGCGCGCCGACGCCGCGATAGAGATGGTCGGCACCCGCACCTGGTTCTCCGGCATCGCGGCCTGCCTGCGCTACCTCGCGCAGGTGACCGGATCACCGGGGGACTGGCGCATGACCCCCACCATCGCCAACGGCCAGCCCGCCGCTGCCGCCTACCTCCGCGACGCCGGCGGGACCCACCGCGCGTTCGGCCTCGGCGTCCTCACCGCGACCCCCGAAGGCATCGCCCGCATCACCGTCTTCGGCGGCGGACCCGCCCTGCTCGACAGGTTCGGTCTCGACGGGGTCGGCCTCTGACGATGTGAGATCAGCTTGCCACGCGGGCCGCGCGGTCGAGGACGTAGCCGACCATGTCGCGGACCACGACGAGGTCCTTGATGTTCTCTTCGGCGATCTCCACGCCGAACCTGTCCTCCAGGGCGAACCCGAGCTCGACCATGGCCAGCGAGTCGAGGCCGCGGTCGTCCACGAGGTGCGTGTCCAGCGTGAGGCCGTCGGCGGGTACGCCGATGATGTCCTCCACGATTTCACCGATCCCCTGCAGAACCTGTGTCTCGGACACTTCCATCGAACACCTCCGGGTTGAGCGAGGCCATGCCTGGCGCCGCCGCCGCGAGTTGCGGCGGGTGATATGCCGACAACTATGGACCGGACGCCTTCGCCGGACAAGCCGTCGCCCATTTTTGTTCAGTGTGGCGGGCCAAATCTATAACCATTGGTAGATGTGCTATATCGAAATGTATAGCGGCGGCGAGTTTTGGCGTTTGACGGCTCTTGTCGGCATTGTTCGCGGTGGCTACTATGCCACTGTCGGACGATGATCATTCGCCGTGGGGAGGTGACGGTAAGTGGATACCGTGCTGTCACCCGCCGGCGTAGGGGAGTGGTCGGCCGCAGACGTTCCCGCTTCCGTCGAGATGTCCCGGCGGCTGCGAGAGACCGGTGTCTCCGCAGGTGACCGGGTGATGCTCAAGGCCGATAATTCGGTGGCCTTCGCCGTTGTGCTGTTCGCGCTGATCCATCTTGATGTCTCGCTGGTCCTGGTCGATCACCAGCAGACGGCGGAGGAAAGTCAGCGCGCTGTGGAACTGGCAAAGGTGGAGTGGGTGCTGCTCGGTGACGATATTTCCGCGCCCTCGGGGGTGCGTGCGATTCGGTTCGAGCGTCTCCTGGATGGGGTGGCGGGTGCTGGGAGCGGGGCGGGTACCCTGGATCTCGATAGATGGCGGCGCAGGCGTGATGCGTTGATCACATGGTCGTCCGGGTCAACCGGCCGGCCCAAGGGTGTCGTGCGGTCCGGAGAGGCATTTCTTGGGAATGTCGAACGCACCGGGAAGGCGATGGGCTATCGGCCCACGGATATGTTCCTTCCGCTGCTCCCGTTCTCCCATCAGTACGGCCTTTCCCTGCTGTTCCTGGCGCTTCTCTCGGGTGCCGGGGTGCTGGTCGGCCCGTATCGCCGGCTGGGCGCCGTGCTGCGTTCCGCGTACCGCGCGACCGTCCTGGACGCCACGCCCGCGACGTACCGGAGCCTGGTCTCCCTCCTGGAACGCAGACCGGAACTCGGGTCGCGGCTGAAGTCGGTGCGGTTGTTCTGCACCGGGGGCGCTCCGCTGGACGCGCGCTTCTCGGAACGTTTCCGGGAGGTGTTCGGGCACCCCCTGCTCGACGGGTACGGGAGCACGGAGCTCGGCAACGTCGCCCTGGCGACCCCGGAGACGCCGGTGGGGTGCGGTCACGCCCTCGACGGCATCGAGCTCGGGATCCTGCGCGACGACGGGCGCGCCGCGCCCGCCGGCGAGGTCGGCGAGGTCGCCGTCCGGTCCCCCGACGTGATGGAGGGGTACCTCGCGGCGGACGGCACCGTCGACCCGGCGCCGCCTCCCCCCTACCGCACGCGGGATCTCGGCTACCTGGACGATCAGGGGCATCTCTTCGTCCTGGGCCGCAGGCAGGCGGTGCACCGGCTCGGCCACACGCTCTACCCCGAGGCGCTGGAGCGCAGGGCGGAGGCGATCGGCCGGGCGGTCGCCGTGGTCCCGCTCGACGACGAGCGGCGCGGCTGCACGCTGATCTTCGCCGTCGAGGATCCCGGCGGCGCCGACGCGCGGGCCTGGCGTCGGCGGATCTCCTCCCACCTGGCCCCCTACGAGCAGCCCGACCAGGTGGTCGTCCTCGACCGGTTCCCGGTCAACCGCAATGGCAAGACCGACCGCACCGAGCTCCGCCGCGTCTGCTGGGAGGCGGTGTTCCGGCCGTCCGCACCGGCGGCCGGTGGAGATTCCCGTGCATGACCCCGTCTGGATACCTCAGCCGTGCCCTGGCGCGGGAAGGGAACCGAGATCGTAATGACCAACGACATGAACCATCCGCCGCGCCGCCGGGTCGCGGTCACCGGCACCGGTGTGATCACCTCGGTGGGAACGTCGGTCGAGGAGTGGTGGGCCGCCCTGCTCGCGGGACGCAGCGGGGCGGGCCCGATCACCGGGTTCGACGCCAGCGACCTGCCGGTCCGGTTCGCCGCCGAGGTCCACGGGTTCACCCCGCCCGAGGACTGGCCGCGCGAGATCGTCCGCCGGCTCGACCGGTCGGCGCTGTTCGCGCTGGCCGCCGCCGAGGAGGCGCTCGCCCAGGCCGGTCTGAAGATCGACCCCGAGCTGGGCGAGCGCACCGCGGTGCTGGTCGGCAGCAGCGACGGCCCCGACCGGTTCGTCACCGAGTGCCAGATGCGGCTGCGCGACCGCGGATACCGGAAGGTACCGCCGCACTACGCGGCGACCGCGTCCAACGGCATCGCGGGCAGCCAGATCGCCCTGTGGGTCGGTGCGGGCGGCCCGTCCGCCTCGATCAACACGGCCTGCGCGACGGGCGCGACCAGCATCGGCGAAGGGATGCGGCTGATCCAGCACGGCGAGGCCGACGTCGTGATCGCGGGCGGCTGCGACGATTCCATCAGCCCCCTCAACATCGCCGGCACGGCCATCGCGGGCGCGCTGTCGCGCCGCAACGACGAGCCCGAGCGTGCCAGCCGTCCCTTCGACCGGGAGCGGACGGGCTTCGTGTACGGGGCGGGCGCCGGTGTGGTCATCCTCGAAGACGCCGAGCACGCGACCCGGAGGGGCGCGACCATCCTTGCCGAGCTGGCGGGATACGGCGCCACCACCGACGCCTACCACCTGACGGCCCCGCACCCCGAGGGCCTGGGCGCCCAGCGGGCGATGCGCCTGGCCCTCGCCGAGGCGGGCGTCCGTCCCGGCGAGGTGGGCTACATCAACGCGCACGGGACCAGCACCGTGCTGAACGACCGCATCGAGATCGCGGCGATCCGCGCGGTCTTCGGCGCGGACGCCCCCCGCACCCCGATCAGCTCGATCAAGTCGATGCTCGGCCACATGATCGGCGCGGCCGGGGCCGTCGAGTTCGTCGCGGCGGTCCAGACGCTGCTGACCGGGATGCTGCCGCCGACCATCAACTGCGACGACCCGGAGGACCCGGAGCTCGACTTCGTCCCGCACGTCGCGCGGCGGCACGACCCGGACGTCGTGATGAGCGACTCGTTCGGCTTCGGCGGGCACAACGCCGTGCTGGTCGCCAGGCGATGGCCGGACGGGCCGGAGCCCGCACGGCCGGACGGCACCACAAACGACCAGGATGGGGAGTGAGCGCATGAAGGGCGACTACGTCTCGCTGCGGCGCATGAAGGACGGCGACTTCGAGCTGCTGGCCGACTGGATCGGCGGGCGCGTCGGGACCTACGGCGCCGGCTCCCCGCACTTCATCCGCCCCGAGGACCTGAGCCGCGGCGCCGACACCTTCCTGATGGTCGTCAGGAACGACGGCGAGCGGATCGGCGTCGTGTCCTGGAGGCAGCTCCAATACGTCGGAAGCTACGAGCTGGGCGTGGCGATCGGTGACGAGAGCGCCTGGACGGACGGGTACGGCGTCGAGGCCGTCCTGCTGCTCCTGCAGTACATCTTCCACGCGCGCAACGCGCACCGGGTGGAGATGAAGGCCGGGCTCTTCAACCGGCAGCCGATGAGGATGGTCACCCAGGGCGTCATGGTCCTGGAGGGCATCCTCCGCGACTACTACTTCCTCGACGGCGAGTACCACGACGCGGTCGTGTTCTCCCTGCTCCGCGACGACTACTACGAGCTCGTCCGGACGCTGCAGCTCCAGCCGGACACCATCCCCCAGGCGGAGAAGCGGGAGGCGTTCAAGGTCTTCCAGGAGTACCTGGCGAGCAGGCCGGAGGACCATCTCTCCACGCTGCTGAACCGGGCGACCGGGCCCGAGAGGTAAGACCGGATGCGTGATGGTCGGCCGGGTCGGCGTAACGCCGGACCCGGCCGAGCCATGACGGGCTAGGGCCGCCGAGGGGCCCTAGCCCGCCGAGGAGTCATAGTGCGCTTCCGAAGAGGCGGCGCACGCCTACCGGTACGTCGTCCTCCCGTGGCTGGACGGTGACGACGGCGAGCCGCCCGTCCGCCGCGGCCTTCCTCGCTTCTCGTAGAGCGTCTCGCAGCTCGGTGTCGCCGACCGGAGCCGCGTAGGTGCCCCCGAGCCCGGTGGCGATGGCGTCCAGGGGGAGGCGGGCCTGGAAGCGGGTCAGCTCGTCCGGCGCGCACTCCTGCCCGCGCAGCCACCGGGGCCAGCCGAAACCGGCGTTGTCGAAGACGACCACGACGAGCCCGCGGCGCAGCTCGGCGGCGGTCGCGAGCGCCGGGAGGCTCATGGTGAGAGCGCCGTCACCGCACAGCACCACGGTGGGCCTGCCCGGTTCCGCCACGGCGGCGCCCAGCGCGGCGGCCACCCCGAACCCCATCATCGTCTGCTCGCCGGGCACGACGACCGACGTGCGCGCGCCCACGCTGACCACCGGCCAGTGATAGGACCAGAGGTCGTTCAGCCCGTTCTCCTGCACGAGCACGGCTCCGTCGCCGAAGACCTCCGCGACGGCGGCCAGCGTCGCCCTTACCGGGCTCTGCTCGAACGGAGGCGGCGTCGCGTGGTCGTCCAGCGCCGCCTGCCGCAGCCGAGCCGCCTGGTCCAGCCACTTGGCGCGGTTCCCGGCGGTCCGCTCGGCGCGGGCGCGGGACGCGAATCGTTCGTCCAGCGCGGCGAGGGTCAGGGCGGCGTCGCCCAGCAACGCCTGGGCGGGTTCCAGCGACGTACCGAACGTCTCCGGATCGCAGTCCACGTGCAGCAGGCGCACGGCGTCCAGCTCGGGCCAGCCCATCCGGGCGGTCTCCTCCAGCCGGGTGCCGACGGCCAGCAGGACGTCGACGTCGCAGGTCACCATGTCCAGCGGTGGGGTGAGGTACAGCCCGGCGAGGCCGAGCGCGAGCGGGTGCCCCTCGTCGATCACTCCGCGTCCGGCGGCCGTCGTGAGCACCGGGGCCTGCCACCGCTCGGCGAGAGCCAGCGCGGCCCGTCCCGCATCCGCCGCCCGGGCACCGCCGCCGAGCAGCACCAGCGGCCGCTCGGCACCGGCGAGCAGCTCCGCCGCGCGGTCCAGCTCCGGCTCGGGCGGCAGCGCGCGCAACCGCCGGACGGGCCCGCCCGGGCCGGGTGGCGGGGCCGGTAGGTGCAGCACCTCGTCGGCGATCTCCACCACGGCCACGCCCGGCCTGCCGTTGACGGCCAGATGGACCGCGCGGCGCAGCGCCCAGGTCAGCCGGTCGGGGTCGTCGACGAGCAGGTGGGCCTTGGCGACCGGACGGGCCAGCGCCGCCTGGTCCACCTCCTGGAAGCCGCCGCGCCCTAGGCCCGAGGCGGGGACGCGGGTGGTGACCACGACGACGGGCGCGCACAGCGAGGCCCCTTCGAGTAGCCCGGTGAGCGCGTTGGGGAACGGCGGGCCGGAGGTGAGGGCCAGCACGGCGGGCCGCCCCGACACCACGGCGTGGCCGACCGCCGCACACGCGCCCGCCCGCTGGTCGCGGACCGCGACCGCCGCGAGGGCGGGACGGCGCCGCACGGCGTCCAGCAGGCCCGGCTCGTCGGACGGAAGCCCGACCACGACGCCGCAGCCGGCCTCGTCCAGCGTGGCCGCCACCAGGTCCCACACGCCGGTCATCGCCCGCCCTCCGCCCTGCGGCGCGCCCGCCCGGCCTCGGCCGACAGCAGCAGCGGCCTGGCCACGAGCTCCCCGCCGAGGTGGACGCTGGACGCCTGCGGGCCGTAGCCGCCGAACGGCCGGTTGCCGTCCTCGGCGTCGAAGGTGGTCTGGTCCCGGCGGATCACCGCGCTGCCGAGCAGCTCCCCGGTGAGGGCCGGTTCGCCGAAGACCGTGGCGTACATGCCACGGTCGAGCTCGCCAGGGGACGCCGCCCATTCCTGGATCTCCGCCACGTCGTCGTACGGGCACAGGCAGAAGATCGGTGCGAACAGCTCGGGCGGCGCGAACCCGGCGGCGTCCGGCAGGACCACGACGCTGGGGGCGACGTGGCCTTCCTCCACACGAACCTCGCCGCCGTACACGAGGTGCTCGCGATGGGCGGTCAGGAACTCCGCCGCCCCCTGCACGGCGTCCTCGTAGACCAGCGGCGCGACCACCGTGCCGGGACGCCTGCGGTCGCCGACCGGCAGGCCGCCCAGGTGGTCACGGAGCAGGCCGGCCAGCGTGTCCAGCCGGGACCGGTGGACGAAGACCAGATCGGTGCACAGGCAGTCCTGGCCGCTGTTGTAGAGCCGGGAGATCAGCAGCGCCCGGCACGCCTCGGCGGGATCGGCGGCCGGGCCCACCACCATCGGGTTGGGACCCGAGCCCATGATCATGAAGAGCGGGCCGGGCCCGACGCGCTCCAGCACGTTGCGGCCGTTGTCGTACTGGCCGGTGAACACGACGGCGTCCGCGTCCGCGCACACCTTCACGAAGTCGCGCTGCGACGCGTCGGCGAGCCTGATCCGGTCGCGCAGCCACGGGCGCCGGGCGAGCATCGTCTCGTGCAGCGCCAGGGCGGTGTCGCGGGTGCGCATCGACGGCCGGATCGCGACCTCGTCCGCGTACAGGGCCGGGACCAGCCCGAACAGCACGTACGAGTAGAAGACGTTGTTGGACGGCAGGAAGACCGCCACCCGGCCGAGCCGCCCGGGGTCGCTCCGGGCGATCTCCCAGGTCGCGCCGGTCAGCGTGCGGACGGCCCGGTGCAGCTCGTCGCGGGCGGCGTCGTAGGGCGTGATCTCGGTGAGCACGTCCAGCAGCCGCCGCTGCGATTCGAGGACGGCCGCGACCAGGTCCATGGACAGGTCGTGCACTTCTTGCAGGTCCCCGGGGCCCCGGCCGGGCGCGGCCCCCGCCGGGACGCCGGGCGGCGCGGTCGCGAACGCGTACATCAGAGCCTTTCCTCCCGGCCGAGCCCGGACGCCCCGGGCGCCCCGGGCGCCCCGGGCGCTTCGGCGCCGCCGCCCTCGCGGAGGATCTCCTCGATCCGTCCGGCCAGGGTGTTGGCGGTGGGGTGCTGGCGCAGCTCCACCAGCGGTAGCGGGTGCCCGAGCAGCGACCGCAGCCCGCGCATGATCAGGATGCTCATCAGCGAGTCCATCCCCAGGTCGTAGATGTTCTGGTCGGGGTCGAGCGCCTCGGGGGAGGGAAGCTTGAGGACGTCGGCGATCACGGCCCTGACCTGGTCGCGGAGGCCTGTCCCGACCTCTGCGGGCGGCGGCGCGCCGTGCCGTGCCGGTTCGGCCAGGTAGCCGGCGAGCAGGCTGGGCGGGCGGCTCCCGTCGGCCGTCCCGACCTGGGACCAGTCGGCGTCGGCGATGACCAGCCGGCCGGGGGCGGCCCGGCCGTCCAGCAGGCCCAGCACGGCGGTGAGCCTGCGGCCCGGCATCAGCCGGAGCCCGGCTCCCTCGAACAGCTTCTGCTGCGGGGCCCCGGCGAGCCCCTCCCGCCAGGCCCCCCAGTTCACGGTGTGCCCGGGGAGGCCGCGGGAGCGCCGGTGCAGGACGAGCGCGTCCTGGAAGCAGTTGGCGGCCGAGTAGGCGGCGTCCCAGCCGCCCAGCAGCGCGGCCAGCGCGGAGAAGCACACGAACCGCGTCACCTGGTGGGACTCGGCGAGCCGGTGCAGCAGGTGCGTGCCGGTGACCTTGGAGCCGAACATCGAGGCGAGGTGGTCCTCGTCCATCTGGGCGAGGGGTGTCATCGCGCCGGTGACGGCCGCCTGGTAGATGCCGCGCAGCGGCGGCAGGTCGGTTCCGAAGCGGTCGCTCAGGGCCTGCATGGCGGCCTCGTCCCCGACGTCGGCGGCCACGCTGGTCACGGTGACGCCGCGGTCGCGCAGTTCCCGGACGACGGGCGCCGTGTCCGGCAGCCCGCGGCGCGAGAGGGCCACCAGGTGCCGGGCGCCGAGGTCGGCCAGCTGCCGCAGCACGAGCGGGCCGACCCGGCCGGTCGCGCCCACCACCAGCTCGCAGCCGCCGGGGTCGATCGACAGCGGCGGACCGTCCGGCAGCGCGCCCGGCACGAGGCGCGGCACCAGCCGGGTCTCGCCGCGATGGCAGACCTCGTCCTCGGACGCGGCGGCGGTGATCTCCCGGCGGATCAGCCCGGCCGCGCGTTCGGCCGGGCCGTCGTCCAGGTCGATCAGGCCGCCGTGCAGCCCGGGATGGGCGGGCAGGAGGCTCCGCGCCGCGCCCCAGACCGCCGCCCGCGCGGCGTGCACCGGGTCCCCGGGGCGCGCCGCCTGGGCGAACCGGGTCACGAGCCAGAGGCGGGGGATGTCCGCGCCCGCCGACGCGAGGTCGTGGACGACCCGCCACGCCTGGAGGGTCAGGCGGTGGGCGGTCGCTGGGTCGTCCCCAGTGCCCCCGTCATCTGCGTCGAGGCCGACCGGCAGGACGACCCGGGTGACGCTGCTCAGCGGGCCTAGGCGCGCGATCCTGTCCTCGGCTTCCGGTACCGCCAGGTCCTGGATCGGGACGACGCGGTGTTCGGCCCCGGCCTCGGCCAGGTCGCGGACCAGGGCGTCGGCCACGCCGGACCCGTCGCTCACGACGAGCCAGCCGCCCTCATCGGGCGGCCCGTCGTCCGGGAGGGGACGCTCCTGCCAGCCCACGGTGTGCACCCATGAGCCCGGCACCGGACCGGGGGCGGGCTCAAGCCGGAGCCCACGCAGCGATCCACGGAGGCCGTTGACCCCGTCCAGCGTCGCCGACACCGCCAGGGCGCCGCCGCCCGGACCCGCGGCGGCGGGCTCGACCGACAGCAGGCGCGCGCTCACGGTGTCCGCGGCCGGATCCCAGGCCAGGCTGTCCACGCCCGCGGGCACCAGCGTCCCGGAGACCTGCGCCTTCTCGGCCGCCTGCGCCGTCACGGCGTGCAGGCATCTGGCGAGTGCCGCCGCCCGTCCGGCGCCTTCCGAGCCGTTGCCGGTGGCGGGCTCCCCCGTCGCCCGGTGGATCCTGGCGGACGCGCGCAGCCGCCAGCCGTCCGTGTCGCCGTCCGCGGTGTAAATCCTCACGCCGAACAGGGCGGCGGACTCGCCGCCGTGATCCTCGGGGGTCAGCGCCGTCTGGACCTCCGCTCGCTCGCCCGGCTGCAGCGGCGCGTGGACGCACAGGTCGCGCGCCACGGCGGGGCGCAGTCCGGCGGCACGCGCGGCGGCCAGCGCCATCTCGCCGAACATGGCGAGCGAGACCGTCTCCTCCGGCAGGCCGGAGCTTCCGTCCGTCCACGCCGGATCCAGCCGTCCGTGCCAGAGGTGGGTGCCGGGACTGATCGCCGGTCGTGTGCGCGTGCCCAGGAGGGGGTGGCCCGCCTCGCTCGGCACCGGTTTCGCGGCTCCCAGCGTGAGGGCCGGTGCGAGCGCCGGTGCGCTGGCGCCGGGTGACGATGATCTCCAGTAGCTGCGGCGATGCCAGGCGGTGGTGGGCAGCGGCGCGACGCCGCCACCGGGGAACAGCCGCTCTCCGGGGACCGGCAGATGATCGCAGCACAGCGCGGCGAGCTGGGCGAGCATCGCGGCCTGCGCCGGCTGGTCCCGCCGGAGCGTCGGCAGGACGAGCGGGTCGCGGACCTTGGCGGCCTCCAGCGTCGACTCCAGCGCCCATTTCAGCATCGGATGCGGGCTCACCTCGACGAAGACCTCGTACCCGTCCTCGGCCGCCGCCGTGATCGCGGCGGACAGCCGGACCGGCTTGCGAAGGTTGTCCGCCCAGTACGGTGCGTCGAAGGACGGCGTCTCGCGCGGATCGTCCGTCACCGTCGAGTAGAAGAAGGGGCGGCGCCGGGGCCGTTCCTCGGCGGATCCCGGGCCGAGACCGTCCAGCGCGGTGAGCACCTTCTCGGCGAGCGGATCCATCAGCGCCGTGTGCGACGCGACGCCCATCGGCAGGGACCTGGCGGGGACGTCCCGCGCCTCGAAGTCGGCGATGACCCGCGCGACCTCGTCCGGACGTCCCGCGATGCCCGTCAGCGAGGGCCCGGCCAGCACCGCCACCCCGACCGCGCCGTCCACGCCCAGCTCGGTCAGCCGGGCCGCGACCTCGCCGGGCGGCGCTTCGATCGACCCCATGGCGCCCTCGCCGTCCACGTCCGCGATCACGTGGACGCGCCGGCACAGGATCCTGGCGCCCTCCTCGGGGCTGAGGGCATCGGCCACGACCGCCGCGGCCGCCTCACCCATCGAATGGCCGATCACCGCGGCCGGCTCCACCCCGTAGGAACGCCACGTCGCGGCGAGGGCGATCTGCATGGAGAAGATGAGCGCCTGGATCTCCGCGAGCCCGGCGGGAGGGCGGCCCTCCGCCAGGGCCTCGCCCAGCGACAGGCCCACCTCCTCCTTGATCACCGGTGCCAGCTCCGCGATCGCCGCCGCGAACGCCGGCTCCGACTCCAGGAGCTCGCGGCCCATCTCCGGCCACTGCGATCCGTGTCCGGAGAACACCCAGACAGGCCCCCGGCGGCGCTCCCCCCACCGTTGCGGAGCCGCGACACCCGGTGTGGCCCGGCCCGCGGCCAGACCGCGCAGCCCCGCGACGAGCTCGTCACGACCGGCCGCCACGACCGCGGCACGATGCCGGACGCCCGCCCGCCGCGCCAGCGTCGTGCCGACGTCCGGCAGCGGGACCTCGGCGCCGGGTCCCTCCAGCCAGTCCGCGAGGAGACCGGCCGACTCGGCGCACCGTTCGCCGTCCCATCCGGAGACCACGTACACGCCCGCACCCGCACCGGACGCGTCGCCGGCACCCGTCGGAGCGGTCGGCCCGGCTTCCAGGACGACGTGCGCGTTGGTGCCGCCGAGCCCGAACGAGGAGACCGCGGCCCTTCGCGGCTCGCCCGCGCCTGGCCACGGGACCGGCCCGGTCGGGACGAAGAAGCGGCCGCCGTCCGCGTCGATGGCGGGGTTCCACTTGGTGAAGTGCAGGTTCGGCGGGATGACGCCGTGCTGGAGCGCCAGCACGGACTTGATGAGCCCGGCGATCCCGGCCGCCGCCTCCGTGTGCCCGATGTTGGTCTTGACCGCGCCGAGCGCGCACGGCAGCTCGCCCGCTCCGTAGACCCGGTCGAGCGCCTCGAACTCGATCGGGTCGCCCAGGTGCGTGCCCGTGCCGTGCGCCTCGATCAGGCCCACCGAGGCCGGGGGCGTGTCCGAATATCTGAGCGCGTCCCTGAGCACCGCCGCCTGGGCGTTCGCGTTCGGTGCCGTCACGCCCTGCGAGCGTCCATCGGAGTTCACCGCCGAACCGCGCACGACCGCCAGCACGCGGTCCCCGTCGCGCAGCGCGTCCCCGAGGCGTTTCAGCACCACGACACCGCATCCCTCGCCGCGCACCATGCCGTCCGCGGCGGCGTCGAAGGACTTGCAGCGGCCGTCGGCGGCGAACGCCCCCCACTGCTCGATGGCCGTGTGCGTGGACGGGTTCAGGATCATGTTGACGCCGCCCGCCAAGGCCAGGTCGCTCTCCCGGAGGCGCAGGCTCTGCGCCGCGAGGTGCACCGCCACGAGGGAGGAGGAGCAGGCCGTGTCCACCGCCGCGCAGGGGCCGTGCAGGTCGAGGAGGTAGGCGATCCTCCCCACGGCCACGCTGTGCGCGTTGCCCGTGCTGCTGTACGCGTCGATCTCGGTCGAGAGCTGCTGGTAGTCGGTGTGGTAGATCCCGGCGAACACCCCCGTCCGGCTGCCCGCCAGCGACCCGGGTCCGATACCGGCCCGCTCCAGCGCCTCCCACGCGGTCTCCAGGAGCATCCGCTGCTGCGGGTCCATCGCCTCGGCCTCGCGCGGCGAGATGCCGAAGAACGCGGCGTCGAAGCCGCTGACATCGCGCAGGAACCCGCCTCGCTGGGCGGTGTCCCAGCGGTCGGCCGGGACCTCGGTCACGGCGTCGCGCCCCTCGACGAGCAGGTTCCAGAACGCCTCCGGGCTGTCCGCCCCGCCGGGGAAGCGGCACGCCATGCCGACGACCGCGATCGGTTCGGCCGCGATCGTCCCGGCCGCGTCCGCGAGCCGGTCCGACAGCGCGGCCAGCTGGTCCTCGGACAGATCGGTGAGCCGTTCGGTGATGCCTGTCATGGCTCAGCTCCTTTCGGCGCTCTCGATGTGGGTGAGCAGGTCGTTCCAGCCACGGGCCGCGGGGCCGGATGATCCTTCGGGGGGCGGGACCGGCTCCGGAGAGGGGTCGTCCGCGTCCGCCAGGCGCCCGTCCAGGAACGTGGTCAGGGCGTCGATCGTCGGGTGGTTCCACAGCGCGGTCGCCGGGACGCGCAGGCCGAACGCCCGCTCGGCCCGGTTGCGGATCATCAGCGCCATGATCGAGTCCAGGCCCAGCTCGGCGAGCGGGCGCCGGGGCTCGACGTCACCGGGCCGCATGCCCATGACGTCGGCCGCGATGGCCGTGATCGTCGCCTCGACCCGCGAGCGCCGCTCGGCGGGTGCGAGCCCGGCCCAGGCATCGGTCGCCTGGGTCTCCGTGCTCCGGTCCGGGGCGTTCGCGTGCGCGACGGCCTCGCCCAGCAGGCCGGGCGGCCTGACCGCCGGGGCGGCCCCGGTGACCGGGACCACGATCGCCTGCGCGGCGCCGACGCGGTGCGCATGGTCCCAGCCCGCGAACGCCTCCCCGGGACGGAGCGGCCGCAGCCCCGCCGCCCGCAGCTCGTCGATGGCGAGCCTGGCCGCCGGGTGCCGGCCGAAACCGAGGCCGTCCCACACGCCCCAGTTGATGCTCGTCGCGGCGCATCCCTGGTTTCGCCGTAGGTGAGCGAGGGCGTCGAGGGAGGCGTTGGCCGCCGCGTAGGCGCCCTGCCCGGGGACCCCGGCCAAGGTGCCCGCGGACGAGAACAGCACGAAGAAGTCCACGGTCCCGGGCGGGAAGGCGCGATGGAGCACGGACGCGCCCACCGCCTTCGCCTGCAGCACCGCCTCCAGGTCCGCGGCGCCGGTGTCGGCGAGCATCCGGTCGGCGAGCACACCGGCCGCGTGCACGACCCCGCGGATCGGCGGATGGCCTTCGCGGTCGAGGTCGGCCAGCAGCCGGGCGACGGCCTCGGAGTCGGCCACGTCCACCGGGGCGATCCGTACCGCGACGCCCTGCCGTTCCAGCCGCCGGATGGCGTCGACCGGCTCCCGCCACCGCTCGTCGACGGCGCCGTCCCACGCGTGCCGGGGCGGCGGACCGGTGCGGCCCGCGAGCACGAGCCTGCGGGCGCCGCGATCGGCCAGCCATTGCGCCGTCCGGAGGCCGAGCGCGCCCAGGCCGCCGGTGATGAGGTATCCGGCGTCCGGTGCGCAGCCCAGCGGCTGCCCCGCGCCCGGATCCTGCCCCGGCTCCGCCGGACGGACGGCCGGGACCAGGGGCTCGTCGCCCGCCACTACGACGCTCTCGTCCGGCGGATCGAGGAGCAGCCGCGCCAACCAGGCGGCTCGCTCGGGGACGCTCCCCGGGGACAGGTCGGCCACGGCGCACCGCAGGTGCGGGTACTCGGCCGCCGCGACCTTGGCCAGGCCCCACAGGGCCGCCGCGGCCGGTGCGTTCTCGTCCATGGCCGCCTGCACCCCGTCCGTGACGAGCCAGAGGACGGCGCCGCCGGAGCGGTGGCGTTCGGCGAGCGTGTTGATCACGTGCAGGGCGCGCCGGCAGCCGTCGAGCATCGCTGGTGGGGTGTGAGGCAGCAGCACGAATGTCCCGGTGGGGGCGTCCCGCAGCGCGGAATCCTCAATGTCCGCGAGCTGCCGGACGGTGGCGCCGGCGTCCTGCATGCGGTTGCGGAGCAGGTCGGCCAGCTCCGAGGGCGGGCCGAGAAGGGTGACGTCCGCCGGGGTGGTTGTTTGTGCGCCGGAGCCCTCGCCGAGCGTTCGCCAACCCACGGTGTGGACTAGCCGCCGCATGTCCAGCGTCTCGTCCTCTTGGAGGGACGCATAGCGGACTCCGCTCAGGCCCAGAATGCGGTGCCCCGCCGGTCCTTCGGCGCTGATGTCGACGACCAGCTCGCCGGGCTCCGCCTCGCCCGGACGCTGGACGACGCGCAGAACGACGGGGGAGTCCGCGTCGAACTTCGCCTCGGAGTACGCCGATACCCGGTCGATGCGCGCGGGCACGCGGACGGCCGCGTCCGGGACCGCCAGGGGCGCGATGCTCAGCGCGGCGTCGAGAACGCCCGCCAATGTCGGGTCGCCATCTGCGAAGACGATGCTTGCCGTGAGGCTGGCTGTCCCGGTGGACAAGGACGTGACCTGCCACGGGTACGCGTTGCCTTCTACCCCGGCGGCGCTCAACGCCGACTGGACCGCGGCCGGGTTGGTGGCGCTCTCGTCCCCGTCCGGCGTGGGGTGCGCCTCTTCGGTGGCGTCGGCAGGGAGCAGGTCGGCGGTCATGCTGTGCAGCCAGGCGGCGCCGTCCTGTCCGGCCGGTCGCACGTGGACGTCCAGCGCGTGGCCCCGGACCGTCACCTGGACGTCCTGCTCCCGGTCCGGCAGCACGGGACGGAGCAACCGGACCGTCGCGACCGCCGAGCGGGGAGCCGCGCGCAGCGCGGTGTGGACCAGCACGGAGGCCGGTACCAGGGAGACCCCTCCCACCGAGTGCCGCCCGGGGTAGGGGAGCGTGCCGGGGCCGAGGCGTGCCTGCCACACCGCCAGCCCGTGGACGCCGGGCACGTCCACACGCTCACCGAGCAGTGTCCCCGCCTCAGGGGCGGCACGGCCGCCGCCGCTGCCCGTCCGTATCCGGGCCTCGTCGATCCAGTGCCGGGCGCGACGCCACGCGGTGGTGGGCAGGTCGATGACACGGCCCCCGGGGAACAGCCGGTCCGGGTCGGACGGGCGGCCGCCGAGCAGGATCGTCGCCGCCTGCGCGCGCATGGTCGCGGCCTCGTCGCGGTCCCGGATCAGCGTGGGCAGGACGGCCGGACGGCGCGCACGGTCCTCCAGGGTCTCGCTGACCGCCTGCAGCAGCAGCGGATGGGGAGACACCTCGACGAAGCACGTGAAACCGTCGTCCGCCGCGTGCGCGACGGCCGCGCTGAACCGGACCGTGCGGCGGAGGTTCGCCGCCCAGTAGGCGGCGTCGAAGGCGGGGACCTCCCGCGGATCCTCCAGGACCGTCCCATAGAACGGCACCGCCGGCGGGCCGCCCCGGACGTCGGCTAGCGCGGCCACCAGCCGCTCCTGGATCGGGTCGATGTGCGACGAGTGGCTCGCGTAGTCGACCGCGACCAGCCTGGCCCGCCCGCCCTCGCGCGTCACCTGCTCGACCACCGCCCGCACCTGCTCCGTACCGCCGGCGATCACCGTCTGGTGGGGCGAGGAGCGCACCGCCACCTCGACCCCTTCGTAGGGGGCGACGAGCTTCAGCACCTCGTCCTCGGCGAGGTCGAGCGAGGCCATCGTGCCGTGCCCGGCCACGTCCAGCAGCAGGCGCGACCTGCGCGCGATCACCGCGAGCCCGTGCTCGCAGGACAGCGCTCCCGCCACCACCGCCGCCGCGACCTCGCCCATCGAATGCCCGAAGACCGCCGCGGGCCGGATGCCCATCGCCTCCCACGTCCGGGCGAGGGCGACCTGCATCCCGAACAGCACCGGCTGGATCCGGTCCACCGACGGCGGGGCCTCCCCGGACTCCAGCAGCCCCCGCAGCGAGAACCCGGCCTCCGCGACGAACAGCGGATCCAGGGCGGCCACGGCATCCGCGAACGCGTGGTCCTCCTTCAGGAGCCGCCGCCCCATGCCCGGCCACTGCGATCCCTGCCCGGAGAAGACCCAGACCGGTCCGTTCAGCGGGCCTTCGTCCGGAGCGCGCACGACGCGGGGGCTCTCCCCGCCCTTGGCCAGGACGCCGAGCCCCTCGCGCAGTTCGTCGGCCGTCCGCGCGAGCACCGCCGCGCGCGCCGTGCGATCCCGCCGGGCGAGGGAGTAGCCGATGTCGGTCAGCGAGGGGCGGGCGTTGACTGCGCCCAGCGCGTCGAACTCGTCCAGCCGCCGCAGCAGCGCCGAGGACGCGTCGGCCAGGCGCTCGGGCCGGCTCCCGCCGATCAGGAAAATGGCCGGCGCCGGCAACGAGCCCGCGCCCGCGTTCCCGGCCTCGACCGCTCCGGCCGCCGCCTCCAGGACGACGTGGGCGTTCGTGCCGCCGAACCCGAACGACGACACCCCCGCGACCGGCGGCTCCGCGCCCCGGTAGCGCGGCCACGAGATCGGCGCCGTGACGACCCGCAGCCGCAGGTCATCGAAGCGGATGTGCGGGTTGGGCGCGCGGAAATGCAGGCCGGCGGGCAGCCGCCGGTGGGACAGCGCGAGCACCACCTTGATCAGCCCGGCGATGCCGGCCGCGGCCTCCAGATGCCCGAGGTTGGACTTGACCGACCCGATCAGCAGCGGCCTGGTGGCCCGCCGTCCCGCGCCCAGGACGGCGCCGAGCGCGTTCGCCTCGATGGGGTCGCCGAGCAGGGTCCCGGTGCCGTGCGCCTCCACGTAGTCCACCTCGCGCGGGTCGACGCCCGCCGCGGCGTACGCGTCCCTCAGCACGGACTCCTGCGCCGCCGGGTTGGGCGCCATCAGGCCGTTGGTGGCGCCGTCGGAGTTGACCGCGCTGCCCCGGACGACCGCCAGCACCCGGTCGTTGTTGCGCACGGCGTCGCTCAGCCGCTTCAGCACGACCATCCCGCAGCCCTCGCCGCGCCCGTAGCCGTCGGCGGCGGCGTCGAAGGTCTTGCACCTGCCGTCGCGCGCCATGACGCCCGCCTGGTCGAAGCCGATCGCGATGGCCGGGGAGATGATCAGGTTGACCCCGCCGGCCAGCGCGACGTCGCTCTCGCCGGACCGCAGGCTCCGCACGGCCAGGTGCACGGCGACCAGCGACGACGAGCAGGCGGTATCGACCACCATGCTGGGCCCGCGCAGCCCGAACAGGTGCGAGACCCGGTTCGCCAGGATGCTGGGCGAGGAGCCGGTGGCGGTCCAGGCGTCGACCGCGGCCGGGTCCCGCAGCTGCAGCAGGCTGTAGTCGGACGTGGAGGCGCCGATGAACACGCCCGTCCGGGAGCCCGCGAGCGAGCGGGTGGCCAGGCCGGCGTGCTCCAGCGCCTCCTGGGTCACCTCCAGGACGAGCCGCTGCTGCGGGTCCATCGCCGCCGCCTCCCTCGGCGTGATCGCGAAGAAGTCGGCGTCGAACTCCGCGATGTCGCAGTCGAGGTAGCCGCCCGTGCCGCCGGCGGTCCGACCCGGATCTCCCCAGCGCCCGGCGGGGACGTCCCGCGTGCCGGAACGCCCGGACAGGAGCAGCGCGGCGTACCCGGCCGGGTCGTGGGCCCCTCCCGGGAACCGGCAGCCCAGGCCCACGACGGCGACCGCCTCGTCCGGCCGCGCGGCGACCTGGGCGGCGACCTCCCGTGACCCGGACGCGACGCCGCCGGACGGCTCCGCCGACCGCACCGGCTCCGCGCAGTAGGCGGCGAGCAGGGTGATGGTCGGATGGCTGTAGACGGCCTGCGGATCGACGGGCCGGTCCAGGAGCTCGCCCAGCTCGCCCGAGAGCTCCACCAGGTCGCGGGACCGCAGCCCGTAGGCGTCGAACGTCCGGTCGGGGTCGACGGCGCCCGGCGGCTCGTTCACCCGTCCGGCCAGCCAGCCGATCAGCCAGTCGCGCACCTGCCCTCTGCGCACCATCGCGAGATCCTCACCTCTGAAAAGACAGCCCGAAATGACCGCCGGACGATTGATGAAAAACGGATCGAAAATCCGATGTAAAGGTTGACACCCTGACGACCGTCGACTAATTGTTTATCGAGCGTTGCAGGTACTCCTTTGGCTGGAGGGTTCCGTGGGTATTCTGGACGGCAAGAACATTCTGATCACCGGAGTTATCACCGACTCCTCGATCGCCTTTCACGCGGCCCGTCTCGCGCAGGAGGAGGGCGCCCAGATCGTGCTGACCGGCTACGGAAGGATGAGCCTGGTCAACCGGATGGCGCAGCGGCTTCCCAAGCCCTGTCCGGTCATCGAGCTCGATGTGACCGACGACCGGCAACTGGAGTCGCTCAGCGCCCGCGCAACCGAACATCTGGACGCTTTCGACGGCGTTCTGCACGCCATCGCCTTCGCTCCGCAGTCGGCCATTGGCGGCAATTTCATGAACACCGGCTGGGACGATGTCGCGACGGCACTGCACGTATCGACATATTCGCTCAAGGCGCTCGCCGCCGCCATGCTGCCGGTTCTGCGGAAGGGCTCGTCCATCGTCGGGCTGGATTTCGACGCGCAGGTGGCCTGGGACGGCTACGACTGGATGGGCGTGGCCAAGGCCGGCCTCGAGTCCTGCGCCCGCTACCTGGCCCGCGACCTCGGGCCGCGCGGCGTGCGGGTCAACCTGGTCGCCGCGGGGCCGCTGCGCACCACCGCGGCGCGGAGCATCCCGGGGTTCGACGAGTCCGACGAGTCGTGGGACCGCAGGGCGCCGCTCGGCTGGGACACCCGCGACCAGACCGCGGCGGCGCAGGCGTGCGTGGCGCTGCTGTCCGGCTGGTTCCCGGCGACGACCGGTGAGATCGTCCATGTCGACGGCGGCGCGCACGCGATGGGCGCCTAGCCCGGCCGGCGCGCCGTCCCGCACGGTCGGCGCGCCGCCTCGCCCGCCTCGCCCGGCGGGCGCGCCGCCTACCACGGCCGGCCGGCCGGTTCGCGCCGGAGCAGGACGCGCGGATCGCCGTTGTCGTACATCCCGATGAGCCCGCCGCCCGTGGACGTGGTGTCGTGCGCGGCGTAGCCGAGCAGCTCCGCGATCTCGGCGGGCAGGTCCGCGGCCACGTCGGGCGGGGCGACCAGCGTGCCGTTCTCCCGCTGGCGCAGCCATCCGACGCAGTAGCTCACCGCGCACCCGCGCCGGTACCGGTCCCTGGTGCGGTTGCCCCCGCCGCAGTGGATGACGTCGTCGCGGAAGAGCAGCACGTCGCCCTCGTCCATGATCGCCGGGCGGAGCATGGCCCTGGTGGCCCGGCGGCCGAGCGGCCAGCGATGGCTGCCCGGCACGACGCGCGTCGCCCCGTTCTCGGTGGTGAAGGGCGTGAGCGCCAGCATCGCGGTCACGCCCACCGGGTGCTCCTGGTGCAGCAGCTCGGGCCACCAGCCGTCGGTGTCGCGGTGCAGGACCTGCGGGGTCTCCCGCGGGCCGATCTGGATGATGTCGGCGCTGTTGAGCAGGATCCGCCGGCACAGCGGCGCGAGCATCCTGTTCCCCCAGGCGAGGATCTGCTCGTGGGCGATCAGGTCGCGGGCGCTGGGGAACTTGGTGGCGAGCCCCAGCAGCCGCACCGTGCGGAACCCGAGGAAGGTGTCGTACGCCGGTGTCCCGCTGTGGGGGAGGCCGGAGTCCAGGTCCTGCGCCAGCCAGGCGTCCACCTCCTCGTTGAGGCGGTCGCGCAGGCCACGCTCGACCAGCCCGCCGACGACGGCCGCTCCCCACTCCAGCACCGCCGCGTCGATGGCCGCCCAGTCGTACGGCGGCCCGAAACGCGGCACCTCGTCAGGAACGAGCCGCTCGTCAGGAGCGAGCCGCCCGTCGAGAACGGGCGGTTCGCCGGGGGCGGGTGGCTCGTCGGGCGTGGAAGGGGAAGGCATCGGGTGCTCCTCTCGGGCGGCGGTCAATGGCCCATGGAGGCGCCGCCGTCCACCGGGATCACGGCTCCGGTGAGGAACGCCGCCTCATCGCCGGCCAGGAACCGCACCACGGAGGCGATCTCGGCGGGCGCCGCGGGCCGTCCGAGCGGTGTGTGCTCGATGAACTTGGCGAGCACGCTCTCCGGCAGGCCGGCCGTCATGTCCGTCTGGACGTAGCCGGGCGCGACGACGTTGACGGTGATGTCGCGCGCGCCGACCTCGCGGACCAGCGACCTCGCGAACCCGATCAGGCCCGCCTTGGCCGCCGCGTAGTTGGTCTGGCCCGCCTCGCCGAGCATGCCCACCGAGGAGGAGATCAGGATGATGCGCCCGCGCCGCGCGCGCAGGATCCCGCGCATCGCGCGGCGGACCACGCGGTAGACGCCGATCAGGTTGGTGTCGATGACCGAGATGAACTCCTCGTCGGTCATCAGCGGGAGCAGGCTGTCGCGGGTGATGCCGGCGTTGGCGACGAGCACCTCCACGCGCCCCTGCCGCTCCTCGACGGTCTTGAAGGCCGCGTCGACCTGGGCCCCGTCGGTCACGTCGCACTGGACGCCCAGCAGGCCCGCCGGCGGTTCCCCGGTCCGGTAGGTGACGGCGACGGCGTCGCCGTGCCGGGCCAGGTCCTCCGCGATGGCCCTCCCGATGCCGCGGTTGCCGCCGGTGACCAGGCACGAGCGCGCCGCCGGGGCGGTGGACGCGCTCATGACCAGTCCAGGGCCGGCAGCCCGCCGGACAGGAACAGGTCCCGGCAGGAGCCGCGCCGCACCTTGCCGCTGCTGGTCCGCGGTATCGCCCCGGGCCGGGTGAGGACGACCGTGCCGGTCGCCAGGCCGTGGTGCGCGGCCACGCGCTCCCGGACGGCCCGCTCGATCGACTCGACGGTGAGGGCCCCGGCTCTCGCCTTGGCCGGATGCACCTCCGCGACGACCACCAGGGACTCGTCGTCGCCCGAGTCGACGGCGAAGGCCGCGGCCCGGCCGAGCGCGGTCGCGGCCGGCGATTCCATGATCGTGGCCTCGATGTCGTCGGGGTAGTGGTTGCGGCCGTCCACGATGATCAGGTCCTTGCGGCGGCCGGTGATGAACAGCTCCCCGTCGCGCTGGAAACCGAGGTCTCCGGTGCGGAGCCAGGGGCCGGTCCCGTCGGCCAGGCGCGCGCCGAAGACCTCGGCGTCGCGGTCGGGCCGGGCCCAGTAGCCGTCGGCGACGTTGGGGCCCCGCACCCAGACCTCGCCGACCCGGCCGGGAGGCAGCGCCTGGTGGCCGTCCGGGTCGACGATCCGCAGCTCGACGTCCGGCAGCGGCGTCCCGCAGCTGGTCAGCGGCAGGCAGTCGGCGGCGGACGGGTCGGCGGTCAGCGCGTGCCCGCGGCCGAGCGCGGCCCGGTCGAAGTGGCCGATGATCCTGCCCTTGACGGGCGTCGAGGACGTGACGCCCAGGGTGGCCTCGGCGAGGCCGTAGCCCGCGGCCTGGGTGTGCTCGGGGAGCCCGCACCCGGCGAAGGCCGCCTCGAACTCCGCCATGCTCGCGGGACGCACCTGCTCGCCGCCGCTGAGCAGGTCCTTGAGCGAGCTCAGGTCGAGCCCCTCCCTGCGGTCCCCGGTGACCCGGCGCACGCACAGGTCGAGGGCGAAGTTCGGCGCGGCCGTGTAGGTCCCCCGGTACCGGGTGATGACGTCGAGCCAGCGGCGCGGATCCTGGACGAACGCCCAGGCGGTGAGGTGCACGGCGTGGGCGCCGACGCTGGCCGGCATCAGCAGCCCGACGACGAGGCCCAGGTCGTGGAAGAACGGCAGCCAGGAGACCACGACGCCGTGCCCGGAGAACTCGCCGCGGCTGCGGGTCTGCCAGCACGCCGTGACGATGTTCCGGTGCGTGACGCGCACACCGGCCGGGCGGCTGGTGGAGCCGGAGGTGTACTGCAGATAGGCGACCTGGTCGAGAGCGACCTCGGGCGCGCGCCACTGCTCGGCCACGCCCGCGGGGATCTCGTCGACGGGGATCACCTGCTGCACGGTGTGGTCGGGGAACTCGTCCAGGAACGCGTCGACCGTCCCCCTGCCCGCGACCGTGCTGAGGACGTACCGCGGGCCGCAGTCGGCGAGCACGGAGCGGAGGCGGTCGCCCTGGCGCCCGTCCGGCGGGAACAGCGGCACGGCCAGGACACCGGCGTAGAGGCAACCGAAGAACGCGACGACGTACGAGGCGTCCTGGGGAAGCAGGAGCGCGACCCGGTCACCGGGGACGGTCAGCGCCTGCAGCTCGGCGGCGACCGCCCGCGCCCGCAGGTCCAGCTCGCCGAAGGTCAGCGCGGCCGCCTCCGACCGGCGGCCGCCGGCGAACTCGACGAAGGTGAAGGCCGGCGCCGCCGGATCGTGCCGGGCGAGCCGGCGCAGCACGTCGACCATGGATTCGCTCAGGTCGACGTCGGACGCCTCCAGCGAAATCGTCATCGCCAATTCCACCTCGAATCCATAGCCAGGTCAGACATGCGCACGATCCTTCCAGTGCGATCACATATATGCCATCTATCCTTGTCTATACACCCATTGATATAGAGCCTTGGCGGCGGCCCTTCATTGGCTCGCAAGGGGTTGACACGACGCCGTGAACCTGGCGAATCTTGCTACGTTCAGGACACTTCCAAATGCGGGATCGAATCGCCATCGCCGAGCCCCGGCATATTTGCAATGGACGGATATCCAGGAAAGGCGGCTCCCGCCCGCGCGCCCGGCACAGGGGCCTGCGCGTCCGGCACAGGAGGACGACCACGATGCACAGGGGAACGACATGGACCCGATGACCGAGGCCCTGCTGGGCGACGCCCCGGCGGAAGTGCTGGAACGGACTCCCGTGCCGGACGAGTACACCGCCCTGCACCTGCGCGCCGAGGACGTCGGCATGTTCAGCGGCGTCACGGGCGACAAGGACGTGCGCGCGTCGCTGCGCGTCGGCCCGGTGCCCATGCCCGACCTCGCCCCGGACGAGGTGCTGGTCGCGGTGATGGCCAGCGCGGTCAACTACAACACCGTGTGGTCGGCGATGTTCGAGCCGGTGCCGACCTTCGAGTTCCTGAAGCGCCTCGGCCGCACCGGCGGCCACGCGGCCCGCCACGACCGGCCCTACCAGGTGGTGGGCTCGGACGCCGCGGGCGTCATCGTCCGCGTCGGGGACGGGGTCAGGCGCTGGCGGGTCGGCGACCGGGTGGTGGTCAGCCCCGTCCACGTCGACGACCAGGAGTCCGGCACGCACGACGACGGGATGCTCGGCGCCGAGATGCGCGCCTGGGGCTTCGAGACGAACTTCGGCGGCCTCGCGCGCTACGGCGTCGTGCGCGCGAGCCAGCTCATCCCCAAGCCCGCGCATCTGACGTGGGAGGAGGCCGCGTGCATCCCGCTGTGCGGGGGAACCGCCTACCGCATGCTGGTCAGCCAGAACGGCGCCCGCATGAAGCAGGGCGACACGGTGCTGATCTGGGGGGCCACCGGCGGGCTCGGCGCGTTCGCGGTCCAGATGGTGCGGAACGGGGGAGGGATCGCCGTCGGCGTGGTCGGCTCGTCCCGCAAGGCCGAGCGGCTGCGGGCGCTGGGCTGCGACGTGATCCTCGACCGCAACGACTTCGGCATCGGCGGCGACGACCCGGGCCCGGAGGAGACCATCCGGCTCGGCAAGGGCCTCGGGAGGGCCATCCGGGCCGAGACCGGGGGAGATCCGGACATCGTCTTCGACTACGTCGGCCGGGCGACATTCGGCCTGTCGGTCTTCCTCGCCGCGCGCGGCGGCACCGTGGTCACCTGCGGTTCGAGCACGGGCTATCAGCACCGGTACGACAACCGCTACCTGTGGATGAACCTCAAGCGGGTCATCGGCAGCCACGGGGCGAACCTGCGCGAGCAGTGGGAGTGTATGCGGCTGTTCGAGCGCGGCCGGCTGATGCCGACGCTGTCGCGGATCTACCCGCTGGACGAGGCCGCCGAAGCCGTCCGGCTCGTCCAGCGGAACGCCCATATCGGAAAGGTGGGCGTGCTGTGCATGGCCCCCGAATCCGGCCTGGGCGTCACCGACGAGCGGTTGCGCGACCGCATCGGCCCGGACCGGCTCAACCCCCTTCTCGAAACGCCCGTGCCGGTCGGCTGACCGCGTTAGGCAAATGCATCAAGGCGCGCATATAGCGCGGATATAGGAGGGCCCCCAATAGTGAGCGTGGAACAGATCGGTATCCGTGGAAGGAGCCGGTGGATGCATGCTCGCGACAGGAAACAACCGACCCGGTCACACGGTCGTCAGCTGATGGATGCGGGGAGGCCGGGACCGGGACCGGCCATCAGGGTCCTCATCGCCGATGGCGATCCGGCGGGCCGGCGGACGCTGCGGAGCCTCCTCGCGCCGGTGGCCGATGTCGAGGTCGTCGGCGAGGCGGCGGACGGCGTCGCGGCGGTCGACCTGGCGGGACGGACCGTGCCCGACGTCGTCCTCATGGACCTCGGCATGCCGCAGATGGGCGGGACGGCGGCCATCCGGCGGATCCTGACCGCCCCCACCATGCCGCAGGCGGTGATCGCGATGAGCGCGGACATCGATGACGACCAGCTCTTCGACGTGCTGCAGGCGGGCGTGTCCGGCTTCCTGCTGAAGGACGGCGATCCCGCGGTCCTGGCCGAGGCGATCAGGAGGACCCACCGCGGGCACGGCCTGCTGGACCCGCTGGTGACGCGGCGGGTCATCGAACGGCTCGCCGTGCTCTCGCCGCTGCCGCTGTCCCCCGAGCTCCGCAGCCTCACCGCTCGGGAGGACGACGTGCTGTCCCTCCTCGCGCAGGGGCACAGCAACCGCGCGATCGCGAGCATCCTGAAGATCGGCGAGGGGACCGTGAAGATCCACGTCAATCACGTGCTCGCCAAGCTGAACCTGCGCTCGCGGGTCCAGGCGGCCATCTACGCGATCGAGCACGGCGTCATCGTCCGGGGGCGGGGCATCGCGGCCGACCGCGGCGGTGACGGACGTTCCGGCCGCGCCGTCGCCGTCCCTGAATCCGCGGGCCTTTCCCGCGCGGTCGCGTCGTGACCGTCGCACCTCCGATGGTTCTTGGAGCGCAGCTCCGATAGAGCGTCGCCTCGCCGAGCAGTGCGGTCAGGTTCGTCCATGACCGCACTGCTTTCGCGTTCGCCCACCCCCTGCGGGGCCGGGCGCCCCTCCCGCGCGCCCCGGTGGCACGCGTCACGCATTTCTCTTTCCCGGATACGTTCCGTTATTCCGATCCGGATTCGGATCCGGCCGGTCCCGGCGTGTTTGGTTGATGGTTCACAGAACTGCTGAGAAGCGGTTAGCGAACGGTAAGCCAAGGTCGATGACAATGGATCCGGGCGGTCAAGGACGGGGCTATCGGGGCGGGGATGAAATCTGTGTTCGGTGCGCCACTCGGAGTGCGCGAAACGCTAATCATGAGTTTTTCTCGGGCTTTGGCCCGGTCGGCGTCATCGCCCGCTGGCAGTTGGAACGTTGCTGGTCAGCGCGTCGAAGTTCGGGGAGGACACGGCAAATGACCTCGTTTGACGAAACGGTGATGGGTCGAGTCGTCGGCCATGCGCTCCGGAACCCCGAGAGCCTGGCGGTGGTGTTCGCCTCCGGCCCGGACGACCCGCTTTCGGCCGAAGCCCTCTCGTACGCGGAACTCGATCGCGGCGCCCGGGCGATGGCCGCATACCTGCAAAGGCAGGTCGAACCGGGTGACCGCGTCCTTGTGCTGCACCGGCCGGGGATCGAATTCGTGAAGAGCTTCGCCGGCTGCCTGTACGCGGGTGCCGTGCCGATCGCCTGCCCCGTGCCGGAAGAATCCGGGCACCACCTGGCGCGGGCGACCGGCATCGCCCTGGACGCCTCGCCCCGGGTGGCGCTCACCGACCCGGCGCACTTGCCGATCGTCCACGCGTGGGCCGACCAGGACGGGCTCGGCCGGATCGGCTGCCTGTCGAGCGACGGGGCGGCGGACCTGGCGCCCGCCCAGTGGAAGCAGCCCCGGCTCGCGGCGGACGACACCGCGTTGCTGCAGTACACGTCCATGACGGGCGCCGATCACCGCGGTGTGGCGGTCTCGCACCGGAACCTGACCGGCAACGCGGCGCGGGCGGCGCGCCTTCTGGGCTGGGGGTCGGGGATGCGGTTAAGCGCCTGGTTCCCCCTGCATCACGCCACGGGCCTGATCGCCTTCCTTGAGGCGCTCGTCCTCGGTGCCACCACCGTGCAGATGGCGTCCGCCGACCCGGCCCGGCATCCGTCAGGCTGGCTGGACATCATCGACCGCTACGGCGTCGACGTCGCCATCGCGCCCGACACCGGCTACGAGCGGTGCGCCGGTCAGGTGAGCGACGACGAGCTGGCCCGGCTCGACCTGTCCCGGTGGCGGCAGGCGGTCGCCATCGGGCGGCCGGTGCGGGCGAAGACCATCGCCGACTTCGCCGAGCGCTTCACGAAGGCCGGGTTCCGCCCGGAGGCGTTCGCGGCCGCGTACAGCCGGGCCGAGGCCACCATGATCGTCACGGGTGGTCGCGCTGGCGGGGCGCCGCGCGTGCTGCCCGTCTGCGTGGAGAGCCTGCAGCGGGGACGTCTCGTCGAGGTGGACGAGGAGGCGGGCGGCCTGGAGCTGGTCGCCCACGGGCCGGCGGACGGGGACGACATCCGGATCGTCGACCCCGCCTCCGGAAGGGCGCAACCGGCGGGGGCCATCGGAGAGGTCTGGACGCGCGTCCCAGGAGTGACCAGGGGCCACTGGCGCTCGGACCCGGTGGAACGACCGCCCTTCCCGGCGACCGCACCCCAGGACGAGGGCGAGGCCGCGGCGCAGGGTGAGGGTCCGGTTCATGACGGCTTCCTGCGGACCGGGGATCTCGGCGCCGTCCACGCCGGTGAGCTCTACCTCGTCGGGAAGCGGGACGAGCGCCTGGTCATCGGCGGCCGCACGATCCATCCCGAGGCGATCGAGCAGCAGGTCCGGCGGCTGGGCGGCCTGCTCGCCCAGGAGGTCCACCGGGTGTTCACGATCCCCCTGGGCAAGGAGATCGCGGTGGTCCTGGAGCTGGACGGCGACACGACCGGCCAGGACGTCGTGCCCCGGTTGACGAGCGTCGTGCGGACGCGGCTCGGGGGATACTCCCGGTTGCCGGTCGCCGACGTGGTCATCGTGCCGTGCGGCACGCTCTGCGGCCGCACGGGATCGGGGCTGAGCCATGACCTGATCAGCCACCTGTTCGCGGCCGACGCGCTGGTGCCGCTGCTCGACGAGCTCGGCCGCAGGTCACGCGTCCGGCCGGTCCCGGGACTCCACCGGGTCGCCGCCGGACCCGTACCCGCGCCGGCGGCGCGGGTAGGGGGCCTGTGCTCAGCCGGTCTCCAGCGTCCGGTCGGCGGGCTGGAAGAGTCGGTTCAGCGACGCCCAGCGCTCCTCCGAGCTCTCGTCGCGAACCGCGAGGTCGAAGCCCACGGCGCGGATCAGATCGTGGAAGGCGTACCAGGCGTGGTTCGGTGACCGGCCCTCGTTGACGGCCTCCAGCAGCCGCGCGTCGACGAGCTGCTCCACGAGCTCCCGCGCCCGCGCGATCCTCGCGTCCAGCGCGAGCGCGACGGTCCAGACCCCGAAGCGGGGGACGTCCAGCAGCGCCAGGAGCCGGAACGCCCGGCGGGCCGGTTCGGAGAGCAGGCAGTAGCTGTCCTCGATGCGGCCCCGGACCTCCAGGTCGGCGAGGGCCAGCTCGGTCAGGCGGTTCCGGCAGTCGGCGAGCGCGTCCGCGAACGAGCTCAGGGACCAGTGCGGCTTGGCCGCGAGCCGGCCCCCGGCGATCCGCACCGCCAGCGGCAACCCGCCGCAGGACGCCACGATCCGCTCCGCGGCGGTGTGCTCGGCCGTCACCCGTCCCATCCCGACGATCTTCGCCAGCAGCCCGAGCGCCTCGGCGGCGGAGAACATGGGCAGATCGATCAGCCGGGCGCCCTCGATCGCGGTCAGCCGCCGCCGGGTGGTGACGATGGCGGCGCTTCCGGTCCCGGCCGGGAGCAACGGCCTGAGCTGCTTCTCGTCGGCGACGTCATCGAACACCACGAGCACCCTGCGCCCATGCGTCCTGCTGCGGAACAGCCGGACGCGGGCGTCGAGCCCGTAGGGGATCTCGCGGGCCGGGACCCCCAGCCACTGCACCATCGTGCCGAGCACTTCGGCGGGGTCGGCCGGGCGCGGCCGCGAGCCCCGCAGATCGATGAAGAACCGCCCTTCGGGATACTCCCCGAGCGCGCGGTGCGCGGCGTGCACGGCCGTCGCCGTCTTGCCCACACCGGCGGCGCCGGAGATGACGACGCGGGGCTTGGGCTCCGATCCGGTCCCGGACGCCAGCAGCGTTCCGATGGACGTGACCTCCTGCCGCCGCCCGGTGAAGTCGGCGGTGTCCGGTGGCAGGTGGGTGGGCAGGGCGTCGGCGGCCCGGACCTCCGCCACGGCGGGACGGGGCGCCGCCCGGCGCGCCGGAAGGGCCAGCGAGACGTCGGTGGCCAGGATCCTCCGGTGGAGCTTCTCCAGCTCCGGGCCCGGGTCGATGCCCAGCTCCGCGGCGAGGATGCCGCGATGCTCCTGGTAGGTGGCCAGCGCCTCCGCGAGGCGGCCGCACCGGTACAGCGCGAGCATGAGGTGCCCGCGGGTCCGCTCCCGCAGCGGGTGCGTGGCGACCAGCCCGATGAGCTCGGGTATCAGCTCGTCGTGCCGGCCGAGGTCCATGTCGGCGCCGATGCGGTCCTCCAGCGTGGCGAGCTTGGCCTCCTCCAGTTGGGGGCGCCAGGCGTCGCCGAGGAACTCGGTGACACCGGACAGCGCGGGGCCGCGCCAGAGGGCCAGCGCCTCCCGGAGGACCCCCGCGGCCTCCGCCGCCCTGCCGGCCGACAACGCGGTCTGCCCACGGGACGCCAGCCGCTCGAACTCGACGAGGTCCACCCGCGCGGAGCCCGTCGCCATCACGTATCCGGGGGACTGCCTGCGGATCTCGACCGCGGAACCGAGCGTCCCGCGCAGCCTGGACACGTAGGTCTGGATCTGCGCGTTGGACGTCGCCGGCGGCTCGTCGCCCCACAGCGTCTCCGTCAGCTTGGCGTCGGAGACGACATGCCCGCGGGCCAGCACGAGCATCGCCAGGACGGTCCGCACCTTGGTGGCGCTCAGCCCGATCCGGCCGGTCGGGGTCCATACCTCCACCGGCCCGAGAAGCCGGATGTCCATAGGCTCCACCAGTCACTGTTCAGGCCGTCCCACCATATCCGGGTCTGATCACGGGGGGCGGTGTGAGCCGCCCGGTCGCGGCTCACACCGAGCGTGGGTTCGGCTCCCGATCGTTCACCAAGGCTTCACCCGCTGCCCTTCAACGCTCACCTGAATGGTCATGAACATGAGCGGCCCCGGATCATGTCCATTTCCTATTCGAGGCGGACGAACGCAGCAGGCCGGCCTGGTTCCATCATCCATAATCGTCGTCGTGCGGTGTTCTGGCCTGGCGCTAGGGATTGTCCAACGGCGGACTATACTCCTGCTATACGAATTGGTCGCGTTCTGTTCGTGCCCGGTGGCGGCGAGTGTTCCGTGCCCGTTGAGCTGGGGCGATGCTTCTTAAGAATCACCGCGCCGAACGCCTGACGGCCGCCGAAGGCCCGGTATTGCCGCATAGGCAGGACGTCGGCGGCGGTGTACTCAATTCAGATGAGAATCCATGGTCCGACAGGGTTGCAAAGCGATCGACTTTCGGCTCTTATGATTCCTATGCGAACTGATCGGCTGCCGGCGCTCATGAAACGTGCGCGGCGGCACCGGGCACCCGGAGCGCAGGACGCGCTGATCGCAATCGCCGCACTGGTAACGGGATGTGTTCTGCTAAGGGTCGGCGCCTTTTACCAACATCCTGGGACGGCGGGCACGGTGTGGCTCGTCCCGCCGCTGGTTCTGGCCTGCGGGGCCCTGGCGCTACGCCGGATCAGGCCCCTCCTCGGGCTGGGGCTGGTGACGATCGCCGTCGCCGCCGACATGCTGGTCGGCCCGTCCCTTCTCCCCGTACTCGTCCTGACCGGCCTGCTTTACATTGCGACCCTGCACGGATCCGCGCGAGCCGAACGGGCTGAGCAAGCCGAACGCGCCGAGCGGGCGCGACGAGGGAGCGCGGCGGAATGCCGCGAGTCGGTTCTGCGGGAGAAGGCGCGGGTGGCGGGCGACATCCACGACATCGTCTGCAGCCACCTGAGCGCCATCGCCCTGCTGTCCACGGCCGCGATGATCACCGCGCCGCGCGACGACGAGAAGCATCGGGCGGCCCTGGCCGGGATCCGGCAGAGCAGCCTGGACGGCGTCGCCGAGGCCCGGCGCCTGATCGCGTCGCTACGCGCCGGTGCGCCCGGACCCCGGCCCGCGCCCGCGCCCGAGGTGCTGGACCTAGCGCGCTCGCTCGTCGAACGCATGGCGACCCTGGGGTCACCGGCGCGGCTGCGGACGGTGGGCACGCCCGTCCCGCTGGACGGGGACGTCGAGGCGGCCGCCTGCCGGATCGTCCAGGAATCGCTCACCAACGCGTTCAAGCACGCCGCCGGGGCCACCGTCGAGACCGTCCTCGCCTACCTGCCGGACCGGGTGGTGATCACCGTGGCGAACGACCTGACCCGGGCGAACCCGGACCTGGCGCTCACCAGCTCCGGGTTCGGCCTGTTCAGCATGGCCGAACGCGCCGCGCGAGTCGGCGGGACGTGCACCGCGCGCCGTGACGGGCCCGGGTGGCTGGTGCACGCCGTGCTGCCGCTGACCCCGGCCGGGCGGGCGCGTCCCGAGCTTTCCTTGTCTGGGGGTTCCCGACCATGACCATCCGCGTTCTCGTCGTCGACGACCACCTGTCCGTCCGGCTGGGGCTCGGCATGATCATCAATTCGGCCGACGACCTGGAGGTGGCCGGCGAGGCCGCCGGCGGCGAGCAGGCGCTGCGGCTTGCGCGGGTGCTCCGCCCGGACGTCGTCCTCATGGACATCCGCATGCCCGGCCTGGACGGCATCGCCACCACCCGGCGGATGTCCGTGCTGGGCGTGACCAACGTCCTGCTCACCACGGCCTTCGACGGCGACGAGTACCTGTTCGGGGCGCTGCGCGCGGGCGCGGCCGGATTCATCCTCAAGGACACCGACGCCGACTCGCTCATCGCGGCGGTGCGGTCCGTGGCCAACGGGGGCGGGGTGCTCTCGCCGAGCGTGACGCGGCGGCTGATCGCCGACTACGCCACCCGGATGTCGCCGCCCGAGGCACGCGAGCAGCAGGCGAAGGTGCTGGAACCGCTCACCGCGCGGGAGCAGGAGGTGCTGGTCTGCGTGGGCCGCGGCCTGTCCAACCGCCAGATCGCCACCAAGCTGGGGCTCGCCGAGAACACCGCCAAGACCCATGTCAGCCGCGTGCTGGCCAAGCTCGGGATGAACAGCAGGGTCCAGGCGGCCATCCTGGCGCAGGAACTCGACCTCGTCTGACCCCGCCCCTGGGGCACGTCTCAGGTGCGCTTT
This sequence comes from Actinomadura sp. KC216, assembly GCF_004348535.1. GTDB lineage: Bacteria > Actinomycetota > Actinomycetes > Streptosporangiales > Streptosporangiaceae > Spirillospora. The sequence goes on from NZ_SMJX01000001.1 coordinate 36,952, forward strand.
TTGAAGGCGCGCAGGGAGAGCGGGGCGAACACGAGGGTGATCCCCGCGCCCCAGGTGAGCGCGATGAACGCGTGGTCCAGGACCGGGCCGCCGACCAGCAGCCCGCGCATGGCCTCGCCGAGATGGCTGACCGGGTTGTTCTCCATGATCCAGGCGACCGGCCCGGGGACGCCCTGGGTGGTGGGGATGAGCGACGTGCTGAGCAGGCTCAACGGAAAGATCACCACGAAGCCGAAGATCTGCACCTTCTCCGCCTGCTTGACCTTCATGGCGATGTAGACCGGCGTCCACGAGAACAGCACGACGAAGGTGAGCAGCAGCACGAACGCCAGCAGCAGCGCCGGGACCGAGGTCCCGAGCTGGAAGCCGATCGCGAAGCCCACCGCAAGCAGGACCAGCATCGACCAGGCGTGCCTGGCGACGTCGGCGATGATCCGTCCGGTCAGGGGCGCGAAGCGGCTGATGGGCAGGCTGCGGAACCGGTCGAACACGCCCTGCTCGATGTCGGTGTTCAGCCCGAAACCGGTGGTCATGCCCGCGTACAGCGCGTTCTGGGCGATGATCCCGGGGATCACCACCGGCAGGTACGCCTCGACGCTGCCCGCCATCGCCGGGCCGAACACGTAGGTGAACAGCAGCACGAGCATGATCGGCTGGAGGCTGAGAGTGATCAGCTCCCCCGGGTTGTGCTTGATCTGCAGGAGGCTCCGCCAGGCCAGCGTCGCGGTGTTGCGCGCGGCCGTCCCCGGCGACACCCGCCGTGCCGGGCCGCGGGCCGCCGGGGACGCGATTCCCGTGGCGCTCACGCCGCCGCCCCTTCCCTGTCGGTGGACCCGTCCGGTTCGCCGACCGCGGCGTCGAGGTCGCCGGCGTCGGCCATGGTGTCGAGGTCGTCGGCTCCGGCTTCGGTTTCGGCGCCGCCGGTTTCGGCGTTGTCGGGACGGTGGCCGGTGAGGGAGAAGAAGACCTCGTCCAGGCCCGGCTTGCGCATGGACAGCTCGGTCAGGACGATGTGCGCGTCGTCGAGGCGGCGGACCATCGTGGGCATGATCGCCGGATCGGTGATCGCCACGGCGACCAGCCCGTCCCCCCGCACCTCGGGCGCGGTACCGGCCAGGTCCGCCGCGAGCCGGACCGCGGTGGCGGTGTCGGCGTCATGGTGGACGCGCATCTCCAGCACGTGCCCGCCGACCTCGGCCTTGAGCTCGTCGGGCGTGCCGTGCGCGATGAGCCGCCCGCGGTCCAGCACGATGATGTCGTCGGCCAGCCGGTCGGCCTCCTCCAGATACTGGGTGGTCAGCAGCACCGTGACGCCGCCTGCGGTCAGGCCGCGGACGATGTCCCACAGGTCGGTGCGGCTGCGCGGGTCGAGACCGGTGGTGGGCTCGTCCAGGAAAAGGACCTGCGGGCGGCCGACCAGGCTGGCGGCCAGGTCCAGGCGGCGGCGCATACCGCCCGAGTAGGTCCTGGCGGGACGCTCGGCGGCCTCGGTGAGACCGAACCTGGACAGCAGCTCCGCCGCGCGCGCTCTGGAGTCGCGGCGCGAGAAGCCCAGCAGCCGCCCGATCATGATCAGGTTCTCGGTGCCGGTGAGCAGCTCGTCGACCCCCGCGTACTGCCCGGTCAGGCCGATGAGCCGCCGCACCTGGTGCGCCGCGCGGACCACGTCGTGGCCGCCGACCCTGGCCGTGCCCTCGGTCGGCTGGACGAGGGTGGCGAGGACGCGGGTGGCGGTGGTCTTCCCGGCCCCGTTGGGGCCGAGCACGCCGAGGACCGTCCCCGCCTCGGCGGTGAACGACACGCCCGCCAGCGCCGCGGTGTCCCCGAAGCGCTTCACCAGGCCCTCGGCCTCGATCGCGTAGCCCACGTCCGTGGTCACTTCTCGACGAGCTTGCGGTTGTCGCCCATCTGCGTCGTCGCCGCCCCGGGCATCGCTCCGGCGAACGCGGGGCACTGGGCGGCGGCGGGCGGCAGGGTCGCCGGATCCACCCCGGCCACCACCTCGTCCCGGCCGGGCCCGATCCGGTCGGCCACCGGGCGGAGCTCGTCCAGCGAGAACCCGTAGAGGTCGGCGGCGTTCCCGGCGAGCATGGCCGCCGTCTCGTCGGCGGGCACGCCCGCGAAGGCGAACCGGATGGCCTCCCGGGAGTAGGGGAAGCTCGCCTCGACGTGCGGGTAGTCGCTGCCCCACATGATGTTGCCGACGCCGACGAGTTCCCTCTTCGCGGTCTCGGCCGGGTGCAGGAAGCTCGCGCCCACGTAGCACTGGCGCTTCCAGTAGTCGCTCGGCCGCATGGTCAGCTGATCGATCGCGTGCGACCCGTGATAGGTCACCCCGTCACCGGCCAGCCCGGAGGAGGTGCGCGCCGACTCGAAGAACCTGTCCATGGACTTGAGCAGGGCCGGGATCCAGTGGACCCCCACCTCGGTGAACACGACCCTCAGCCGCGGATACTTTTCGAGGACGCCGCCGAGGACGAGCTGGCGCAGCGTCCGCTGGTCCCACCACTTCATGTCCATCAGGAAGAACATGTCGTCCTCGGGACGGTCGCCCGTCCTCGGGCCCGAGCCGCCGCTGTGGCAGTTGACGGGGATCCCCAGCTCGATGCACGTCTCCCACAGGGGCCCGTAGTAGTCGTGGTAGTAGAGCGGCGGCAGGCCCGATCCCGGCGGCGCGCCCGGAAGCAGCACCCCGCCGCGCGCCCCGGCGTCGACCGCCGCGCGGATGTCGGCGATCGCCGCGTCGATGTCGTGCAGCACGACCTGGATCACCGCGGCGCGGCGTCCCTTCGCCATGCCGCAGAAATCCGCAGCCCAGCGGTTGTGCGCCTGCAGCCCCGCGCGACGGCGGCGCAGCTCCGCCGCGTCCCGCACGGCGATCTGGCCGCTGGCCAGGGAGGAGAGGGAGAAGAACGGCGGCACGGTGTTGGGGTAGATGACCTCCGCGACGATCCCGTCGCGTTCGAGATCGCGCAGGCGGCGGTCGGAATCCCAGTTGCGGGGGCCGTCCTCGCCCTTCATGTCCTCGTACGGGATCTCGTAGGTCGCCGCCCAGCGATCGAACTCCTCCAGATAGGACGACTCCAGATAATCCCGGTATCCGGTGAGCGGTGCACCGCCGTGGCAGTCCGCCGAGATCACGATATGACGGTCCGATGCGACCATTGAAGAATCCCTTCCGACTAAGACAGTGGGGCGGCGGAGCCGTGGCCGCCGCCGCCCCACTGGACGTGCTCACATCAGACGCGAGCGTAAGAGAACGAGAGGGTGTACTCGCTCTCCTCCGACTCCTGCTCCTTCACCTCAGGAGCCTCGACCAGCTCGTCCGGCGTCTCGGCCATGGTCCAAGACTGGTCGCGGATAACCAGGTTGCGCATTTGACATTCACCTCCTCTCGCCATATCGGAACGGATGGGACATCAATGACGGCCGTCAGTGCGACGGGCCGAAATGGTGGGTCGCCTCCGCGACGACGAAGTCCATGTGGGCGCCGGTGATGCCCTCGCCGAACCCGATGTGCACCGGCCCCGCGCCTTCGTTGAGCTGCGAGTTGAACGACCAGTCCACGTGCGGCAGGACATGCTGGTTGGTGCCGAGGCCGAGCTCCAGGGCGTGCAGGCCGTACGCCGGGTTGGTCACCTCGCGGAGCGCCTCGGTGAAGTCCTCGCCGCCGGCGCGCACGTCGGAGAGCACCCCGCCCTTGAGCCGCAGCACGATCGGCGCGCGCCCGTTGAGCTCGCGCCGCAGGTCGTCGGCGGCCCGGATCCGGGCGTCGCCGGCCTCGTCGAACCGCGGGTCCCGGGCGACCAGGACGCTGGAGACCACGGCGGTGCCGTCGATCGTGAAGGGACGCGGGCGGTCCGGCGACGGCCGGGCGGTGATGGCGAGCTCGCAGTAGCTCCCCACGCTGATCCACTGCCCGGGCGCGATGGTGAGCGACGCCCAGGCGTCGATCGAGATGTCGTCGGCGAGGGTGCAGACGAAATGCGTTCCGGGCTCCCCGTCCGAGCAGGGGCGCTTCGAGGTGAAGGTGAGCGGGTCGGTGTGCTTGCCGAGCTCGTCGATCCAGCCGCGGGACCGCTCGCAGGCCGCCGCGTAGTCCGTCAGCAGCGTGAGGCGCAGCGTGTAGAGGGCCGCCTCCATCCCGCCGTCGAAGCTGGAGATGGGGACGAACAGGACCCTGAACCCGCGGAACCTCTTGCGGAGCTCCCGGCTCAGCAGCGCGTGCCGGAGGAAGAGCACCACGTTGGCCCCGGCCGGGAGTTCATCGACATCGGCCATCGGGGTGCTCGCGAGCCCGTACCGGGAGGCCGCGTCGAGGAGCGTCTCATCGTCGCTCACCGCATGGATTTCTCCGTCCGGAAAGACGGCCCGGAGATTTTCGGTCGAGACCCCCACAGAGCCGGCCTGCCGGCCGCTGGACACAGAATGATCCGTCATTCGCCCGTCTCGCAATCCGATTCAAGGTCAGATACGCAAGGGCAATAATGCGCACCGCCCTGAAGGGTGTCAAGACCAATCAAGTCATCGGATTCCAGCGCCGTATAGATATTTAGATCGAGAAGAGGGTCGTCCATCAAAATGCATAGTCCGGGTGCATCGCCCCTGGTAGGCCGGGGGTTTCCCGGCGGCGCGCTCATCCGGAATCAGTACGTGGATTACTGCGAAATAAGTAGCGTCAGGTCACCGGTAGTCAGTCCTGCCCGCAGCGCTGATCAAGCCAGAAGAACCATCAAGGAATGGGGCGCCTTCGGGACGCGGAGAGGCCAAAGGGGCAGCCCTGCACGCACCGGCGCGGCCGTGCCCCTGCCCGGCGGGTACGGCTGGGCAACCGCGCGAACACCCCTCGCGGGCCGGAGCTCCGAGGACGGCGGGGGCTCAGGTCAACGGCTCAGTCCTGCGCCGGGCCCTTCTCATCGGCAGGGCCCGTCTCATCGGCCGGGTTCTTCTCATCGGCCGGATCCGTCTCGTCCGCCGGGTCCTTCTTGGCCTCGCGGGGCGAGAACCACGCCCAGATGGGCCAGATGATCCAGACCGACAGCATGGTCGTCATGGACCTGATCCACGGCCAGAGTGCCTTCGTGCGGTCGGAATCGTCGATCGACACGATGATCGCGAGCAGCAGCCCGCACGTGATGAGCCAGGTCAGGCACGCCTTGCCGAACTGGCGCCACTCGTAACGTATGTGAGCCTCGCCCGTGGGGCGCTCGCGGGGCGGGGGAGGGCCGTCGGCCCAGCGATGAGCGAACCGGGCGTCGGCCCACCGGACCATGCCGGGGCCGAACACCACGGAGAACCCGATGTAGACGGCCGCGAGCCCGTGCTCGGACCCGGCCGACGCCCCCGCGCGCAGATCGAGGTACGAGGCGACGAGCAGGAAGAGGTCGAGGAGCGGAACGCCCGCGAGCAGCACCGCGCCGAGCCGCCGCCGGCCGAGCAGGTAGCGCGCGGCCAGCCCGGCACCGAGAACGACCCAGAAGCCGATCTCGCAGGCCACGATGAAGCCGATAATCATGCTTCTCCGCCTACCTTCCCTTTTTCTGGCGTTCCGTCATGCTGGTATGTCGCAGATAGGACGTCAAGCTCTTCAACGGCACGCGGAGAAGTACCTTCGGCATACATAGAAAGTGTGACTCTCCCCAGCAATGACTATTGACCGGTCATCGACCGGCGAGAGAATTCCCGGGATGGGACGGCATCTTCCCGCGCACTACGCGGCGCCTTGAGCGGCGGACGGCCGCGTCCGCCGGGCGCTCGCGCTCCGTCGGCTGCGCGCTGGACCGGCCGGCACGTCCCGTATCACCTTGCAGAGGAGAAAGAGCGTGCCTGAATCCGCTGGCAAAGCAGCCGAGAACGCCCCCTTCCTGATTATCTCGTCCGACACCCATGCCGGGTTGAGCACCGACCAGTACCGGGGCTTTCTCGAGTCCAGGTACCACCCGCAATTGGACCGCTACCTAGAGCGGATGCGGGCGTCCACCGGAATGCGCGAGAAGCTCTACGACCAGGAGTTCGTGAGCGAGTGGCGCGCGGAGAACGACGAGGGCCTCCAGGGCGGCTGGGACGCCGCGCGCAGGGACCTGGAACTGGACCGCGACGGCGTCACCGGCGAGGTGATCTTCCCGGACGCCGACGGCGAGTCCGGCGCCACCGCGGTGCCGTTCAGCGCGGGCCTCGGCATGTCCGGCAGCGGCTACGACCCGGACCTCGCGCTCGCCGGCGCCCGCGCGCACAACAGGTGGCTGGCGGGCCTGTGCGCGCAGAGCCCGGCCCGTCGGCGCGGCGTGATCGTCGCCCCCATCGTCGGGAACGTCGAGGCTGCGGCGGCCGAGATCCGCCGCGCCCACGCCGACGGCCTGCGCGGCGGCGTCATGATCCCGTCCCTCTGGGGGCACGGGAACCGCCCTTACCACGATCGGGAGTACGACACGGTCTGGGCGGTCTGCGAGGAGCTGGGCCTGCCCGTCCAGACGCACGCGTCCGCCGCCCCCAGTGAGGACCTCGGCCTGCACCTGGGCCTGTACGCCACCGAGGTCTCCTGGTGGTCGGCGCGTCCCATGTGGTTCCTGATCTGGAGCGGCGCCTTCGAGCGCTTCCCGGGGCTGAAGTTCGGCGTCCAGGAGTGCGGCCTGTGGTGGGTGGCGAGCCTGCTCTGGCAGATGGACGTGGCGTTCGAGCGCGAGCACGGCACGCGGAAGCTGGCGGATCTCGGCACGCACATGAAGCGGCGGCCGAGCGACTACTTCGACACCAACTGCTTCGTCGGCGCCTCCACGGCCAAGCGCAGGGAGCTGGCCGACCGCTACCAGATCGGGGTGCGCAACATCCTGTGGGGCAACGACTTCCCGCACTCGGAGGGGAGCTGGCCGCACACCCGGGAATGGATCGCCTACACCTTCGCCGGCATCCCCGAGGACGAGACCCGGGTGATGCTCGGCGAGGCGGCCGTCGAGATGTTCCACTTCGACCGCGCGGAGCTGATCCCGATCGCCCAGCGCATCGGCCCGCGCCCCTCGGACCTCGGCCGCGACGCGACGAACGCGACCCCGAGGCTCCCCGAACCGCTGGACCGCCACTGGCTGGCCGGCCCCGACGTCCCGGAGATCAGCAGATCCGCCTGAGCGAACCACAGCCTGCCCGGCCGTTCGCCCTGCCCATGGAGTGCGAGGGCGGGGGTGAGCCCGTCCCGCCCCGCCGGTCGGGACGGGCTCACCCATGGTGGTGGGCCGGTGGGGGTCAGTTCGGGTCGAGCGCGATGGCGACGTCGGTGATGGCGAGCGGGAACTTGCCTACGGCGGTGGCGGCGCCGGTGAGCACGTCGACGGTGTAGAAGGTGGCACCGCCGCCCGCCGGGATGAAGGTTCCGAAGGCCGAGTTCGAGATCGTCTTGCCGCGGCTGAGGTCGCTGTAGATGTCGAGACCGGCGTTGGGTCCCGCGTTCACGCCGAGGGAGCCGGTCGCGACCAGCGTGCCGTTGTTGGGCGGGGACTGGATGACCACCTGGTCGGTGTCGGTGTTGATGTCGAACAGCGTGGTCGAGGTGTCGGCATTGAGGTCATTGTTGGTGTAGGCGGCGGCGGTGACGTGCGTGGCCGACAGGGGGCTGTCTATCGCCGTGGTGTTGGTGTTGAGGTCATGCCGGAGGTTCTGCCCGGCGTCGCTGATCACGCGCAGCCGGTCGGCGGCCGGGTTGAAATCGACTCCGAAATACGTGCCCTTCAGCGCAACGGTGAGCTGGGAGACCTTCGTGAGGGTGCATTCGGATCCCGCGGCGAGCGACACGGTGTAGATGCCGCCGTGGTTGCCGACGGCGTACAGCTTGCCGTCCTGGACGCGGAAGTCGATCCCGATCAGCGCCGTGTCGGTGACCAGCCCGACCGGGTTCCTCACCCAGTCGAGCACCTGCGGAGTGTCGGTCTTGAACGCGGCCATCAGCGTGCCGTCGCTGGAGATCCCGTACGCCTTCAGCTGGACGGCATCGGCCGAACCACTGCCCGGAACCACGGCGACCAGCGCCGCCGCGGTGGCCAGTGCGGTCATCCCCAGCTTGATGCGTGCCTTCATCAACCCTCTCCTTCGTGCAAGCCATGCCGGACGATCCGGCGGCGGTGTTTCCGGAACCGATGGGGTTGCCTCGCGGTAAAGGTCAGAAACGTCATCGGCGATCGACGCCGTCCGCAGTTATGGGCAGGCCGAATCGGCCTAGCGATTCTTGGTGGTGAGCTCAAGAGAAGAGCGCGACTTAATGGGGGAGCGTGCGGCGGACGGCCTTTTCCGTCTTCCGCACGCTCATCGTGCATCAGGTACGGGGCCGGGTCATCGCCGGTGTGTGTCCGCACATGGTCACTCCAGGCGTGACCTGCCGCTTTCCCCCGAACGTCCGCACCAGGACACCGCCAGCGGACCGCGCTTGCGCCCACCGTGAGACTCCCCTGGTCGGCGGACTGCCTGCAAGAGGTCTACGGCGATCATCAGAAAGATGTTCGCCGTACCGGAATCACGCCCGCCCGAGTTCCCGCACCGTCCGCGATCGAGCAGGCGCCAGGGTCGAACGCGCGGCCAGGGGTGACCGGGCGGCTAGGGGTGACCGGGCGGCCAGGGGTGACCGGGTGGCCAGGGGGAAGGGGCCGACAGGGATGAGCGGGCCCGCCAGCGCCGAGCGGGCGCGCCACGAACGATCTATGAAATTGACGCCGACTCCCGGGCGGCGAACGGTTGTTCCCTCACAACCGCCGTTTCAGAGCGGTAGGTGCGGGAGGCAAGGGTGTTGCGGGTTCTCGACGTCCGGGTTCTCCTGCTCGAAAGCGCGGGCCCACGCCTCCAGGGCGTTCCGGCGTTCCCCGGTGCCGGGGAAGATGAACTGCCAATACCTGATGAGCGCCTCGTGAACCTCGTCCAGGGAATACTGCTCGGTTTTCGGATCGGGACCGAGATCGGAGATGAGCACGCCGTCCGGACGGAACTCGGCGGCGGTGGAGTCGCCTTCCCAGTCATCGATGTCCTGCCTGCCGTCGCGTGCCCATTCGACGAGCATCAGGGCCTCCAGCAGGCCGGCGCCGTCGTTCCGGATGTCGCTGGTCAGCAGGCCGGCCAGGTTGCGGAACCGGTCGTCGTCCAGCCGGGCCGAGGGAAGGGCCCCACCCGGGGCGTCCCACCAGTAGAACTCCTTTATACCCGGCACCTATCCTCCTCTAGACGACCGGCCATGCACTATACCAGCCCTTCTTGAGGTTCCCGGAATAAAAGCCCTGGATCTGCATGCCGTTGGGCAGGTTGCCTACCCACTTATTCGGGTTGGCGGGATCCGGTGTCGCGTTCTTGAACGCGGTATTGATCGCCTCGTCGACCTGCTTGGGCGTCCAGCTGTCGGGGAAGAAGCTGGATTTACCGTTCTTCCGGTACCATGTGCCGTCCTCGTCCCGGACGTCCACCTTCGCCCTGTAGGCGCCATGGCTGTTGGGCGGATCCTTGAGCTCGTTTCCGTTGGCGTCGCGCCGGACGCGCGCGGTGGGCGGATTCTTGCCCTGGTAGCGGTGATGAAAGCCGGTTCCCTTATTGGCGCGCCGGTTGACGTTGCCCAGAAAGATGTGCTGGTACCGGGGCCGTTCGATGCGTTTGAGGAGCCATTTCTCAATCGGCTTGAGCAGCCCCAGCTGCCGGGCCGCGCCACGCGCGGCCCCTCTCGGCCGCCTACCCACCGAGGATCGCCTGCAGCGCCATGTCGATCGCCAGATCGATCAGCATCCCGGTGATCATCTTGACGATGGGGATCTGCGCCAGCGACGCCCCGAACGTCACCACCGCCTGCGCGATGGCGATCGCGATCTGGATGGCGAGCCAGATCAGCTGGATGATCACCGTGATCTTCAGGACCAGCACGATCACGCCGCAGACCATCAGCCCCGCGCCCAGGATGTTGGCCGCGACCTGGCCGTCCTGGAGGGCGGGCACCGGCGCCTCGGGTTCCCGCCAGGCCTGCTGGAAGGCCTTGATGCCCTCGCCCTCGTTCATCGTCCACACCTGGCCCGCCTGGCCGTCGGCGTCCTGGAGCTGCGTGCCGAATTCGCCGGCGAACTGGAGCCAGTCCCCGCCCATCTTGAACAGTTTCTCTTCGTCGGCCTCCGGCCAGGTGTAGCCGAGCATGCCGAGCAGGGAGACGAGTTCCCCTGGTAGTTGCAGGCCCATCGGTCACCCCAGGATGTCGCGGACCCGGTTGACCTCGACTTCGCTGAGATCCTCGGCCGACTGGTAGTTGTTCGCCATCAAGGTGGCCCCCTCGGACATCTCGTCGATACCGTCGATCTGGCTGGAGTAGCAGTCGAATGCCAGTTCCGAGGCCGCCATGTAGATCGTGCCGATGACGAACCCGATATCGTCCCCACCCCACGGCTCGCCGTATCCGGCCAGCTTTGCCTGGAAGTCCTGCAAACGGCCGCGCAGTTGGCTGGACGAGCCCTGCATTCCCGTGGCACCCTTGCGGATCTGCCCGGGATCGACCTTCAGCTGCTTTCCCATATCTCCTGCTCCCCGCGATAACCCTGCTATGGGCGGTCGATTCCACGCATCAGCCGCGAGAGCGATTCGGTCAGCGTGCTCAGCTGCTCGAGGCTCGCGTCCTGCATGCGCGCCGCCATGGCCGTCAGGTCGTCTCCGGCCTGCGGCCGACGTGCCGCGGCCGATTCCCGCGCCAGGTCGAGCGCCTGGTTCGCGGCACGCACCGTCTCGTCCGCGATCGTGTGCGACGGGTGCCGCAACGCCCCGTCCTCGACCGCGATCTCGCCGAGCCGGGTCGTCGACGCCGCCGTCACCCGGATCAGCCCGGACAGTCCCTCGCCGGCCGGCGGCTCGGCCTCCTCCGCCGTACCGGTCTCGCTCTCCGGCCCCCGCATCGCCGCTACTCCTCGCACGGCGTCCTGCAGCACCTGCTCGACCCCGCCCGTTCCGCCGACATCACCGTTGACGACGGCGCGCTGCCTGATCAGCCGGATGCCTTCCTGCAGGCCCTGCATCATCCGGTCCATCTGGCGCAGCCCCTCGCTCTGCACCTGCTCGAGCTGCCCGGCCAGCACACCGAAGTCGACGGGCACCTCGTCCGAGGCGGCCGTGGCCGTGGCGGAGGCCCGTTCGAGTGCCGAGTTGAAGGTTTCGGTCAGCAGCGCGCCCAGCTCCTCCGCGGGCATCCGCAGGACGCGGGGATCGAGCTGGACGGCCTTGAAACGTCCGCCGACCACCTGCACGCGAACGCGCCCATCGGCGGTTTCGGCGACCCCCTCCGACGTCTCCTGCGGTCGAGCCCCGGGCGAGGCGGGCCCGGCCGCGAGCTGCTCCCGCAACTCCCTCACCCGGTCCCGGATCTCGGCCTCGCTCATCTCCGGCTGCGAGTCGTCGTCCAACACGTGATCTCCCGGGTCGTCGTCCAGGCTCGCTGGAAACGTGGGCGTACAGATCACAATATATGCGTCTGAACCCCCCAAATGATCACTGATCGGACTCGGCTGAAGGTGGCCCGCAGCCTGGGCCGATGACCTCGGGTAACCCGCCTCCGGTGCTCGCCGGAGTGTTTTGGACCGCACCAAGACGATCACGCATGGCAAGCGAACATGCCCGCGGAGTCATTGCCGGTGCACCGCGAGCCCCCGCAAGCGACCATCGTGATCACCGAGCCGCCGCCCAGATGCGCCGTCCGCGCCATCCGGCCGCCGGCCAGGCCGAGCCATCGGCCCGTCAAATCAGAGATCGACCTATCGGATAGCGGGCGTCGAATATTGGTGCTTCCGTAAAGAATGGATCCCGGCCCGGTCGACCTAACGTGCTTGATCCCCGCAGTGGCGGGAATAGTGCCTGGAGGCGCCTTGCCGGGCATTCAGCGAGATCGCGACACATGCGAACCTGCCGGTAATGGTGACTGCTTTGCGTGGAACGGCAGTGAGATGCTCCCCTGCCGCGGTGGCGGCCACGACCCAACGGTGTTCGAGAAGTGATCGTTTGGAGGTGGAGCCATGTCCTTCCATGACGCGCTGTTCGGCCTCCCGGACAGGATCGTCGTCGTCACGGGTGCGGGCCGGGGGCTGGGTGCGGAGATCGCGGTCGCGGTCGCGGGTGCGGGAGCGCACGTGGCGTGCCTCAGCCTCGATCACGCACGTGCGGAGAAGACCGCCGAGGCCGTGCGCCGGTACGGCCGCGAGGCGATCGCGGTCGTCTGCGATGTGGCCGACGAGAACTCTGTGCGAACGGCGTTCGAGGCGGTCGTCGCCGAATTCGGCCGGGTCGACATCCTGTACAACAACGCCGGTATAGCGGATCCGGCGCCCGCGCCCTTGCACGAGACCGACTCCGCTCACTGGGATCGGACCCTCGGTGTGAACCTGAGCGGCGCTTTCTACTGCTGCAAGGCGGCCCTGAAGGTCATGGTCGCCCAGGGCCGCGGAAAGATCATCAACGTCGCGTCGATCTGGGGAATGGCCGGTGCCGCCAGCGTCATCACAGCCCCTGCCTATTCTGCGACGAAGGGGGCCTTGGTGAACCTGACCAGGGAGCTCGCGCTGGAGTATGCGCACGCGGGAATCCAGGTCAACGCATTGTGCCCGGGATTCCACCGGACGGACCTGGCCGCATACCAGGACCCGGAGTTCGTGGCGGCCGCCACCGCGTTCACGCCGATGGGACGTATCGCCGATGCCGCGGAGATCCGCGGACCCGCTCTGTTCCTTGCCGCCCCCGCGTCCGACTACATGACCGGGCAGACCCTCGTGGTCGACGGCGGATGCCTGGCCAAGTAACGGTCGATCCCCAAGCCGGATGGTCCTCGATCGACTGCATCTTGATGTCCACCAGGACGATCGAGTGCCCGCGAGAATTATCGGCTCGGTTCGGATTTCCGGGGTGACCCTTCGCGGTAGCGGAAGTCGGACAAGGCGACGGTGTAGTCGTCGCGGTTCTCGCGGTAGGCGACGCAGTAGCTCGTCGGGTACCAGCCTGCCAGTTGCCATTCGCGTGGCTGCCTGAACGGCACGCAGATGTCGCCGGTCGTGCCGGCGCGCTGGCCGTCGAACCAGGCCTTGGTGATCATCGCTTCGTAGAACGTGATCTCGCCGTCGTACTGGCCGTAGATCCACGTGTGCGTGAACGGCCGGCCGTGGAACTCCGGGCTGGTCAGGTCGATCAGGTGGTTGGCCATCGCGGGCTCGACGGCGTCGACATCGCTGAAGTCCGGTGCGCGGTAACGCTCGGGCACCGGCAGTTTCGCGCGTTTGTAGTCGTCGCATTTGGTGAGCATCGGGCATGGACCGGGGCGGATCTGGTTCCGTTCCGCGAGCGGCTGGATGTAGAAGTGGAAGTCGAAGTGCGGCACGTTGTAGACGCCGACCGGCATGTGCCCTTCGGGATTCCAGTTCGTCAGCGACCACTTGAACGACGTGTCGACGGCCTGCGGAAACCGCGCGGGAGATCGAGCACACGCTCATGGCCCACGGCGCATTCTTTGTGCAGGTCGAGCTCGCCGTCACCGTCCTTGTCGAAGCAGTGCTTGCCATCGCTCACCGGGACGGGCAGGTTCCGCAACGTCGACGCCGGGAACGTCACGCCCATCGCGAGCGGGCGGCTGCGTACACGCTGCGTGTATGTGCGCAGCGCGCCGTCGCCGAGCGATTTCGGGTGGCCGTACTCCGCGCACGGCCCGGCATACGACAGTGAGGTGCGCAGGATCTTCGGTACGGCGTGCGACGGCACGCGGATCGTGCGTTCCCGCTCGGGGTGGCTGCGAGCGACGAAGCAGACCGTCGTGCTGCCGTCACCGGATTTGCGGCCTGCGGAATTCCGGGGGCCGGCGATGCTCCGGCCAGGAAGACCGCGAGCGCCGCGACGAGCAGCGGGCGCGCCGGGCGGCGCAGGAGGCGAGACCCGACCGATCCCCGTACCCAAGCGTTCCGGGACCGCCGTGAGATCGTCCTGTAGTCGAGCGTCATCGGTCGAAACTCCCTGTCCATGCGGTTGACCGAAGGATCGTCGTAGGCCCGTCATGACCCCCGCCGCAAAAGGTTGACGCCGCGACGCGAATCGCGCGCTCGGCGACACACCGATCGACGCTCAACTTTGCCCACGCCATGGTGAAGCACTACTGACGGAGAACGCCTTCGCACCTCAATGCCGAACCCGAATTCGGTCTCGACTGGAGTCGGAGTAGCCGAGGCGGCGGGTCATCGCAGAGAGTCCGGTGGGCTGGGCGCTCTCGATCAGCACTTCGCCCCGGTGTCGTAGTCGTTCCACCACGAAGCCTTGGTCCTCGCTGCCCCAGACGATCTTGCTGTCCTTCGAGAGCTTGGTCTCGAAGGCGATGCGGCCCCGGCTGTTGCCGCGAATGTCCGTGCTCGTTCAGGACGGTGCGCGGAACGCCGCCTCGTACGGCTCTCCTTTCCTCGGCCGGATCCGGCAGAAAAGTGGGGCGAAAGGCCCGTGGACGGGGGAATGGGGCGGTGCGATGCTCACAGGCACAGGCCTGTTCTCCGCGGATGCGGCCGGACGAGTTCGGAGGCCGGTTTGAGCGACGCGACGCGGGCACCGCTGCTGGTGCTGATGGGATCCGGCGAGACCGCCCCGACGATGGTGAGCGTGCACCGGGATGTGGCCGCCCGGCTGCGTCCCGCGCGGGCGGTGCTGCTGGACACGCCGTACGGCTTCCAGGAGAACGTCGCGGAGATATCGGCGCGGGCGCAGGCGTACTTCGAGCGCAGTGTCGGGCTGCGGGTGGACGTCCCGCCCGGACTGCGCGGCTCCGCCGAGATCGGCGCGGCCGCAGGCGATGAAGGGGATGTGGGTCTGGCGGCGGTGCGCGGCGCCGACTGGGTGTTCGCCGGGCCGGGAAGCCCGTCGTACGCGCTGGAGCAGTGGCGCGGCCGGCCAGTGGGGGAGGCTCTGGCCGATCATGCGCGGACGGGACGCGCGGCGCTGGTGTTCGCCTCGGCGGCGGCGTGCACGCTGGGCGCGTACGCGCTGCCGGTCTACGAGATTTACAAGGCGGCGCGCGCCCGCATTGGCTGGAGGGTCTGGACGTCCTGGGCCGCCTGGGGCTGAAGGTCGCGATGATCCCGCACTACGACAACGCCGAGGGCGGCACCCACGACACCCGGTACTGCTACCTGGGGGAGCGCCGGCTGCGGGTGCTCGAAGAGGAGTTGCCGGACGACGCGGCGGTGCTGGGCCTGGACGAGCACACGGCCGCGGTCGTCGACGTCGGACGGAACGTGGTGCGGGTGTGCGGCCGGGGGGTCATGACCGTACGGCGGCGTGGGGAGAGGGTGGTCGTCCCGTCCGGCGAGACCTTGAGCCTGACCGGCCCGCGCGCGCTGGTACGCGGGGAGGCCGCGCGGCGGGCCGACCGCCCCCGTGACGAGAATGCCGAAGCGGTCCGGGTGACCGGTGACGGCGCCCTCGCCGTCCGCGTGCTGGCGGGCGAGCTGGGCGGCGGACGCCATCCGGACGCCGTCGCGCGGGAACTCCTGGGCCTGTCCGGTGACACCGCCGCCCACTGCTGCACTCGACGAGCTGGCGGCACGAACCGGCCGGGCGCGTGCTGCTCACCTACGCATGCTGCCCCGACCCGCGACCCGATCTCCCGGCCGCCACGCTGGCCGGGCGGACCCTGACCCGCGGCGACGGCCCGGCGAGCCCATCACCGGCCAGGCCGCGCATCGAGCAGGTGGCCTTCCACGCCGTCCGTCACCTGGCATTCCTGCGGCACACCGATCCCACCGCCCGCCAGGTGATCGAGTCGGTCCCGGGACTGACCGGCATCCTCTCCTCGTGGTCCCCGGCCCCCGCCGGACAGCTGCCCGAGCCCGGCCGGGACGGCCAGGTGACGTACGCGTCCCGCTGACGGCCCCGCCGTCACCGCCGCCGGTGATCGCCTCATCCGGCGAGTGCCCTGGTGAGAACAGCGGAGGCGGTGCGGTAGACCGAGAGAAGGTCCTGGCTTTCGTCGGGGAAGTTGACGACGGTGACGCGCTCGGCCCTGATGGACGACAGCGCGTTCGCGCCGGGCATCGCGGAGTTGTCCAGCACCAGCGCGGGCTTCTTGGCCGCCAGCCCGGCGACCTGTGACGCCGTGGGCGGCTGGGGTCCGTAGGTGCCCACCGGCTTGGCGTCGAGCATGTCGCAGGCCCAGGTGACGAACGCCTGCGCGACCACCGCCGGCCTGCCCGCCGTGGCGTAGGCGGCGGAGACCTTGCGCTTCTCGGCGGCGTACGCGGTGTTGTAGGAGGCCAGCCAGGTCCGGGCGGCCTGGCCGGTGCCGAACTCGCCGGCGAGCCGCGTCACCTCTCTCGTCACGGCCGCCTGGCCGTTGTCGAGCCGGAGCTCGATGAGCTTGGCCTTGGATCCCGCGGCGGACTTCAGCTTTGGGGCGAACCCCTCGAAGGGGGCGTACAGCACGTAGTCGGCGCCGGCCACCTTGGCGATGTCGGACGGCTTGGGGTCGTAGTCCGGCGGGTGCGCGATCCCGGGCGGCACGATGACGCTGACGTCGCGGGCGCCCGCGGCGCGGGCGAACGCCGCCTCCCAGGTGGAGGCCGCGACGACCTTCGGCCCGCGCGTGCGGTCGTCGCCGGTCGCGTCGCCGGTGGAGCCGCAGGCGGTGAGCGCCGCCGCGACGGCCGCGACGGCGGCGAGGGAGGCCGCCCCGCGGCGGCGGATCGAGGGGATCATCGTCGTGTTCTCGCTTTCTGGCCGAGGTGGATCGTCGGCATGACGTAGATCAGCAGGGTCAGGGCGCCGCCGAAGAGCACCAGGACCGGGCCCGGCGGCAGGTCGAACAGCAGGGCGAGCGCGAACCCGCCGAGGTTGAAGGCCAGCCCGCAGCCGATCGCCCACCCCGCCATCGAGGTCAGCGAGCGGCCGAGCCGGCGGGCGGCGAGCGCGGGCAGGAGGGTGAGGGCGTCCACCAGCAGCGCCCCGGTCAGCCGGATCGCCCCGGCGATCGCGACCGCGATCAGCATGAGCAGGATCGCGGTGAGCGGCCCTGCGGGGACGCCGGAGCAGACGGCGAGTTCCCGGTCGTGCAGCAGCAGGGCCAGGTCCCGGCGGCGGACCCAGAACAGGGCGGGCACGACGACGGCCAGCGCCGCGAGGACCGCCACGTCCCCGGGACGGGTCGCCAGGATCGAGCCCCACAGCAGCTCGAACGCGCCGTTGGCGTTCACGCCCGACACCGACAGCATCAGCAGCGCGGCGGCGACCGCCAGCGTCATCAGCAGGCCCATCGCCCCCGACAGCCCGGCCGGGGCACGGGCCAGGGGCGCCAGCGAACCGCCCGCCACCGCGCACAGCAGCAGCGCGCACACCAGCGGGTCCAGGCCCGCCAGCAGGCCGACGGCGCTGCCCAGCAGCGCGACGTGCATCATCGCGAACCGCACCGGCAGGATGTCCAGGCCGATGATGAACACGCCGACGACCGGCAGCGCGATGCTGCCCAGCAGCAGCGCCGCGAACGCCAGCCGCACCGAGGGCAGGCCGAGGAGGGCCTGGACCTCCGATAACGAGTTCACCGCAGTTCCCGCAGCCGGCCCGCGGCCATCTCGGTCACCCGGTCGCACGCGCCCACGACCGCCCGGTCGTGGGTGGCGACGACGACGGTGGCCGCCGCGTCCGCGAGCAGGCCCGCGACCTGCTCCTGACCGGCGAAGTCCAGCGCGGCGGTCGGCTCGTCGGCCAGCAGCACACCGGCGCCCGCGGCCACCTGCCCCAGCGCACGGGCCAGGTAGGCGCGTTGCAGCTGCCCGCCCGACAGGCTGGACAGCGGCCGGTCCAGCAGCCCGGCGAGCCCGAGCCGCGCCGCGGCGGACGCGGCGGCGGTGGCGCCCCCCGAACTCGCGAGCAGCTCGCCGACCAGCAGCGGGAACCGTCCGGTGGCGCGTTGCTGCGGCATCCACGCCACCTGCCGCCGCCGCACGGCCCAGTCGGCGGCCCGGCGCGCCGCCCGCCCGCCGACCTCGATGTCGCCGGTCACCTCGCGGTGCAGCCCGAGGACGGCGCGCAGCAGCGTGCTCTTGCCCGACCCGTTGGTCCCGGTGACCGCCACGCGCTCGCCCGGCTCGACACGCAGGTCGACGCCGTCGACCACGGGCAGCCGGCCGTAGCGGCAGCACACCGCGCGCAGGCGGAGGGACAGGCCGGTCTCCTTGCCGGTGCTCATGCCGGACGGGAGGCGGATCCGGACGGACGGGTACGCGCGCCCGTCCGGGCGCACACGGCTGAAGCGTTCATCGAAGGCTCCTTGGTGGAGGGATGCGAAGGACATCCGGACGGCGGTCCGCCGGCCCGGCGACGAGCATCGCCCCAGGAGCGTCATTGCGAGGATCTGCCGATCACGTGGATCTACCGGCCACGAAGGATCTGCCGATCACGCGGTCGCGCCCGGGGCGGTCCACGTCCCGGGAGGCCCGCGCCGCGCCACGGCGTACCGCAGGACCGCCTGGGCCGGTGCGCGCTCGCTCGCGCGCCCGTCCCGGATCGGCCGCGGGCGGACGTCCGCCCGTCCGGCCGAGATGACCAGCAGCAGGAGCAGCGGGCGCACGACCCAGCCGGCCAGCACCCGCGCGAGCGCGCACAGCCGTGCCTCGCCCCATTCCAGCCACGCCGAGGTGACCAGCACGCTCACCGCGTGCATGAGCAGCATCCCCAGGCCGGGTAACCCGCCGTGGTGCGTCCCGTCGCCGAGCACGTCCATGCCGGGGGCCACCGCGGCGTTCTGCCCGCCGGAGGTGCGCGTGAGCAGGAGGTGCAGGACGACCTGGGACACCCCGGTGGCCGGGATGATCGACGCGAGCGAGCGTTCCCGTCCGGTCAGGGCCAGGGCCGGGCCGAGGACGAGAAGGAACCCGGTCAGCGCCGCCGACCGGTCGAAGGCGCCGCCTCCGGCCAGGTGCCCGAGCACGGCGAGCCCGGTGCACGTGGCGGCGAAACCCGCCGCGCGCGTCCACCGCACCACCGATAACGGGTCCATGTGGGGGGATACTTCCACACCCCTCCCGGCCGGAAAAGGCCGTGCGGCGCCGACCACGAGGGCGGGTCTCCCGGGCGCGTTCAGCGGAGGACCCGGCGGGCGACGGCGGTGATGTGGAGCTCGTCCGGGCCGTCGAGCACGCGGGCCATCCGGCCGGTGCGGAACAGCGCCGGCAGGGGTGTGTCGGGGCCCAGGCCCGCCGCGCCGTGGACCTGGATCGCGGCGTCGGTGACCCGCTGCAGCGTACGTGCGGCGGCGACCTTGGCCAGGCCCGTCTCGATGCGCGCGTCGTGCCCCGCCTCGATGCGCGCGGCGGTCTCGAAGACCAGGGGACGGGTGGTGCGGATGGCCAGGAGGGCGTCGAAGACGAGCTGCTGGACGAGCTGGTGGTCGCCCAGCCGCCCGGACGCGGCGGGACGTGATCGGGCGCGGTCGCGCATCAGCGTGAACGCCCGCTCGGCCTGCCCGAGCCAGCGCAGGCAGCGCAGCAGGCGGCCCAGCCGCACCCGCCCGGCCAGCACGCGCAGCCCGTGGCCGGGGTCGCCGAGCAGGTGGTCGGCGGGGACGGTGACGCCGTCCAGCGCGAGCTCCCATTGCCCGCCCGCGCCGAGGACCGGCAGCTCCCGCACCACCTCGAAACCGGGCGCGGAGGTGGGGACGAGCAGCACGGACAGCCCGGTCCTCGCCGGTGGGCCGCCGGAGGTGCGGGCGAGCACGAGGGCCAGGTCGGCGTGGCCCGCGCCGGTGATGAACCATTTGCGGCCGTGGACCGTCCAGGATCCGTCGGGGCGCTGTTCGGCGCGGGTCGTGGTCAGCGCGGGGTCGCTGCCGGGGGAGCCGGGCTCGGTCATCGCGTTGCACAGGCTCAGCTCGCCGGACGCGATCCGGGACAGGTAGCGGTCCCGGACGGCGGGCGGGGCGTGCTCGGTCAGGGTGGTCACGTCGAGCAGGACGGTGGAGCCGAGCACGTCGGGGCCGTGGTCGCTGGCTCCTTCGGCTTCGGCGATGTGAGCGTAGCCGGTCAGCGCCAGGCCCGCGCCGCCGAGCTCCGCGGGGAGCGGAAGCCCCCACAGCCCGGCCTTTCGCGCCTCGCGGCGGAGCCGTTCACGCAGCGCGCCGTCCGAGTCGAGCCGCGGTTCGCAAGGGATCACCCGCTCGCGGACGAACCCGGCCACCCGTTCGCGGAGGGGCCGGACGTCCGGCGGGCACCGCGGGTCCCCCCAGAGGGACAGATCGGCATCTTCCTCACGGCTCACGACAACTCCAAACTTTCCGGGAACTCGTCGGCCGAAGTCCCCCACTCCTCTTGGTGAACAGGTCGCGCGAAAGCGCGGCATGGTTCCCGCCGAGAGGAGAGCCGATGGCGCCGCCCGCCACTGTCCCGGCGCCCCGCGCGCTGGAGGAGCCCGGGCTCCACATCACCGGGCCGTCGACCCTGGCGGCCGGTGTCGCCGGGCGCCTCGGGCGCGTGAGCGGCGATCGTCTCGCCCTGATGGGACGGCGTCCCCTGGCGGCCGAGATCCGCTGGGCCGTGGCGGCTCCGGGGAACGAGGTGACCGACGAGGCCACCGCCCAGGCCGCGACAGGCGTCATGCATGTCCACGGCCGCCGCGACGGAGCGCCACGCGGGCTTGCCGCCGACTACCTGTCGCTGGCGGCCACCGCGCTGGCGGCTCAGGGGGTGCTGGCCGCCGTGCTGGGCCGGGCCCGGGGCTGGGCCGTGGAGGGCGTCAGCACGGGCGTTGACCTGGCCGGGCTCCTCGCGGTCGGCCAGTATCTCGCCGCGTCCACGGCCGAGGAGGGCGAGGCGGTGCCGCCGGCGCCGGGCGGCCCGCCGTTCGTCACGGCCGACGACGTGCGGTTCGAGGTGGAGGCGCTTGACCCGATGGTGTGGGCCGCCTTCTGGCGGCGGCTGGACGTACCCGAACGGCTCGCGGGCTCCGCGTGGCGGGCCTTCCAGTTCCGGTACGCGACCGCGTCCTGCCCGCTGCCCGAGGAGTTGCACGCGGCGGCGCGCGCCGCCGGGTGGGCGTCGGTGCGGCGGGCGGCGGAGGAGTCCGGGGCCTCGGTGTGCGCGCTGCACCGACTCGCGGACCGCCTGGCCGAGCCGCGGACGCGATCCCCGTGGACGGTGGCACCCCGTCTGGCGGGGGCACCCCGTACGGCAGGGGCGCCCCGGCTGGCAGGGGCGCCCCGTTCCATGGCGGTGCCCCGCCCCGCCATCGCGCCCTGTTCCGCGGTGCCGCCCCGCTCCGCGGTGGGGCCGTTGCCGGGATCGGCCGCGAACGCCCGGCCGCTGGCGGGCCTGACGGTGCTGGAGGCCGGACGGCGGATCCAGGCGCCGCTGACCGCCCACCTGCTGGCGCTGCTGGGCGCGGACGTCGTGCGGATCGAGCCGCCGGGCGGCGACCCGCTGCGCGGCATGCCGCCCACCTGCGGCGGCCTGTCGGCCCGGTGGCTGGCGCTCAACCGCGGCAAGCGGGCGGTGGAGATCGACATCAAGTCGCGGGCGGGCCGGGACGAGGTGCTGGCGCTGGCGGCGGAGGCGGAGGTGTTCGTCCACAACTGGGCGCCCGGCACCGCCGAACGCCTCGCCCTGGACGACGCCGACCTGCGGGCGGTCAATCCCGGCCTGGTCTACGCCTACACCGGCGGCTGGGCGGGCCGGCTCGACGGCGCCCCTTTGGCCACCGACTTCATGGTCCAGGCCCGGACCGGTGTGGGCGAGGCCGTGCGTCCGGCGGATGAGGCTCCCGCGCCGTCGCTCATGACCTTGCTGGACGTCCTTGGCGGCTTGCTCGGCGCCGAGGCGGTGCTCGCGGGCCTGCTCTTCCGCACCGCCGAGGGCCGCGGCGTCCGCGTCGACTCCTCGCTGCTGGGCGCCGCCGAGGAACTGACCGGCCCCGCCCTGCGGCGCGTGTCCGAGGGCCGGAGCGGCCGGGCGCCCGAGGGTTTCCGGCGCCCCATGCCGACGGCGGACGGCTGGGTGGCCGTGGCCGATGACGACGCGGCGCGGGCACACGTCCCGCCCGCGGATCAGACCACGGAGGACGCGCTCCGCTCCTTCCGCCGCGCGGGAGTGCGGGCCACCGCGGTGACGGTGGCGCTGGACGAGCTTCCCGCCGATCCCCGGTTCGCGTCCGTCCTGACGCGTGATGACCACGGTGCCGTAGCCGTGCCGACTCCCTGGAGGTTCGCGTGACGCTGGAAGTGCAGGACCTGGTGCCCGCCGCGCTCCGCAGGCGGTGGGCGTCCGAAGGCATCTGCCCCGATCTGGACCTGTACGCCCTGTTCAGGGCGCACCGGTTCGCCGATCCCGGCCGCCCGGCGGTCATCGACGCGGCGGGGACGCTCACCTACGCCGAGCTGGACCTGCTGGCCCGCGCCGCCGCGATGGGGCTGCGGCGCCTGGGCGTGTGCGAGGGCGACGTCGTCGGCGTCCAACTGCCCAACGGCCGCGACGCGGTGATCGCCGAGCTGGCCGTGGCGGCGCTCGGGGCGGTGGCGCTGCCGTTCCCGGTCGGCCGGGGGATGGCCGAGGCGGTGTCGCTGCTCGGCAGGACGGGCGCCCGGGTCGCCGTCGTCGCCACCGAGCATCGGGGACACCGCCACGCGGCCGAGCTGCTGGCCGGAGCCGAGCGGCTGCCGGCCCTGCGCGCGGTGGTGGCCGCCGGGCCGCGGGACTGCCCGCCGGGCGGCACGCCCTGGTCGCGGATCATCGGCACCGACGCCACGGGTTTCGTCCCGGCCCGGCCCGATCCCGACGGGCCCGCCCGCATCCTGGTCTCCTCCGGTTCGGAGGCCGCGCCCAAGATGATCGCCTACTCCCACAACGCCCTGGCGGGCGGGCGGGGCAACTTCCTCGGCTCGCTGCTGGGCGACGGCGGCGGGCCGCCGCGCTGCCTGCTGCTGGTGCCGCTGGGCTCGGCGTTCGGCAGCAACGGAACCCCGGTCACGCTGGCCCGCCACGGCGGCTGCCTGGTGCTGCCCGGGCGCTTCTCCCCGGTGACCGCGCTCACCGCGCTCGCCGAGCACCGGCCCACGCACGTGCTGGCCGTCCCGGCCATGATCCGCATGATGCTCGACCGGCCGGACACCGGTCCCGTGCCGCCGATGACCGCGCTGCTCGTCGGCGGGTCCGAGCTGGACGCCCGCACCGCCGACGAGGCACGGGCGAGGTTCGGGTGCCCCGTCGTCAACGTGTACGGGTCCGCCGACGGGGTGAACTGCCACAGCGGGCTCGCGCCGGTCCGGGCGGCGGACGATTCCGGTTCCGGTGTCGTGGTGGGGCGCCCCGACCCGCGGGTGGCCGAGATCCGCGTCGCCCCCGTCCCCGGCGAGCGGCGGGGCGGCGAGATCCTCGCCCGAGGACCGATGACCCCGATGTGCTACGTCGGCGCCCCCGAACTCAACCAGCGGTACCGCACGGCGGAGGGCTGGGTGCGCACCGGCGACCTCGGGATGATCGACGACTCGGGGCTGCTCCACCTGGTCGGCAGGCTCAAGCAGATCGTCATCCGCGGCGGCCTCAACATCAGCCCCGCCGAGGTCGAGCGCGCGCTGGCGTCCCATCCCCGGGTGCGGGACACCGTGTGCTTCGGCGTGCCCGACCCCGTGCTCGGCGAGCGGCTGGCGGTCTGCGTGGTGCCCAGGCCGGGACAGGTGGTCGATCTGGACGATCTGTGCGCCCACCTGGCGCAGCAGGGCCTGGAGAAGGCCAAGCATCCCGAGCGGCTGCTGCTGGTGGACGAGCTGCCGCTGACCCCGGCGGGCAAACCGGACAGGGACGCGTTACGCGAGCGCCTGCCCGCCGAGGCGCCGGCCTGAACCGCCCCGAGGGAGCTCCTCGGCCCGCTGGACGCAAGGCGGCCGTCCACCGGAGAGGGAGATGATGACGGACGTCCGAGAACCGGAGACCCCCGCGCGCGCCGCGCACGGGGGATGGGCGCCTGTCCTGCTCACGGCCGCGATGAGCGTGTCGATGCTGCAGCTGTTCCTGATCGGCGCGCTCGGGCCCCGGCTGGTCACCGAGGCGGGCTTCTCCCGCACGGCGCTCGGGCTGACCACCACCGCGGGCTTCGGCGTGGCCGCCCTGCTCTCGCTCACCGCGGGCCGCTGGGTGGACCGGCTGGGCGCCCGGCGGTGCCTGGTGGCCCTGCTGGTGCTGGCCGCCGCCGCGCTCGCGCTGATCGGCTCGGCCACCGCGACCGCCGTGCTGCTGGCGGCGGTGGCCCTCGGCGGGCTGCCGCAGGCGCTGGCCAACCCCGCCACCAACAAGATCATCATTGCCGCCGTCGAACCGGCCCGGCGCGGGGCCGTCACCGGGTGGAAGCAGTCCGGTGTCCAGCTCGGCGCGTTCGCCGCCGGGCTGCCGCTGGCGGCGCTCGCCGGGTGGACGGGATGGCGCGCCGCGGTCTGGACGGCCGCCGGATGCGCCCTGCTCGTCGCGGTCTGCGCGTGGTGGCTGCTGCCTCCCGATCCCGTCCGGCTCCCCGCCCGCTCGCCGTCCGGGCAACCCGCGGTACGCGTCGGCCGCCTATCAATGTTCTCCCTCCTGCTCGGATCCGGAATCGCCTCGGTCAACACCTACCTGGCCCTGTTCGGCTCGCAACGGCTGGAGCTGGACCCGGTCGTGGCCGCCTGGCTGGTGGCGGTGCTGGGAGTGACGGGCATCGCGGGCCGGGTGGGATGGTCGCGGCGGGCCGGGCGCCTGGACCGTCCCGCGGTCCTGCTGGCCCCGCTCATGGCCGGGGCCTGCGCGGCGGCACTGCTGCTGGGCGTGTCCGGACGGGTCGGCCCGCTGGTCTGGGTCGCGGCGGCGGGCGTGGGCGCGTTCGCCGCCGCCGGCAACGCGGTGTCCATGGTCACGGTCGTCCGCGGCGCGGACGCCCGGACCGCAGGGCGGGCCTCCGCGCTGGTGTCGGCGGGCTTCTTCGGCGGCTTCGCGCTGGGCCCGCCCGCGTTCAGCGTCGTGGTGGACGCCGCCGGATACACGTCCGCCTGGCTCGTCGTCGCGGCGGAGTTCGCCCTCGCCGCCCTGATCGTGGTGAGGCGGCGATGAGCTGGGCGGAACGGGCGCTCACCGAGGTGCTGGACCGGGTGGGGGCGGTGGAACGCGAGCTGGGAACGCGGTGGCCGCTGTACGCCGACCCGGTCTCGGGCCGCTGGACCACCACCGCCCGGGGATCGTGGACCGGCGGCTTCTGGGCCGGGCTGCTGTGGCTGCGGTCGATCGTGACCGGCGACCCGTCCGACCGCGCCGCCGCCCGGCGCCGGACCGGGATGCTGGCCCCCTGGCTCCAGGCCGACACGGCCACGCGTGGGCTCATCTTCTGGTACGGCACCGCGCTGGGCGGCGACGAGACCGCGGCGCTGCGGGCCGAGGCCGCCAGGATGTGCCTGGCCGCTCACGACCCCCGGCTAGGGCTGGTGCCCTGGGGCGCGGCGTTCGGCGGCCCACGCTACCTGGCACGGGTCGACGGCCTTCCCGGCCTGCCGACACTGCTGCGCCTGGCAGGCCCGGACGGGGCACGCGCCGCCGAGGCACACCTGGACCTGCAACTGGGGCTGACCCTGAACACACCCGACCTCCGCCCGGCCTGGCAGGCGACACCGGACGGAACCTGGAAACCGCATCCGACACCACCGCCCGGCTGGAGCCGCACCACCGGCTGGCTCTGCCTGGCCGCCGCCCAGGCACCCGGCGACCGCGTCCGCCGCTGCCTGGAACACCCGGCCGTCAGCGCCAGACTGGCCCCCGACGCCCCGCCCGTCCCGGCCGCCATCGCCACGTCCCGCGGCACACCGGACACCTCGGCGGCGGCGATCGAGGCCGTCGCCGCCCTCCAACTGGCCTGCCGTCTCCCCGGCCCACGCGCCGGACGGCTGCGGAACCGGGCCGCCCACGTCCTCGCCGTACTGGCCGCCGAACACGTCCGCGACGGCCGGCTGCTGGACGGCTGCTACGACCTGGAGCACGACGTGGCCGTCCGGCACGAACTGGTCTGGGGCGACTTCTTCATGGCGGCCGGCCTGGCCATGCTCACCGGCGCCATCGACCCCGCCGCCTGCTGACCGCCGTGTCCGGAACCGCCGTCCTCAGCCGAGCCACCGCAGGAACGTGTATTACCTTTCGTAGAGCACCTCATGGCGAACGCCCGATGAGACGGACGGACCCGGTCCGATGACACATCACCCGGCCGGACAGGCGGCGGGCGCGGTTCGCGTCGACCGGGGCATGCGGCTGCTCCGGGCGGCGGCGTTCTCGACCGTCTGCGTGTCGGCGTCCGCGAGCGCGCATGCCCTGGCCTCGCAGGCCGGGCTCCCATGGCGGCCGCTGCTCGCCGGGTGGCTGGTGATGATGTGCCTGCTGACGCCCCTGGCGGGCCGGGCGCCGACGAGGCCCGGCATCGTCGCGATGCTGCTGTGCAGCCAGACCGTCCTGCACGTGGTGTTCGGCCGCGGGCAACGCCACGCCGCGCTCACAGGCGACGACGGCCTGCCGCGCTCGGCACACGCCGTTTCGGGTCACGAGACCGGACCGCTCATGGGCGATTCCCTGATGCCGGGACCGGCGATGTTCGCCGTGCACCTGGCCATCGCCGCCCTGCTCGGATGGCTCGTGCATCACGGCGACCGCGCGCTGTGGGAGCTGATCCGGCTGTCACGGCGCGCGACGGGCACGCTCACCCGCCCGCTGGAAGCGCTGCTCAGCGCGATCCTCATGAGCCTCCCCGCCCTGCCGCTCCGCCTTTCACCGGTCGCGGCCAGACCCGGGCCGGAGGCCGCCCCCGGTGAGACCGTTCTCCTGCACCACGCGGTGATCCGCCGCGGCCCCCCGATGGCCGCCTGAACCACCGATCGCGCGGGCGGCACGTCCACCCCGGCCCCGCACCGCAAGATCACCCCTGCGCTTCTGGACGCCGCCACGCGGCGCCGTCCAACGCGCACGCCCAGGCATCGCCCGGGCCTTAGAGGCACGTACTGCCAGCGCTGCCCGCTGACCGGCCACGGCCCCTACGAAAACGGTTCACCACGTGAAAAGGAAACCGGATATGCGACGTTGCCGTCCGCACGAAATAGCACCCCCGCCGATCGCCTCCGCGGAGAAACGACCACCCACCTGCGGATGCCCCTGCCGCAGGCGGTTATCCCGCCCGGAAACCGGGCCCGGCGACCGGGACAGACGATCGCCGACCCCTGATGAACCGGCCGCGTCCGCGATAGCCGGGCCGGGTGATCAGGCATGACCGTCTTGCGCGAGGACCCGGACACACTCGACCTGAACGCCGTGGCGCTGCGCGCCGGAGCGGGAGACGGCGAAGCGCTGACCCACCTGATCAAACGGACCAGCGGGGCGATCTGGCGCGCGTGCGCGGCGCTGGTGGACCGTGAGTCGGCCGATGATCTGACGCAGGAGACCTACCTGCGGGCGGTACGGTCGCTCCACACCTACCGCAGCGAGTCGGCGCCGCTGCCCTGGCTCCTCACCATCGCCCGCCGCGTGTGCGCCGAGGAGATCGGACGCCGGACCCGGGCCCGGACGGCGACCCGCCGGCTGCAGGCCGAGACCCGCCCCCAGAAAGAGGAGTTCATGCTGATCAGCGAGGTGACCGATGCCATGGACCGGCTCCCCTCCGACCGCCGCGCCGCGCTGCTGCTCACCGCGATCGCCGGCCTGTCCTACGCCGACGCAGCCGCGGCCTGCGGCTGCGCGGTCGGCACGATCCGCAGCCGCGTCGCCCGAGCCCGCGCCGAGCTGATCGACACACTGGGCCTGGCCCGCCTCCCCGAATCCCGCGACGCCACAGGCTGACCCCATGCCGTAGGCGGCGCGCGATGGCCGCGTCGCCGTGGCTGAGGGGTACGCCGCGAGCGACCGGCGTCGACAGCCCGCTCGTCGCGGGTTAGCCGCTGCGGACCTGACACAGGGGAGGGGTATGCCTCCAGCCGATGCGCTCGCTGCCGTGCTGCCCGGCCGCTATATACGGTCGGTCATACCAGCACCCCGTTTCGGTATTTGACCGTTATGTGCGCGCGTACCGAGGATGTGGCGGACGCCCTGTGAGGGAGGCCACATGAGTGTTCCGGTCTACACCGAAGACCTCTATGAGGAAGACGCCATCCTCGAGCCCTACCCGCATTATGAAAGGCTCCGCGCGCTCGGCCCGGTGGTCTGGCTGGAGGCGCACCAGGTGTACGCCCTGCCCCGCTACGCCGAGGTCAGGGCGGTGTTGGGCGACGACGAGAGATTCCGCACCGAGGACGGCGTCTCGCTCAACCAGCACTACAACGACCTGATCCGCGGCTCCACCTTCGCCAGCGACGGCGAACGGCACCGGTTCCTGCGCGGCCTCGTCGCGCACGACCTGACGCCACGGGCGCTGCGCCCGCTGAGCGCGGACGTCCAGGCGGTCGCCGCGCGCGTCGTCGAACGCGCCGTGGCGGCCGGCGAGTTCGACGCCGTCAACGGGCTCGCCCGCGACATGGTCATGGAGATCGTGCCCGACTTCCTGGGCATCCCTGCCGACGGCCGCGAGCACCTCATCGACTGGGCCGCGGCCAACTTCAACTGCCATGGGCCGCTGAACGGGCGGGCCGAGGAGGCGCTGGCGGTGTCCGGGCGGATGGCCGCCTACGCCGCGCGCATGGTGGACGCGCGCACCGCGCGACCCGGCGGGCTCGCGCACAGCGTGCTGCGCGCGATGGACGACGGCCGGGTGGACCGCGACCAGGCGGTCTCCCTGATGATCGACTATCTTGTGCCGTCGCTGGACACCACCGTGACCGGGCTGGCCGCCGCGATCTGGCTGTTCGCCCGCCATCCCGAGCAGTGGGACCTGGTGCGGGCCGACCCGGCGCTGGTCGGCGCCGCCTTCAACGAGGCGGTGCGGCTGGAGACCCCGGTGCGCCAGTTCGGCCGCCGCGCCGTCACCGGCGTCGAGATCGCGGGCGTGCCGATCCCCGCCGGATCGCAGGTGCTGGTGATGTTCGCCTCGGCCAACCGCGACGAGCGCAAGTGGGAGCGGCCCACCGAGTTCGACGTGCGGCGCAACCCGGTCGACCACGTCGGGTTCGGTTATGGCGCGCACGGCTGCGCCGGCCAGGGCCTGGCCCGGCTGGAGGCCCACGCCGTGCTGACCGAGCTCGCCGGACGCGTCCGGCGCTTCGAGGTGAGCGGCGAGCGCCGGACCGTCAACAACCTCATGCGGGCGTTCGACACCCTGCCCACCCGCGTCACCGTCTGACCATCGCTGAGAAGGAGTCGCCCCGTGCGCGTCATCGCCGACTACGACCGCTGCGAAGGCCACGGCCTGTGCGAGGAACAGGCGCCCGACCTGTTCCGGCTTGACGACGAGGGCCGGTTGCACCCCGTCTACGAGGGACGCGACATCCCCGCGGACCTGGCCGCCAAGGCCACTGCGGCCACCGGTGTGTGCCCGGTCGCGGCGCTGCGGACCCAGCGGTGAGGAACGTCGTGGTCGCCGGCGGTTCGCTGGCGGCGGTCTCGGCGGCCAACGCGCTGCGCGCCGCCGGGTTCGACGGCCGGATCACGATGGTGTCGGCCGAGTCCCGCGCACCCTACTCCCGGCCCCCGCTGTCCAAGGACATCCTGAGCGGCACGCACGGGCCCGGCTCGGCCGACCTGCCGCTGGCCGACGGGATCGAGCTGCGCCTGGGCGTACGGGCCGCCGGGCTGGACACCGCCGCACGCCGCGTCCGCCTATCCGACGGCGACGAACTCCCCTATGACGGACTCGTCGTCGCGACCGGGGCACGGGCACACCGCCTCGGCGGCGGCTTCACTCTCCGCACCATGGACGACGCGCTCGCCCTCCGGGACGCGCTGGACGCCGCGGGCGACGTCCTGATCGTCGGGGCGGGCCCGCTCGGCATGGAGATCGCGTCGGTGTGCCTGGCACGCCGCCTTCCGACCACCGTGGTCGACCACATGCCGCCGCTGCGCCGCCATCTCGGCCGCCATCTGTCGGACCTGGCGGTGCGGGCGGCGCGCGAGGCGGGGGTGCGGTTCGTCCGGCCACGGGCCCCCGCGACGTTCGCCGCCGACGGCCGCACGGTGTACGCCGACGGGCGGGCCCTGACCGCCGACGTGATCGTCACGGCGGCCGGTGACCGGCCCAACGTCGAATGGCTGGCGGGGTCCGGCCTGGAGATCACCGCTGACGGGCTCGTCGTGGACGCCCGGCTGCGGGCGGCGCCGGAGATCGTCGGGGCGGGGGACGCCGTCGTGCGGCGCGGCGCGGCGCGCACCCCGCTGTGGACCGCGGCGCTGGAGCAGGGCCGGGCGGCGGCGCTGACCCTGCTGTCCCCGGACGTCCCGGCACACGTGCCCCGCCCCTACTTCTGGACCGAGCAGTTCGGGCTGTCGATCAAGGTGTGCGGGCCCGTCCCGGACGACGCCGAACCCCTCACCGTCTCCGGCGCGCCCGCCGAGCGCTCGCTGGTGCTGCGCTGGCCTCCCGGCGACGCCCCCGGATGCGCCGCGTCCGTCAACCACCCGATGCCGATCGCCAAACTGCGCCGCCTGGCGGCCTGACCTCGTGGAGCCCTCATGAACCGCATACTTCTCACCGGTGCGCACGTCACCACGATGGACCCCGCCCTGGGCGACCTGCGCGACGGGGCGGTGCTGGTCGAAGGCGACCGGATCGCCGCGGTCGGCCGGGCCGCCGACCTCGCCGGCGTGGACGCCGAACGCGTCGACGTCGCCGGCGGCCACATCCTGCCCGGCATGATCGACACGCACCGGCACACGTGGCTGGCGCTGCTGCGCGGCATCTCCGGCGACCAGGCGCTGCTGGAGTTCATCGCCAACACCTTCTACGGCATCGGCTCGATCATGCAGGCCGAGGACCTCGGCGTCGCCACCCTGGTCGGCGCGCTGGAATGCCTGGACGCGGGCGTCACCGCCATCGTCGACTGCTGCGACTGCGTCAACACCCCCGCCCACGCCGACGCCAACGTCGCGGGGCTGCGCGCCGCCGGCCTGCGCTCGATCTACAACTACGGCATGCAGCGCTACGAGTTCCGGCCGCCCGGCTTCGCCGACCACGCCGCGCGGCTCAAGGACGCCGCACGCGTCCGCGCCGAGCACTTCTCCGGCGACGACGACATGTACCGCATGGGCATCCTGTACAGCGACTTCGGCACCATCCCGTTCAACGACACCGCGGCCGAGGTCCGCACCGCCCGCGAGCTGGACGTCCTCGGCTGTTCGCACACCGGCGCGCAAACGGGTTCCAGCCTGCTGCGCGGGCTGCGCGAACTCGACGACCACGGGCTGCTGCTGCCGGGCCACCTGCACGTCCACTGCAACGGCCTGGACGCAGGAGTGGAAGCTGCTGGGCGACAGCGGCGCCAACGTCACCACCTCACCCGAGACCGAGCTGCAGATGGGCATGGGGCTGCTGCCGATCCGGCAGGCCATGGCCCAGGGCATCCGTCCGGGCATCGGCACCGACAGCGTGATCTGCGGATCCGGTGACCTGTTCTCACAGATGCGGCTGGCGCTCCAGCACCAGCGGGCGATGGACAGCCTGCCCGTCCACGCCGAAGGCCGCGCGCCCCTGGAGATCGAGCTGAGCGTGCGCGACGCCCTCGGCTGGGCCACGACCAACGGCGCGGCCATCATGGGGCTCGACTCGAAGATCGGCTCGCTGACCCCGGGCAAGAAGGCCGACGTGATCGCCGTCCGGCCGCGCTGGGACCTGGTCCGCTCGTCCCACCCGCAGGCGAGCGTGGTCCTGCAGACGCAGGCCGCGGACGTCGACACGGTGCTGGTCAACGGCGAGTTCCGCAAGCGCGGCGGCGCACTCGTCGGGCACGACCTCGCCGCCCTGCGCGCCAAGGCGAACGCCGCGCTGGACAACATCGAGCGCGCGGCGGCGTCCCTGCACCACTTCAGCACCCGGGAACTGGCCGATTTCGTCGGACAGGCCGAACGCGGCGCCTCGGTGAACTACGCACAGGCCTACCAGACCACCACCTGACCCGCCCCCCGAGCCGCACCACCCGCACCGGACGACACGGATACGGCCCTGGTCATCGCCCGCGGATCGCGGCCGCTGGCACCATGGCCGGGGCCAGGAGACCGGAGGACCAGCCGCCCCCCTGATGAACGTCAAGACCCCACCACCGCGCAGCAGGTCGCCCGCGATAAGGAAAGCCGGGACCAGATCTATACGCAACGACGGGCCGCAAATAGGGCGACCGTGCGGGACGGCGGCAAGCTCCCCCCACCCAACGCCCGCCTGACCATCCCATCCCGCTTCACGATCTCGTGACTGTGGCGTGGCTCCCGCGCCGGACACCGTTAACGATGTGCTGCGGCTGCACCTTAGGAGAGTTGGAAGGCTGCCCATCGAGATTGTCAAAGGCGGCCCTTTGGGATTCAGGTCCTCGGTCCACCCGGGAGACGTGGTGTTGAGCGTCGTGATGCCGTAGACGGCGATGACCGACTGTCCGGTGATCTCGGATGGGAGGCATCGAGTTCGGACTCGGGTCGGGCCCGATCCCGATCCCGACGGCGGTCGACGTGCGGTGCCGCTGCGTCGTTCCGGTTCCCCTGTCCCCGTCAGTGATCTGCTGCTTGGTCTCGGGAGATGACGAACCGGGTGCACTCGATGTACGTCCAGTCACGGGCGGTCGCGGCTCGTTCGCCGACGTCGTCACCGTCACTCGTCACGCGTTGCGGAGTCCGCTTCATCGATACTCCGGCGGGGCGGACGCCGATGGGCCGGCGGACGGGGGATCGGTGAGATCATTCCGGATGTCCAGCGCCTGGCCGAGCAGCACCCCACGGCCCGCCTCCAGCAATCGCAGTGCCCGTACCGCGCCCCTTCCTCTAGTGGCTCACACCCGGCGAGGCTTTGTCCGTCGCTCGTGTTTCTCAAGCCCCGACATGCAGGTAGCCGCCCCACAGTGACGGGGCGGCGGGAAAGCAATCGCGCACGGTGCGCACCGCCTGGTGGAGAGACCGTGCCGCATGTGTTGGATCGATCTGTCCATCGTCGATGCTCACGCCTTCGTAGAAGGCGCCGGCGACGTCCGCGGAGAGTCTGTCGTCGACCTCCCAAAGGGTGCCGATCACGTGTGGGTAGCCGACGAGTTGGAACGCGGTCGCCAGATGAACGGCCTCATCGACCAGGCTTGCAGCGGGATTGAGCGCCGTCGTGCAGGCTGACAGGTATGCCAGGCGAACTTGATCGAGCTGAATCGATGCGAGCCTGGCGACCGTGAACGGGGCCACCCCGTGATCATGCAGGAGGAGTTTGCTCTGCGCAGGGTCGGTCTCGTCGATGGTGCCGTGGCAAGCGAAGTGGGCAACAGGACAGCGGGACAGCTGGTCCAAGACTCGCTGTGTTGTGAGGCTGTCTTGGTCGCCACCGATAAGCGCCGTGGGCCGGCTGAACCGAGATTGGACCAGCGACGCCTCCCGCGCCGCATGGTGAAGCGGCTTGGCTCCAGGTGTGGTGGGCATGGCCACGACCAATGCCCGGTCGACCACAGCCGAAGTGCTGTCCTTGTCTCTGGCGTAGCCGAGCGTTCGTACGGTCGGGGTGTAGGAGGAGATCACACGATCCATGACAGCGCGTCGGCCGGAGGCTCCAGGGCGTTCACGGTGATATCCGGCAGCATGGATCGGCAGCAGACTGAGCGGACCACATGGCACCCACCAAACCCGTGGCCACTCGGTGCCGTCCGCTGGAGTGGTCCGATAGCCGAGCTCGTCGAGAACTGGGCCGGTGATGCGGTCCCACAGCCACTCGAGGATCTCGACGATGGTGGTCTGGGCGGTCCTACGTCGAGCAGGCTGCTCGGGATCGCGCACGGCGTCGAGAGCTTGTAGCCAGGTATTGGCAAGGGCCGCCGCGTCGATGCCAGGAAGCTTGAGCGACCTGATGCCGTCCACCGTCAAAAGGAGCGCGTCGCTGCGGTACCGGCTGACGTTGATGACAACGATCGGCCCATGTGCGGCGTGCCGGACGAGCTCAGACGGCTCGGGTGGACGCAAGAAGCTCTCAAATCCCTCAAGCGCGCGGATCTCGGTGACGGTGGCCGTGAAGGCGGCCGCGATCCGTCGCCTCCGGTCGACACCCCAATCCTGTGGCGAACCGGCGTCGCCCGTCATCAGCGGGACCGCCATGGTGTCATCCGCGTCGAGCCGGTCGCGCAGCTCGGTGAAGCGCGCGGCCAGAGTTGGATGGCGTGCCTGGAGGTCGGTGAAGTCACTACGGGTGTCGAGCGCTTGACTGAGCAGCACGCCGCGGCCCAGCTCAAGCTGCCGCAAAGCGCGGGTCGCGCGTTCTTCATCCGTACGGCGCACGCTTGTGTCGGTAAGCGTGAGCGCCGCGGCATCGGCAGCCAAACTGGCGTACTCCCCAAGCGCGCGTTGCCGATCGCTGCGGTGGAGGTGCCGGGCAGCCGTCTCGGGCAGCAGTTGCACCGCGGCATCGAGCAACTTGGCGGCGCGGCCGGGGTCGGAATCAGCGATCAATCTGGCCGCCGCCCAGCCGGCATCGATCCGCCATGAGGCCGGTGCTGTGACGATGCTCGCCGCCTCTGACCAGGCGGCCACTGCCTCATCCCGTTCCGCTGGGACGCCGGTACGCCCAAACCGTGAACGAAGGCGATCACCCAGTCGACTCAGATAGAGCGCGCGATCCGCGTCGTCGGCGGTGCTCTCGATCGCCTCACGGAGGAGCGCGGCGGACTCCTCAAGGTCCGTCTCGTCACCCGTCAGCCTGAAACGGGCGTCCAGTGCACGACTCAGTTCGAACAGCACGATCGGTCGGCGGCTGTGGTCGGCCGGAATGATCGCGACCGCCTCACGCGCAGCGGCAACGGCCTCCTCACCATCTGCGGACTCCTCGAAAGCCA
Source organism: Actinomadura sp. KC216 (assembly GCF_004348535.1). Classification (GTDB taxonomy): domain Bacteria; phylum Actinomycetota; class Actinomycetes; order Streptosporangiales; family Streptosporangiaceae; genus Spirillospora. The sequence continues at coordinate 71,846 of NZ_SMJX01000001.1, forward strand.
CGAACCGAGGTCCCAGAGCCCGACTGAGGTGCAGAAGAGCGGCGGCTCGCTCGCCGAGCGCAGTCTGGACCGCCAGGCGACAAGCGGTGACGGCCTCGTCGATGTCCTCGCGCGACTCGGTGCGGACAAAGCGCTGTTGCAGAGCCGAGCCGAGGTTGAGGAGGACGTTGGCGCGCGCGGAGGAGTCAGGCGAAACAACGTTGGCCGCCTCACGCGCGACTACGATCGCCTGGTCGAGATCCGCTGTGCCTCCGGTCGCCCCGAACCGGCTTTGCAGGGCCCGGGCGAGGTTCGCCAACATGAGAGGCCGATCAGGGTGGTCATCGTGGGTGAGCGTGACGGCTTGTCGTCCGAGCGTGATGGCCTCGTCCAAGTCGGCCAGGTCCCCGGTGTGCTCACTGCGCATGTGGAGGGCGCCGGCCAAGGACGAAAGCATGCCGTGCCGACGGGAATTGTCTGGTCCGCTGATCTTCAGCGTCTCACGAAGGTTGGCGATCGCATCGTTCAGGTCCGCCTCGCTGTGTGTGCGGAAAGCCCGCCTCTTCAAGGCTTCGCCGAGGATCAAGACCGCATCTGTGCGGTCGGCGTGATCGGCGGGGAGGACTCGGGCGGCAGCGCGGCACGCCGTGATGGCCTCGTTCACATCGGCCAGATCCCCCCTTCGTTCGAAGCGCGTCAGCAAAGCGCCACCGAGGAGTGAAAGCGCGGAGGCGTCATCGGGGTCGCCGGCCTCGCCCCTCTGTACTGCTTCGCGGGCGACGACGATCGCCTCCTCCAGGTCCTCGTCGTCCCCGGTCATGCGGGCTCGTGTCAGCAGAGCTGTGCCAAGGGCCATCCGAACCATGACCGTGGTTGTGTCCACGGCGTTCAGCGTGATCGCTTCACGCCCGGTCTCGATCGCCTCATCGAGGTCCGTCACCATTCCGTTCATGCTGAACCTCGCGGTCAGCGCGAGGCAGAGAACACTCAGCCGAAACGCCGTGTCGGTGTCGCCTACCTCGTCTTGCGCGGCCGCCTTGCGGGCAATGGCCACCGATTCCTCAACGTCCGTCGCCTTACCGTTGCGCAGAAACCGGAACCACAGAAGGAAACTGAGTCGTGTCAGCCGGGCGGCTCGAAACGGGTCATCTGCAGTCGTCGCGCCGGCGATGCGTCGCCAGAGCGCGATGTCGTCCGACAACCGATGCAGCTGACCCAACCTCACAGGGTCATCCAGCCGTGCTTCGGCAATCGGCACCACCGACTCGGCGAGCACAGGAAGAACGGCCTCGGGCAGCGGTTCGACGCCCTCGACGAAGCATGGCGTGAACATCTCCACGGCCGCGTCAAGCTCGTCGTCGATGTAGGGCATGGCCCTATGCCGATACCAGAACATCCAGCCGAGCAGGTAGCACGCTTGAAGGTCGGCGTGATCGTCCTGAATAATCCGCAGAAGTCGGCGCATGTCTTTCACAGCGCCCCGCTTCAGCGCCAGCGACGCCTTTCCGGTGGTCCTAATCCGCTCGATCCGCGCCTCGACCGCGGCAAGATCACGCTCTCGCATCGAACCCGCCTTCGCCATCGCTACAGAAATATTATGTTTGCGCCGTTTAACGGCTCGCTGGCGGCCTGGGAGGCGGCAGGTGGGTCCACAGATGACGGGTGAGGGCGCGGCCAAGATCGCGGTCGAGGGGCTGGACTGGCGGCGCTTCGAGGGACTGGTCCGCGGGCACTGCGGGAATGATGCCCAACCGGACTGCCAGAGTCGTGGCGTGCAGGCGGGTGGCAGCCTCCAGGAACCGGGCATAGGCATCCGTTGAGCTGCGGATACGGTGGCGGGCGGTGACCGCGATCACGATGGCGATGGGCGCCGCAGGCCACCACCAGACTGCCAGCGGCACATAGAGCACGGCCCATGCCCCCAGCGTCGCGGCACGTGAGACATCCGCGCGGGCAACGTTCAGCTCGCGGCGCACCGCGTCCGGCAGGATCAACCACAGCTGTGGCCACACCGTGGCCAGGTCCAGATGATGGTGCCGGTCCAGGCGGACGGCGACGGCATGCACGCGGTCACCGCTCCAGGTGGGCCGGGCGGGGCGTTCCACCGCGATCCGATCCCGATCACGAGCGGCCCTGTGCCGTGCGGCCGAATCCGGCCGATCGGCCGGATTCGGAGCCCTCGCCCCTTGGTACTCGGCATGCCAAGCGGCGTGCGCGGCGTCCCAGCGCCGCTGCCGGGCATCGACCCATCGCCGGACAAGGGCCTCCACGGGACGCGGCCATCGGCGCCACCCGGCGGCGAGGGACAACCGCTCGACCAGCACACCGAGAGCTTGGACGACCACGCCCACCCCGGCGGCCCCGGCCAGCACCGCGGCCAGCAGTATCACTTGCCCGCCAGCATTCGTCACGGAGGGCGACTTGGCGTGGCGGGTGACCTCATGGGCGAGCCGTCCCACGTCCAACGCGTGGCCGTGCCCGAGAGTGACGGCCGCCGCGGCGACCGCCAGGTACAGCGCCCCGGGAAGCACCAGCAGCGACAGCCAGCGCTCGGCGAGCTTCTTGCCGAGCTCGCCCAGCAGCCCGCTCATGGGTCGAGTGGTTCGCGCACTAGCGCCACTCCACTGATCGAACAGCGCGGCGGGAACTCCGACACCTCGGCCTCATCCCGCCCCGCGCAGGCCTTCAGCGGACACCGATACACAATCTCCAGGCTCTCCACTCCGTCCGCACCCATGACGCTCCTGAAACCGCCATATCCGAATACGCCCAGCACGTCTCCTCGGGCCTGGACCGCGAGGTGCACCGCATTCAGCAACTCGGGCACGTGCTCCCTCGAAGGCCCCTGTCGATCGGGTTTCTGCCGATCTTGGAGCGCTGCCTTCAACTGTGACAACGGCATCGTCTCGCCGGCCCCTTCATCCTCGAGGAGGGCCCGGATCTCCCCAAAATTCGCGCAGACATACGCCAGCCCGGCTTCGACCTGTGATGACTCCATCCAAACCCCCGGCCGAGGTCAAACCACGTAAATACAAACCCGCTCCCGACGAGCGGGTGGGACCATAAGTAACCATATCGTCGTAAACACCAACCCGATGGTGAAATAGACATCAAGGTCTGCTCGGGTCAAGCCTCAGCATGAATATGGGCGGCCCAGAAATCGGGGACGGCGGGGAACCGGGCCAGCAGAATCGTGCCCGAGTGGGGGCCAGATAGAGCCGGACAGGCTGGCGTACCCACGCACCGTTGACGACGCATGAGTCGCGTCGCCGCCCCAGCGGGCCGCTCCCAATGGGCAGAAGCGTGACCGGGTGCCCGCATCAGGGCCAACTCCTCCTCGACCACCCTGCGCACCAGCCCGACCCGAACCCAGCACCATCCGCACTCCGACGTCGAAGTCAAGGCTCCCGAACGCGTCTTCCAAGGCGATATCGAGACGCTGGACGAACTCCCCTACCTCATAGCCAGGCAACTCCAACGCGACCACTCCGCCGCGTTCTTCGAGCACCCGCGCGACGAATGTATCGATGCGGTCCCGGCCATCGCCGGTCTCCCGGTCTTCGACCATGATTCATTATCAACGCGGGCGGCTGGACGGTCGACTCGTTTCCGCGTGCCGCGCCGGCGCCCAGAAGGCGGCCCTCGACCACGGCTCCTTCTCCTCAACTGCAACCCGCCATCCCCGAGCGGAGGATGGTCAATCGGGGACGCTCCCCAGGCGGCAACCCTCACAGCCGCGGATGCTTCTCCAGCCGGCCGCCATCGCCAGCCGGTGGCAGCCGCGGCTCGACCAGCGCCCATTCATCGTCGGCCAGGTCCGAGGGGTAACACGACGTCCGAGCCATCGCGCCACCCTGCACGAACTGGCACACGGCATCACGGAGACAAGCCGACCGGAATCAACTTCTCAAACACGCACTGAGAACCCCGAATCTGGGCAGGCGCTGGCTGCTCGGCAGGTAGCGGGAACCTCGCGTTGCGGAAATCTCGGGCGGCTGGCCGGGCGTCATATCGTGGTTGATAGCTGTGTCGTAGCTAGCTGCATTGTTCGGAGGGCCGGGTCGTGTCCGAGAGGAGTCGCCATAACCGTGTCACCGCGGCGTTGAGCGCGGCATCAGCACCACGGCCGCTGGAGCGGGGGAGCGTCGCCGGGCAGCCCCCCACCGCTCCGTCTCACACCAGGCGGATCTTCGTGGGCACGGCGGTGGCACTTCCCGTGTCTGTCGTCGTGGTGGCGGTCGGAGGAGTCATCACCTTCGGCATGGTCGATCCGCTAGTCAACTCCGACACGAAGACGATCACCTCGGCCTGGCTCTCCGCCGGAGCCATGCCCTCGCAGGTCTCGGCGCCCGAGTCGGCCCACCGTGCCTACACCAGCAAGGCGCTCGCCTACCGGCTGTCCGCAGGAAAGTCCGTGGTTTCCATCTTTACCTTGCCTCATCTGAAAAAGACCTGGGCCGAACGCTTCTTTCACACCGGTCCCAAGTACGTTTTCGACGGCGGCATTGACTTCCAGCCCGACAGGACCTGCGCCTCCGAGGCCCGTCTCACCTGGCGACTGCACGACAAAAGCGGGCGATTCCCCCTCACCCACGAGGTCGGCTTCTACAAACTCAACGTGCCCGCCGACACGATCACCTTGACCGCGCGGCTCGACGCTCTCGGCCCTTGTACCGGGGTCCTGCGCCTCATCGACCCCGAGGTGACCAACGGGTTCGTCAGTGGCCCAGGTTCAGGCGCGAGCCTATACACAGCCAAATCACCTCCCGAGGTGGAAACTAGCCATAAGTAACCGCCGACAGTTAAGGGCGGAGGGGCCGGTTCCAGTGCATCGGAGGGCCCCCAAGCGTCCGAGGGGCACCGGGCGGACGGATGATCAGCCGTCGGGTTCCGCCCAGTACTTGGCGTTGAGATCGTCGTCGACTCGTTGCGGGGCCCGGGGCGCTGATGGTCACCTCGATGAGAATTCCTCCACCGTAGGCGGGTCTGCAACGCGTCCTCGGCCGGGCCCGAGTTGCGGTCTGCAGTTGTGGTGCGTCTACGGCGGCCACCACGCGGACGACAGTGAGTTCACCACCCCGCAGCAGTTGGAGCGCGCCAAGAAGTGGGGTCCACCATGCCCTGACCACCTTCCGTCAATTCACCACAACCGGGCTGAATGTAAGTAGGTATGCACTGACCGAAGGTTGGCCTGCTCGAAATGTTTCGGTCCCCACGGCCCCGCCGGGCCGGCCGGAGGTGATGTGCCGGCGGCCTTGGAGCGGGGCGAATCCGCGTTCGCCGAGGCAGCGCGGGGTGCCGTCGGGTCGGTGGACCGAGCCGCGCGGCTATTCGGACGGTTGCCGCCGTCCTGCATCGCGGGCGCGGTGGTGCATGCGCTCGCCCCGGCGGCCGAACAGGCTGAGGAGCTCCACCGGCGCCTCGCCGGTGCTACCGAACCAGTGCGGCAGCCGGGTGTTGAACTCGGCCGCCTCGCCGGGGTCCAGCACCAGGTCATGGGTGGACAGCACCAGCCGCAGCCGCCCGGACAGCACGCACATCCACTCGTAGCCCTCGTGCGTGCACAGCTCGGGGGTGTCGCGGTGGGCCGGGACCACCATCTTGTACGTCTGCAGCGGGCCGGGCTGCCGGGTCAGCGGCAGCACGACGTTGCCGTCCACCGACCGGGGGCGCAGATGGATGCGCGGGTCGCCCATCTCGGGGACGCCGACCAGCTTGTCCAGTGGCACCTGGTACGCCTGCGCGATCGGCAGCAGCAGCTCCAGCTTGGGACGGCGCCCGCCCGACTCCAGCCGGGACAGCGTGCTCTTGGAGATGCCGGTGGCCTCAGACAGCGCCGACAGCGTCAGGCCGTGCTGCAGCCGCAACCGGCGCAGCCGGGGGCCGACCTCCGACAGGGCCCGATTGATCGCGGGTATCTGGTCCACTGGCTCATTACATCCACTCTTCTTGGGCTTTGACAACGACAGCGTGCGAAAGTTTCCCGGGTCTGTAAACGGCGAAGCGGCAGGGAGGGCAGCGGAGCTCGCGGAGGATCCGCCAGAGTGCTGGCGCGTTCGCCCGGCGGCGCAGGTGAGCGTGCTGGTCGGCGTCCTGTCTTGCCCTGTACGGGGTGATCAGCGGTTCGCCCGCGCGTGATACCCCTTGTCGGCCAGCCGGCACTGGCGGGCCGGCGGCGCGCCGTAGACCCCGGATGCGGGCCGGGAAACGCGCCCGAGACCCGTCCGATGTCGGCGCCTGGGGTAGCGATGACCTGCGGATTCATCCTCGTGGTGCCGATGCTCTCCGGAAGCGAAAGGCCGGTCGGCGGCCAAGCGGTCGAGCGCGATCAGGGTGCCGTCCAGCACCAGGAACCCCCAGCCCGTCCCAGGCGGCCTCGCGCGGACGATGTGCGGTTTCGGGAAGCGGGGTCGCCAGCAGTTCGCCCCCGAGCCCGGCGAACGTCTCGCCCTTGCGCAGGCGGCCTGCTGAAGCCGTGGACCGGGGGAGCCTTCGTGCTGTACGCCGCGGCCTCGGCCGCGTTCCTGAGCCATCCGCGGGTCTCGGTCCTCACCACCGTTGTCCCGAACAGAACAGAAAGTCAGCGGGCGTTCGCGGCCCGGCGCCGGGGTTTGACCCGAACGTGGACGCGTTCTCCCTGCCGACCGAAAAGGCTGAGAATCTCAGCGGCACCCTCGCCGAGGGTGCCGAACCAGTGCGGCACCAGGGTGTCGAACTCGGCGACCTCCCCCGGCCCCAGCATCATGTCCTGCTCGCCCAGCACCAGCCGCAGCCGCCCGGACAGCACGTACATCCACTCGTAGCCCTCGTGCGTGCACAGCTCGGGCTTCGCCCGTACCGCCGGTACGACGATTTTGAACGCCTGCAGCGGCCCGGCCTGCCGGGTCAGCGGCAGCACGATCTTGTCGTGCACCCGCAGCGGCCGGGCCCGCACCCGCGGGGCGCCGACCTCGGTCGACCCGATCAACTCGTCCAGCGGCACCTGGTACGCCTGCGCGATCGGCAGCAGCAGCTCCAGGCTGGGCCGACGCTGCCCGGTCTCCAGCCGGGACAGCGCGCTCTTGGAGATTCCGGTGACCGCGGACAGCGTTGCCAGCGTCACGTTCCGCTCCGCGCGCAGCCGCTTGAGCCGCGGTCCGACCCCGTCCAGCGTCTCGGTGATCGGCGTCGACCCCTCCATGGCCCACATTCTGCTCCGCTGTCGCCGAACCGGCAACAAACGTTGTCTTGGGCCTACTTCTCCGCCACCCTTCCCAGCAAGTCGTATCCCGCGCCCGAGGTGATCCCCATGACCGACACGAGCAGTCACGAGTTCGACCACGACGTGATCATCATCGGTGCCGGTGCGGCCGGGCTCAACGCGGCTCTGGTACTCGGCCGGGCTCGCCGCCGGGTGGCGGTCATCGACGCCGGGATGTCGCGCCACGCGCCGGTAGAGCACACCTACGGGTACCTGTCCCGCGACGGGATCTGCCCTGACGCGCTGCGCCGGCTCGGCAGCACCGAGGTGGCCGGGTACGGGGTCAAGCTGATCGAGGCCGCGGTGGAACGCGTCGAGCCTGAGTTCCTGGTGCATCTGACGGGCGGGCCGGTGCTCACCGCCCGCCGGGTGCTGGTGGCCGCCGGGCTGCGCGACATGCTGCCCGACATTCCCGGCGTGCGCGAGTGCTGGGGCAAGGATCTGGTGCACTGCCCTTACAGCCACGGCTGGGAGGTCGCCGACCGGCCGGTCGGGGTGCTGGGCGGGCACCCGGACGCGGTGGAGCTGGCCCAGCTGGTCCGCCAGTGGTCGGCCGACGTGACCTTTTTCCGGCACACCGGCACGCTGAGCGAGTACGAGCTGGAGAGCCTGACCGCGCGCGGGATCCGGGTACTGGACGGCGAGGTCCGCCGACTGGTGGTCGAGCGGGGCCGGCTGCAGGGCGTCGAGCTGGCCGCCGGCGCGGTGTTCCGGCGCGCGACCCTGTTCGTCTGCCCCTGGCCGGTGCCGCGCGACGAGCTGCTGGTCCAGCTGGGCTGCCTGACCGGCGACAACGGCCGGGTGGTGACCGACGGCACCGGACAGACCAGCGTGCCCGGCGTGTGGGCGGCGGGCAGCGTGGTGGACCCGCTGGCCCTGATGGTGACGGCTGCCGGGCAGGGCGCCGCTACGGCCACCGCGATCAACTTGGACCTGGTACAGGAGGACGTCGTCCGCGCGCTGGTGTCGCACCGCATCGCTTCCTCGCCGTTCAGCCTGTGACGCACCCGTGCGGAACACACATTCCGACTGCCCACGCGATTTCTGAACGCCGATGCCTGTTGCCGTTTCCGGGACGATCACTGGTGACGAGGATCGGCATGTGCAATCCTGTCCCGAAGATATGGCACGCAAGGAAGTAAGGCCCATAATTCGGTCGCCCGCAATCTTTCCCGTCGCACCACCCTTACCGCGACGCACCGTTCCGCGCCCAGTCGGGCCGACTTGACGGAAGGGGCCTCGAAACGGCTGGACTCCACCCCCGCCGGAGCAGCATCGCGCGATGACCGAAACAGATTCGACAGGAGTTCACCGGCGTTCTGGACGACCTGACGCGCCAGGACGAGAGTGTGCCAGGACCCTATTCTGGGCCCTGACATCGGTGGACGATGCGCCCCTCCGAATCAGAGCGATACTCCAGGAGCGAAGCCCACCATGGACCGCACCGTCAACGAACCGCCTCGCCCACCGTTCTCGGTTCCGTCTCCTCCGGCGCGCGGATCACAGCCGCATAATCACTCCTCCACTCCATTTGGCAAGCAATTGGTCGGTCTTGACCAAGAGTTACGGACGATAACCGGCATGTTGGATGCGGCCCTCTCCGGACAGGGGGCGGTCGCACTGGTCGAGGGTTTCATGGGAGTGGGAAAGACGGCGCTCCTCTGCCGCGCTCACCAACTGGCTCGGCAGCGCGGCATTCTCGTGCTGTCGGCCACCGCGGCGCGCACCGAGCAGCGTTTCCCGATGGGCGTCGCGCACCAGCTGATGGCCGGCATGGGCTCCACGGAACTGTCGCTGCGACCGCCGGTGATCCGGCAGTCGCCCGGCGATCGGCTCTCGCTCAGCGACTACCGCGAACTCGCCGACTCGGTCGCCTCACTGCGGCGGGCGAGCCGCCGCAACGCGCTGCTCCTGACCGTCGACCACCTGCACTGCACCGACCCCGAGACGCTGCTGTGGCTGGGCTTCCTGGGCCGCCGCATCGACGACATGGCCGCGGTGCTCCTGGTCAGTCGGCGCAACGGCGAGCCGGGCTGCCCGCACACCTGGGAGGAGTTCGTGGAGAACGTCCGTCCCGACCGGCTGCTGCAACTCAACGACCTCAAACCCGCGACGGCGCTGGCGCTGACCGACTCGCTCGGCATCCTGGAACCCGAGCTCCGCACGCGGCTCGTCGCCGACAGCGGCGGGAACCCCTACCTGCTCACCGAGCAGGGGATGGCCTTGGTCAACCGGGCCGTACCGTGCGAGGACGGGTACCTGTCGACCGTCTACGAACACGCGCTCGACTCGGCCCGGATGATCAACGTCCGAGAGCGGGCGCTCTGCCTCATCAGGCGGATGGGCGAGCCCGCGCTGCGCGTCGCGTACGCGGCCAGCGCAATGGGCGGGTCCTGCGCCGACACCGAGCTCATCGCCGAGCTGAGCGCGCTGCCGGTGGAGGAGACGTACGAGGCGTACGACCAGCTTGGCGGGGCCGGGCTGCTGAACAGGGACGGCCTGTCCCTGCGGCACCCGCTGCTGTCCCACCTGTTCTACCGGAGCCTCCCCTACGTCGACCGTGTCCGTTACCACCGGACGGCGGCCGGCTGGCTGCACCGGCGGGGCCGCGCCTCCGAGAGCGTCTCGGCGCACCTGCGGGAGATAGGGCGGGTGGATGAGCCCTGGATGTCGACGCATCTGATCGACTCGGCGGCGAGCCTGATCCCCCGATCTCCCAGAAAAGCGCTCGAGCTCATCGACAAGGCATCCTCCGGCGACGTTTCCGAGCAGGTGTGCTTCCGCACCGAACGGCTGCGGGCACGGGCGTTGCTGGAGCTGGACCTGCCGAAGTCCGCGCAGGTGCAGGCGGAGCTCACGGCCGTCACCGACGGGCGAGAGCCTGGCCTGGACGACATGCTTCGATTCGCCGACACGCTGTTGCGGTTGGACCGTCCACGACAGGCGAGGGACATTCTGGAACGGACCGCAGCCGACCTCCACCCCGGCGACCAATGGCCCTTGGGACGGGTGCGGAGCCTGCTCGCGCACGCCCGGCTGCACGACTCCCCTCTCGACGAGGAACCATTGGAGGTCGGCCGGCTCGAGGGGGTGGCCCTGCTGCGCACCGCACGTGGTGAGGACGCACCCGCCGTGCAGCGGATCGCGCGCAACTTCCTGGCCCCGCCGCGCGCTCCGTACGGTTCCCCCGCCTGGTACCGGATCGTGCTCGCGTGCCTGTGGGCCGGCGGCTTCGACCTGGCGCGCCAGCACCTCGACGCGGAGGTCCAGCTCTCGCGGACGGAGGGTCCGCTGCCCCGGCTGGCGGAGGCACTGTCCGTGCGGAGCCTGCTGCAGTTGCAGCGCGGTCGTTTGGACAGCGCCTGGAACGACGCCACCCGGGCGTCGAAGATCCTGGCGGGGATCGGCGCGGACCGCTACCACGCGGGCGCGCTCGCCCGGAGCGTGCGCATCGAGGTGATGCTAGAGCACGACCAGCTCAGCCAGCTCAGCCAGTTACTCGAGTCCGACCTGCCGCTGGGGGGGCCCCGGCTGACCTTCTGGCAGCTGCACCTGCTGCACAGCGCCGCGCGGGCGCTGGGGAAGCTGGGTAGGCCCCGGCAGGCGCTGCACGTGCTCGCCCATTGCATCGCCGACCTGGGCGCCCGGAACATCCGTAATCCAGCAATCATCCCCTGGCGGTCCACCAAGGCGCTGCTGCACGTCGGGTTGGGCGAGGACTGCCAGGCGTGGCGGCTGGCGCGGGATGAGGTGGAGCACGCGGAACGCTGGGCCGCGCCGTTCGCGCTGGGGCGAGCGCTACTGACCATGGCGGAGGTCAGTTCCGGGGAGGAGGCCCTGCGGTTCGCCTGCCGGGCGGCGCACGTCCTCCAGGAGGACAACACCTCCCTGTTGCTCGCGTACGCGCTCCACAAGGCCGGTCGTGCCCGGCAAGAGACCGGCGACCTGCCCCGGGCGCGCGAGCTGCTGCGCCGCGCCAACGAGGTGGGGGTCTCCCTCGGGGCCGTCGGGCTGGTGCGCCTGACGCGGAGCGCGTTGCGTGCGGCCGGCGGGCGCCCCGACACCAACCAGAGCTCGGTCACGTCACTGCTGACGACCCGGGAACGCCAGGTGGCCGAGCTCGCGGGCCGGGGCCTGAGCAACCAGCGCATCGCCGAGGTGCTGTTCGTGACCCGGCGCAACGTCGAGTCCCACCTGACCAACGTCTACCGCAAGCTGCGCATCGACGGCCGCAGCGACCTGGCCAGGTTCTTCCCTCCCGACCCCGCTTCCACCGACGGCCCCGGCCGGCCCATGGCCGGGCAGGTATGGGCGAGCTGAACATCCCGCGCGCGTTTCGATTTCGGCAACGAATTTTGCGGGTTCCGGACCCCCGGGCCCATGCTGACGACCGGAGGTGGTCCCCGTGATCGAGTCCCGTACCCGCCACGAGTATGACGTCACCGTCATCGGCGGCGGTCCCGGCGGCCTCAGCGCCGCCCTCGTCCTAGCCCGGTCCTGTCGCGCGGTCACCGTCATCAACAGCGGCGTCCCGCGCAACAGCCCGTCCCCTCACATGCACGCCTACCTCACCCGGGACGGAATGACCCCGGACGCGCTGATCGAAACCGGACGCGCCGAGGCCGCCCAGCACGGCGCCAGGTTCCTCGACGCGCACGTCCAGGACATCGAACCCCTGACGGCGCGGTCCGACGACGTCCCCGGCGTCCACCCCGGCTTCGCCCTCCACCTGGACGGTGGCGTCACGGTCACCACCCGCCGCGTCATCCTCGCGACCGGGCTGCGCGACGAACTCCCCGACATCCCCGGCCTCCGGCAGCGGTGGGGCAAGGACGTGCTGTTCTGCCCCTACTGCCATGGCTACGAGGTCCGCGACCGGCAACTCGCCGTACTCGGCACGCACACCAGCTCCGTCGACCAAGCCCTCCTGGTGCGCCAATGGAGCAAGGACATCATCTACCTCCCGCACGCCGATCCGATCACCGACGAGCAACACCGCACGCTCCGGGCGCGCGGAATCCACGTCGCCGACGGGCTCGTCAAGCGCCTGGTCGCCGAGGGCGATCGCGTCCAGGGCATCGAACTGGACGACGGCACCTCGGTGCCGTGCGACGCCGTCTTCGTGTTCCCCCACATGGTCCCCAACGACGGGCTGCCTGAGCGGCTGGGCTGCGAGCGCAACGCCCAGGGCTGGGTCGTGACCGAGCCCAGCCAGAAGACCACCCGGGACGGCGTCTACGCGGTCGGCAATCTGGTCGACCCCCGGGCCCAGGCCATCGTCGCCGCGGGGCACGGCGCCACCGCCGCGTTCCACCTCAATCACGAGCTCGTCGACGAGGACACCGCCATCGACCTGCACCGCCACGCGACCCACACGTCCGCGAACGCGGACCGCTGAGACGTTCCGCCGGAGCACGGTGGGGGACCGCCGACACCCGGCGTGCCCCGACGACTCCGGCAGGGATCGGTCCAGGCACCCGTAGAAAGAAAAGCCGTCCGGGCACCCGGAATTGAGAGGGGCCCGGGCGCATCGTCTGGGCAGAGAAGCGGAACCGCGCAGGGACTCGAACGAGTTTGTTGCTGTTTCCGGGACCATCCCTGGCCGACGAACGCGAGGCCGCATAGTCTGCCGATCGTATTGCCCAATCGGGAGCACCGGAGAACCGGGGTAAAGATGAATGCGCAAAAAGGTCTAGAGAGCCGAAACTTCGATGTCGTCATAGCCGGAAATGGCGTCCTGGGAATGTCGCTCGGGCTGGTTCTCGCGCGGCGTGGACAGCGGGTCGCGGTGCTGGGGGAGCCGCACCGGCCGTGGGCGGGAACCGCCGCGGCGGGCGCCATGCTCGGCTGTTTCGGTGAGGTCACCACGTCACTGGTCAGCAGCGAGTACGGGAGGACCAAACTGGAGCTCGGGATCCGGGCCGGCCGGATGTGGCCCAGTTGGCTCGCGGAGCTGGAGGACGAGGCCGACGGGAATGGCATCAGGACCGCCGACGGAACCACCGTCATCCTCAACTCGATCGGAACCGCCGAGATCGACGATGCCAACTTCAACGCCATCCGCGCCGAACTCATCCGCTACGGCGAACCGTTCGAGGACGTTGATCCGCTCGACCTCGACTGGGTGGACGGCGAGCCGATCTCCCGCCCGCTGCGGGCGTTCCACGTTCCCGGCGAACACGCGGTGAACGCCGCCGCGCTCCTGGCACGGTTGGAGTCGGCGTTCGTGCAGGCGGGGGGCACTCTCGTCACCGACATGGCGACCGGGGTGGAGTATCAGGGCGACCGGGTCACCGGAGTGTTCGCGAACGGGGAGAGGCTCGGCGCCGGCCAAGTGGTGCTGGCCGCCGGCGCGCGCACCCAGCCGCTACTGGACACTCTTCCCGTCGGGCCCCGGATCCCACGGCTGGTCAGTGGCTACGGCGTCTCCGCCCTGGTCAAGACGGTGGACGGAACCTTGCCGCGGAGCGTCATCCGGACCCCCAACCGCTCCTTCGCCTGCGGTCTGCACCTGGTACCCCGCGGTGAGGGGGAGGTCTACATCGGCGCCACCAACATCATCTCCGTCGAGCCGCGCGAAATCCCCGAGATGCGGGACCTGATCTTCCTGCTGCAGTGCGCCCAGCGCCAGGTCCGCCGCAGCCTCTCGGTCGGCGGCGTGACCAAGATCCAGGTCGGGAACCGCCCGGTCTCCCTGGACGCCTTCCCGATCATCGGCGAGGGCGGGATGGACGGCCTGTGGATCATGACCGGGACCTACCGGGACGGCCTGCACCTGTCGCCGTTGCTGTCCCAGGAGATCGCGGCCCGGATGCTGGGTGAGGAGGGGGAGGCCGACCTGAGCCTGTTCCGCCCGGTGCGGCCGCCCGTGCAGGCGTGGAGCCGCGAGCGCATCATCGACGACGTGGTGGAGCACCAGATCGGGATCGGGTACGAGCAGGACTGGAAGCTCCCGGTGGAGTGGGATGAGTGGATCAAGATGGACCTGCGTCCGGCCACGGCCGCCTGGGCGGAGGAGATCGACCCGGAGATCACGCCGCCGCCGGAACTGCTGTTCACCTCCCGGTTCGTCCCGGACCTGGTCAAGATCCTTCGCGAGTACTACGCGGTGAGCCGCGAAGACGGCTGAACTCCGGTTACCCGGTCACCTACTGATACAAGGAGCTTTTGGTGTCGAGCGATACCGTCCCCCGAGCACACCTGCGCGAGTGGATCGGGCTCGCCGTGCTCACCTGCCCGGCCCTGCTGATCGGCGTGGACTTCACGGTGCTCCACCTGGTCCTACCGCATCTGGCCACGGCGCTGAAGCCCAGCAGCGTCGAGATGTTGTGGATCGTGGACATCTACGGTTTCGTCATCGCCGGGTTGCTGGTGCCGATGGGCGCACTCGGTGACCGGATCGGCCGGCGGAAACTGTTGTTGGTGGGCAGCTTCCTGTTCGCCCTGGCCTCCCTGCTGATGGCCTTCGCCACCGACCCGGCGATGGCGATCGCGGCGCGGGCGTTGCTGGGACTGACCGGCGCCACCCTCCTGCCCTCCACCCTCTCCCTCATCACGAACATGTTCCGCGACGACAACCAGCGCCGCCTGGCGATCGCGGTGTGGAGCAGCGCCTTCAGCATCGGCAACGCGGCCGGCCCGGCGATCGGTGGGGCGATGCTGGAGGCGTTCTGGTGGGGCTCGGCCTTCCTGCTGGCGCTTCCGGTCATGGTGGCGCTGTTGGTGCTGAGCCCGTTCGTGGTGCCCGAGTATCGCGATCCCGAGGCCAGCGGCCGGATCGACGCGACCAGTGTCGGGCTGCTCATGGCTTCGCTGCTCTCCATCGTGTACGGCATCAAGGAGATCGCCAAGGACGGCCCGGGTCTGCCGCCGTTGGTCGTGATCGCGGTAGGCGCCGCCGTCGGCGTCCTCTTCCTGCGCCGCCAGCGCAGGCTCGTGGACCCGCTGCTGGATCTGGCGTTGTTCGCCGACCGCCGGTTCAACGCCTCCATCGGCTCGCTGGTGATCTCGCTGTTCACTCTGGCGGCCTTCCAGTTCTTCCTGATGCAGTACCTGCAGTTGGTGCTGGGCCTGTCCCCGCTGGCGGCCGGGCTGTGGACGGTACCGGGCATGGTCGCCGGGGTGGCCGGAGCGCTGCTGGGCCCCGCGTTCACCCGTGTTCTCACCCCGCCCCAGGTCATCAGCGGCGGTCTCGCCGTGATGGCGGTCGCCCTCGCCTTCACCATCTGGACGGTGCCGGCACTCGTCCCCACCGTCATCGCCTTCATCGCGATGAACCTGGCGATCAACACCGTCTGGGCGCTCAGCTACGACCAGGTCCTGACCGTCGCGCCGCCGGAACGGGCCGGCACCGCCTCCGGAGCAGCCGAGACCGGCAACGAGCTGGGCGCCGCGCTGGCGGTGGCGCTGGCCGGCAGCCTCGGCACCGCCGTCTACCAGGCCAGGGTCACCGACTCGCTGCCGGCCGGGCTGCCACCGCGGGACGCCGACGCCGCCACGGACACGCTCGCCGGAGCCGTCTCGGTGGCCGAGCGGCAGCCCCCGGAGGTGGCCGCCCAGGTGCTGGAGGTCACCCGTGACGCCTTCACCTCCGGCATGCAGCTCGCCTCCGGTCTGCTCGCGCTGCTGTTGGCCGGAATGGCGGTCACCGTCGGTTTGCTGCTGCGCGGCCGATCCGCCGATGGCGATGCCGTACCCGCGGATGGCCCGCCCGCCGAGGATACGGTCCGTTCCTAACGGAATTGCGATATCGCCGCGTTCCTTATCAGATGGCCGCAGCAGTATGAACAATAGTGATCCTGGAATTCACCATGCATGAATTCCAGCGGGAGTATGCCTGGAGGGATCGTTCGTGCTGTACCGGGACTTCGACAGTCAGGAAGCGCTGGATGCCGAGTACGTGGTTGAGGAGAAGGTGGACATAGACGCCGTCCTCGCACAGTACGTGGCGCTGAGCAAGGCAGCGCGCTCGACGCTCGACACGCGCCTGGACCTCCGGTTCGGACCGACCCGCGACGAGCATCTCGACCTTTACCTGGCAGGCGGCGGGTCCGTTCCACGACCGGTGCTCGTGTTCGTGCACGGCGGGTACTGGCGCACACTGTCCAGCAAGGAGTTCGGGCTGGTGGCACCCGGGCCGGCCGCCCACGGCATCGATGTGGTGGTAACGAACTACTCGTTGGCGCCCAAGGTGGCCATCGACGAGATCACCAGGCAGAGCAGGGCGACCGTCAGATGGGTCTACGAGCACGCGGCCTCATGGGGCGGCGACCCGAACCGCATCTACGTCTCGGGCCACTCCGCCGGAGGCCAGCAGGTGGCCATGCTGCTGGAGACCGACTGGGTCGGGGAGTACGACCTGCCCGCCGACGTCATCAAGGGCGGCATCGCCGTCAGCGGGGTGTTCGACCTGCGCCCGCTCCCCTACACGGCACTGGCGCCGGCGTTGCAGCTCAGCCGCGGCACGATCGAACGACAGAGCCCCCTCCTCCGCGAACCACGGTTGGGCGCACCGCTCGTGGTCACATGGGGCGAGGCCGAGACCGCGGAGTTCCGCCGCCAATCCGAGGACTACATCGCCGCCTGCCGTGCCGCAGGCTGCGACGTGCACGCCCTTCCCCAGCCGGGCGTCGACCACTTCCAGGCCATCCTCGGCTTCAACACCGCCGACGGCGACCTCACCCATGCCCTCCTCGAGCAGATGAAACGTGACCCGGGGTCCCCCTGACCTCGGGTTCCCTTCACCAACAATCTCCCGAAGCAGGATCTCAAAGCATGCAGCCCGAGCTCGGCGAGGATGAAGGGACGCTCTGTGCCGGTTCAGAAATACCCCGCCGCACAGCGCTCACGGCTTGCCGGGCTTGGCTTCACCCCACCCCCAGATCGGGACGGTCTCCCGCTTGGACGGCGGGGCGTCCGGCTGCGAGTTGGCCATCGCCCGCCGCGAACCCCACTCGATGTACGCCACGAACGCCGACCGGAACTCCGGGTCGGCCGGCAGCCCGACGGTGTCGGCCGCCTCCAGCATCAGTTTCACCCAGCGTTTGCGCTGTTCCGGCTGGATTTTCTTGCCCTTGTGGCTGCCGATCATCCGCTTGAACCCGCCGAGCTCGTCGGTGTAGTCGGTGGGCCCGCCGAAGACCTCGGCCAGCCACATCGCGACATGGTGCGGATGGTCGTCGGACATGTACTGGAACAGCGGCGCGAGAAGCTCGTCCTTGCGCACGTGCCGGTAGAACTCCTCGGTGAGCCGGTCCAGCGCCTCGATGCCGCCCGCCCAATCATAGAGAGTCGGGGTCCCGTCGGTCGTCATGCCATCCCCTCGTGGTCGGCCCCGGCACGTGCCGGGGCGCCGGTCGGTACACCGTTGGGAGAGGCCAGCGCTCCCTCCACGATCTCGGCCACCCGCTCCGGTTCGGGCAGCGCCGGATGGGGGGCGCCGCGCCCCATCACGGGGTCGAAACCGGCGTGCCAGACCGGTTCCGGGACAAGGTGGCCGTCCTCTCTGATCTGGGCGACGTTCCGCTGGACGGCGGGCTTGCGCCACATGCTCGCCCCCATCACCGGGAACAGGACCACGGGGAAGTCCGCCGCGAGGATCACCGTCCCCAGCCTGGAGGGTGCCGCACCGGTGGCGGCGATGGCCAGCGTGTTCGCGGTGGCGGGCAGCACGGCCAGGATGTCGTGGTCGGCGACCAGGCGGGACGGCTTGTCGGTCGGCCAGTCCGCCGGTGACTCTCCGCTGACGACGCGGTCGGCGAAGAGCGCGACGGTCTCGGGCGGCAGGAACGCGGTCGCACTGTGGGTCATCAGGACGGTGTAGGTGCCACCGATCCGCTCCCGCATCGCGGACAGGTAGGCCGGCAGCCCGGGCGTGGCGATCGACCCGGTGGCGGCCACGAGTATGCGCTTTTCCCCTGGCCGTGGTACACGCTCTCGGCTCATAAGACAAAACTCCTAGAGAGGGGC
Source organism: Actinomadura sp. KC216 (assembly GCF_004348535.1). Lineage (GTDB taxonomy): Bacteria > Actinomycetota > Actinomycetes > Streptosporangiales > Streptosporangiaceae > Spirillospora. Next base: position 90,033 of record NZ_SMJX01000001.1, read on the forward strand.
CTTGTTTTCGCACGCCAGCATAAATAGTTGATCACGGAGTGTCCATGCCAAAGCCGGCCGGACGCTCAACTCTTCGGTCCCGTGCAGTCAAGTCTTCGGTCAATACTTCGGTCCAACCGCCTTGAGAATGCCCCGCGTCCCGTCCTATCTTCGCCCGCAGAAACGACACAATTATTCCGCCGGCCACTGCGTGAAAGGAAGACGGGGGCGTTATGGACAACCTTGCCGTCGAACCACAGGAGCGGACGTTCCGGCTGACCGACCTCCAGCGCGTCTACCTGATCGGGCGCAGCAAAGGATTAGCCCTGGGCGGGGTCTCCAGCCATCACTACCTCGAGTTCGAGCAGGCCGGGCTGGACGTGCCCAGGCTGGAGACGGCCCTGAACAAGGTGATCGCCCGCCACGACATGCTGCGGGCGTGCGTCACCTCCGAGGGTTCCCATCGGGTCAGCGCGGCGGTCCCGCCGTACCGGATCGCCACCGTCGACCTGAGCGGCCTGCCCACCGCGGACCGGGACGCCGGAATCCAGCGGATCCGTGACGAACTGTGCGAGCAGATGCTGCCGCCGGACCGGTGGCCACCGTTCGACATCCGCGCGGCCCTGGTCGACGGCGGGCGGGTCCGGCTGCACGTGAGCATGGACCTCCTGCTGGTCGACATCCGCAGCCTGCTGATCGTGCTGGCGGAATGGCGACGCTTCTACGACACCCCGGACTGGTCGCCCGAGCCACTGGAGCTGTCGTTCGGCGACTACCTGGTCCTCGAGGAAAAGGACCAGCGCGCCGAGGCCCAGGCCGCCGAGTACTGGAA
>NZ_SMJX01000200.1 GCF_004348535.1 Actinomadura sp. KC216
GCGCGGGGGTGGTCGGGGGCACGTACTCTATAGGGAGACCTTTGATTTCGACTCGACGCGAGTAGGAAGGACCAGAACCCTGGCACCCATGCCGGAGGGTCCGCCGCCGGCCCCCGTGACCCAGCGACTGCGCGTCCGCTATGCCAAGCGGGGCAGGCTGCGGTTCACGAGCCACCGCGACATTTCCCGGGCCGTGGAACGCGCCGTCAGGCGCGCCGGGATCCCTGTCGCGTTCAGCGGCGGCTTCACGCCGCACCCGAAGATCTCGTATGCGGGTGCGGCGGCGACAGGGGTGGCCAGTGAGGCGGAATACCTGGAGATCGGGCTCACCGCGCCGCGCGACCCTGCGCGGGTGCGGGCCGATCTCGACGCGGCCCTGCCTCCCGGGCTCGACATCGTCGATGTCGTGCCGGTACGAGCGGGACGCGACGGCGACGCGCAGCCGAAGGCCGGCGCGTTCGCCGATCGGCTCGAGGCGTCCGAGTGGCGGATCCGGCTGGACGGCGTGTCATCCGACGATGCAGCCGCCGCCGTGGCCGCCTTCATGGGCGCCGGCGAGGTCGAGGTGGAACGCCTCACGAAGAAGGGGCTGCGCCGTTTCGACGTGCGCGCCGCCGTGTCCTCCTGTGAGCTGGACCGGCGCGCCGCGGACGCGGCCGATGCCCCTTGTGCGATACTTCGAATGGTTGTTCGGCATTCCACACCCGCCGTACGACCCGACGACATCCTCACCGGACTGCGCCAGGTCGCCGACCTCGCGCCGCCGTCACCTCCGCTGGTGACCAGGCTGGCGCAGGGGCCCCTCGACGCGGACACCGGTGGCCTCGCGGATCCTCTGGGACCCGACCGGGAGATCGGACAGCCGTCCGGCGAAGACGCCGAGACGGCCCGCGGCCAGGAGCGGCCGCTGCCCGGGGACGCCGCGAGCGCGGATGCCGTCAGCGCCTGACCGTGAGACCGAAGCCGTGGCGACACGGAACCGGTCCCGCAGGGTACGGCGGGCGCACCCCCGACGACTTCGTCGTCATGGCCGGATCATCGTCCGGCGGTGACGGCACCGACGACTGATGGAGTGCTCCCGTGCGGCGCACCGCATCGATCCGCCCCTCGGCGGAGCGTGCGGACGCGCCCGGGAGCCTGACGGGAGATTGCCCGGATGCTTGAGAACGAAGCCGATTCGGCCAATGCCGAAGGCACCGAGAACGAGAACGAGAACGCCGAGAACACCGGCACGGAGAACGCGGAAGGCGGGAACGGCGGGGCGGTGACGTCGCGTCCGCGCCGCGCCAGCCGTCCGGCGGGCCCGCCGCCCGACACGACCGCCGGGCCCCCGGCCGCGGAGGAGCCCGAGGCCCCGGCTGAGGAGGCCGCGCCGGCCGCGGAGGCCGCGCCGGCGGAGGAGGCTCCCGAGCCGCCGAAGCGCACCACCCGGACCCGCACCCGCACCAGGAGCGGGAAGGCCGCCGAGACGCCCGAGACCGTCCCGATGACCGGTGCCGAGACCTCCCCAGACACCGAGACCGAGCCCCCGGCCGCCGCTGAGAGCGACCAGCCCGCCGAGGAGGCGCCCGCGCCCCGCACCCGGACCCGGACGCGCCGCCGTTCGACCGCGACCGCGGAGGCGGCTCCGGCCGTGCCCGCCGTCCCGCAGGTGCCGGACGTGCCGCCCGCCGAGCAGGCGCAGGTGTCGGAGACCGAGCCCGCCAGCGGTGTCGGCGTCCCCGGCGTGACGTTCCAGCCGCCGATGGTCGTGTTCCAGCCGCCGCAGCCGAAGCCCGAGACCTCCACCCGGCCCAAGGACGAGCCGAAGGACGAGCCCGCGGAGGACGACTCCGACGAGGAGCGCGACGAGCGGGCGTCCGACGAGGACGAGTCCGACGACCGTCCGTCGCGCCGCCGCCGTCGCCGCGGCGGGCGCGGGCGCGGCCGGGGCGGCAAGGAGGGCGCCGACGACGACGCCCAAGGCGACGAGGCGGAGCCCGAGGAGAAGGACGAGGAGCCCGCCAAGGCCACCAAGAAGGACAAGGCGCCCAAGAAGGACGCCAAGAAGGACGCCAAGAAGGACAAGAAGGGCAAGGAGAAGGAGCCCAAGGCCGAGGAGGGCGAGCGCGAGGCCGCCGACGACGACGGCGACGACGAGGCCGGGGGCGGGTCGAGCCGCCGCAGGCGCCGCCGCAGGCGCCGCTCCGGGGCCGACGGCGAAGCCGGGACCGGCACCGACGACCCGCCGAACACCGTCGTCCACGTCCGCTCCGCGCGCGAGGCGCGCGCCGCCGCCGAGGACGAGGTCCAGTCCGTCCGGGGCTCGACCCGGCTGGAGGCCAAGAAGCAGCGCCGCCGGGAGGGCCGCGAGCAGGGCCGCCGCCGCCCGCCGGTGATCACCGAGGCCGAGTTCCTGGCCCGCCGCGAGTCCGTCGAGCGGGTCATGGTCGTGCGGCAGGAGGGCGAGCGTACGCAGATCGCCGTCCTGGAGGACGACGTCCTCGTCGAGCACTACGTCAACCGCGCCACCCACCAGAGCTACGTCGGCAACGTCTACCTCGGCAAGGTGCAGAACGTCCTGCCGTCGATGGAGGCGGCGTTCGTCGACATCGGCAAGGGCCGCAACGCCGTCCTGTACGCGGGCGAGGTCAACTGGGACGCCTCCGGCCTCGAGGGCCAGCCGCGCCGCATCGAGTCGGCGCTGAAGTCGGGCCAGTCGGTGCTCGTCCAGGTCACCAAGGACCCGCTCGGCCACAAGGGCGCCCGCCTGACCAGCCAGGTCTCGCTGCCCGGCCGCTACCTCGTGTACGTGCCCGACGGCTCGATGACCGGCATCAGCCGCAAGCTCCCCGACAAGGAGCGCAGCCGCCTCAAGGCGATCCTGAAGAAGGTCATGCCGGAGAACGCCGGTGTGATCGTCCGGACCGCCGCCGAGGGCGCCACCGAGGAGGAGCTCTCCCGGGACGTCTCGCGCCTGGCCGCCCAGTGGGACAACATCCAGAAGAAGGTCAGGACGGCCTCCGCGCCGTCCCTGCTGTACGGCGAGCCCGACCTGACGATCCGCGTCGTCCGCGACATCTTCAACGAGGACTTCTCCAAGCTCGTCGTGTCCGGTGAGGGCGCCTGGGACACCGTCTCCGAGTACGTCCAGTACGTCGCGCCGCACCTCGCCGACCGCGTCGAGCGCTGGACGGGCGACCAGGACGCACTGTCGGCGTACCGCATCGACGAGCAGATCGCCAAGGCCCTCGACCGCAAGGTGTGGCTGCCGTCCGGCGGCTCCCTGGTGATCGACCGCACCGAGGCGATGACGGTCATCGACGTCAACACCGGCAAGTTCACCGGGCAGGGCGGCAACCTGGAGGAGACCGTCACCCGCAACAACCTGGAGGCGGCCGAGGAGATCGTCCGCCAGCTCCGGCTCCGCGACATCGGCGGCATCGTCGTGATCGACTTCATCGACATGGTGCTGGAGAGCAACCGCGATCTGGTGCTGCGCCGCCTCGTGGAGTGCCTGTCGCGGGACCGTACCAAGCACCAGGTCGCCGAGGTCACCTCGCTCGGCCTGGTCCAGATGACCCGCAAGCGCGTCGGCCAGGGCCTGCTGGAGGCGTTCTCGGAGACCTGCGAGTCGTGCGGCGGACGCGGCATCCACGTCCACCTGTCCCCGGTCGAGCCGAAGCCGGACAAGGCGGCCGGCAAGGAGAGCGGGCGCCGCCGCAGGCGCAAGGGCGAGGTCGAGCGGGCCGTCGAGGAGAAGCTGGCCGAGCACGAGACGCGCTCGGCGGAGCCCGCCGAACCGCCCGCGACGGAGCCGGAGCCGGCCGTGGCGGCCGAGGCCCCCGAGCCCGCCGAGCCGGTGCGCGCGCGCCGTCGCAGGACGGGCCCGGCCAAGCGGCCCGCCGGTCCGCCGCCGGAGTTCGACGCCGACGAGTCCCCGGCGCAGGCCGCGGTCGAGGCGGCCGAGGCGGAGGCCGAGACCGCCGGGACGTCCCCGGCCACGCTCGACTCCGCCGAGCCGGTCCCGGTCACGCCCAACGGCACCGAGCCGTCCGGCAAGGACCTCAACGGCTCCGCGCCCGCCGCCCCCGAGCCGAACGGGACCGCGGACGCCGCCCAGCCCGAGCCGGAGGCCGAGGAAGCGCCGGTCACCCGCCGCCGCACCCGCCGCACCACCGCGACGTCAGCGACCCGAACCGCCGAAGCAGACGCCGAGTAACGACCCGTCCAGGCGGGCAGGCGCCTCCCGCGCCTGCCCGCCAGACGGGGTATCACAGGCCCTGTACGGCCTCTGGTTGAGCGAATTTGCTGGGGTGCTAAGTACCTGTACAATCCAAGGGTTGGATACGTCTTGACGTATTCAGCATCGGCGCGTCTCGGACGCGTCACCCGAATCTGCACCGCGTATCCCTCCGGGGCCGTTCGGTGCGCACCTCGCCGGTCCGGTGAGGTCAAGCAGAGAGCGCCAGGGTCTTCTCTGGTGTGCCGCCTTCGGCCCGGTGCCGGAGGTAGGCCCCCATCCGGGGGCTGGTTCAACCACGCGTGGGACCGGTTCAGTCCGGAAGCGCGCGAAGACGAAGGGTTTCCGCGGTGTACGCGATTGTCCGCGCAGGCGGCAGGCAGGAGAAGGTCGCCGTCGACGACGTGCTGACCGTCGACAAGCTGGCCGGCGATGTCGGCTCGACCGTGACGTTCCCGGCCGTGCTGGTCGTCGACGGCGACACGGTCGTCAGCGGCTCGGCCGACCTCGCGCGCTACGAGGTGACCGCCGAGATCCTCGGCGCGGTCAAGGGCCCGAAGATCAACATCATGCACTACCGGAACAAGACCGGGTACAAGCGGCGGATGGGGCACCGTCAGCCGTACACCGAGGTCAAGATCACCGGTATCAAGGCCGGGAAGTAAGGGAGCGGTCACATGGCACACAAGAAGGGCGCGTCGTCCAGCCGCAACGGCCGTGACTCCAACGCCAAGCGCCTCGGCGTGAAGCGGTTCGGCGGCCAGGTCGTCAACGCCGGCGAGATCATCGTCCGGCAGCGCGGCACCCACTTCCACCCCGGCCCCGGCGTCGGGCGCGGCGGCGACGACACGCTGTTCGCGCTGGTCGCTGGCGCGGTGAAGTTCCGCCGCTACCGCGGCCGCAACGCCGTGAGCGTCGTCCCCCCGGCGGAGTAGTCCGCCGGATACAGAGGCTTTTGTCGGAAGGGCGGACCGTCGTCGGTCCGCCCTTCCGCCGTTCTCATCGAGGAGAGATCACCGTGGCCGCTGGAGCGGGATCGGGTGCGCAGTTCGTCGACCGGGTGGTGCTGCACGTCGCCGCCGGGAACGGCGGCAACGGCTGCGCGTCGATCCACCGGGAGAAGTTCAAACCGCTCGGCGGACCGGACGGCGCGAACGGCGGGCGCGGCGGCGACGTCGTCCTGGTCGTCGACGCGAACGCCGCGAGCCTCCTGGAGTACCACCGGCGCCCGCACCGCAAGGCGGGCAACGGCCGTCCCGGGCAGGGCGGCCACCGGACGGGCGCGGACGGCGGCGACGTGGTCCTGCCCGTCCCGGACGGCACCGTCGTCAAGGAGGGCGACGAGGTCGTCGCCGACCTGGTCGGCGAGGGCACCCGGTTCGTGATCGCGCGCGGCGGCAACGGCGGGCTCGGGAACGCGGCCCTGGCGACCGCCAAGCGCAAGGCGCCCGGGTTCGCGCTGCTCGGCGAGCCGGGGGAGGCGCGCGACGTCGTCCTGGAGCTGAAGAGCGTCGCGGACGTCGCGCTCGTCGGCTTCCCCAGCGCGGGCAAGTCGTCGCTGATCGCCGCGCTGTCCGCCGCCAAACCGAAGATCGCCGACTATCCGTTCACCACGCTGATCCCGAACCTCGGCGTGGTCGAGGCGGCCGACACGACGTTCACGGTCGCGGACGTCCCCGGCCTGATCGAGGGCGCCAGCGAGGGCCGCGGCCTCGGCCTGGACTTCCTCCGCCACATCGAGCGCTCCTCCACGCTCGCGCACGTCCTCGACTGCGCGACGATGGAGCCCGGACGCGACCCCGTCAGCGACTTCGACGTCATCGAACGCGAGCTGCAGGCCTACGACCGGGTCCTCGGCGACCGCCCGCTCTCGGACCGGCCCCGCATCGTCGTCCTGAACAAGATCGACGTCCCGGACGGGCGCGACCTCGCCGAGATGGTCCGCCCCGAGTTCGAGGCGCGCGGCCTGAAGGTGTTCGAGGTGTCGGCGGCGACGCGCGAGGGCCTGCGGGAGCTGTCGTTCGCGATGGCGGCGATGGTGGGCGAGTACCGCGCGTCGCTGCCGCCTGCGGAGCCGACCCGCATCGTCATCCGGCCCGAGCCGGTCGGCGGCGACACCGACTTCGAGGTCAGGGACCTCGGCGACAACACTTACCTGATCACCGGCGCGAAGCCCGTCCGCTGGCTGCGGCAGACCGACTTCGCCAACGAGGAGGCCGTCGGCTACCTCGCCGACCGGCTCGCGCGGCTCGGCGTGGAGGACGCGCTCGCCAAGGCGGGCGCGACCGCCGGCGCCACGGTCCTGATCGGCACGCCGGACGACTCGGTCGTCTTCGACTGGGAGCCGGAGGTCGCGGCGGGCGACGGCACGCCCGGACCGCGCGGCACCGACCGCCGCCTGGGCGGGCGCCCATGAGCGGGCACGAGACGGGCATCGAGCGCGAGGCGATCGCGAAGGCCCGGCGGATCGTGGTGAAGGCGGGCTCGTCGTCGCTGACCACCCCGGAGGGGACGATCGACGCCGGCCGCATCGACGCGCTGGTGGACGTCCTCGCCGGCCGCCGCGCCGACGGCACCGAGATCGTGTTCGTGTCGTCCGGCGCGATCGCCGCGGGCCTCGGGCCGCTGGGCCTGACCCGGCGCCCGCGCGACCTCGCCACGCAGCAGGCGGCGGCGAGCGTCGGCCAGGGCCTGCTGTTCGCCCGCTACACCGCGGCGTTCGCGCGGCACGGGCTGACGGCCGGGCAGGTGCTGCTCACCGCCGACGACATGATGCGCCGCTCCCACCACCGCAACGCGCAGCGCACGCTCGCGCAGCTCCTCGCCCTCGGCATCCTGCCGATCGTGAACGAGAACGACACCGTCGCCACCGACGAGATCCGGTTCGGCGACAACGACCGGCTCGCCGCGCTGGTCGCGCACCTGATCCGCGCGGACGCGCTGGTCCTGCTGTCGGACGTCGACGCCCTCTACACCGGCGACCCGCGCCGTCCCGGCGCCCGCCGCATCGCCGACGTGCACGGCCCGGACGACCTGAAGGACGTCAAGCTCGGCCGGTCCGGGCGCGTCGGCACCGGCGGCATGGTCACCAAGGTCGAGGCGGCCCGGATCGCGGGCATCCCGGTCGTGCTGACGAACGCCGCGTCCGCCGCGCAGGCCCTCGCGGGCGACGGCGTCGGGACGCTGTTCCACCCGGCGGACGGCCGCCGCATGTCGACCCGGGACCTGTGGCTCGCCCACGCCACCACCGGGCAGGGCCGGGTCACGCTCGACCCGGGCGCGGTCGACGCGGTCGTGCGGCGCCGCAAGTCGCTGCTCCCGGCCGGGGTGACCGGCGTGTCCGGCGACTTCGCCGCGGGCGACCCCGTCGACCTGTGCGACATGGCGGGCCGGGTCGTGGCGCGCGGGCTGGTGAACTACGACGCGTCCGAGATCCCCGACCTGATGGGCCGTTCGACGCGGTGGCTGGCCCGGGAGCTCGGCGCCGAGTACGAGCGCGAGATAATCCACCGCGATCACCTGGTGGTTCTTTCCGAAGGGGACGTGTGATGAGCGAGGCCGAGGAGTTCGTGCGGGTGGCGCGGCGCGCCCGGGAGGCCGCGGCGGGGCTGGGCCCGCTGCCGCGGACGGCGAAGGACGAGGCGCTGCACCGCATCGCCGACGCCCTGCTCGAAGCCGTCCCGGAGATCGTCGAGGCGAACGCGGCGGATGTGGCGCGGGCCCGGGAGAACGGCACGTCCGAGTACATGATCGACCGGCTGCGCCTGTCGGAGGGCCGGATCGCCGCGATCGCGGACGCCGTCCGGAAGGTCGCCGCGCTGCCGGACCCGGTGGGGGAGACGGTGCGCGGGAACGTGCTGCCGAACGGGCTGGAGCTGCGGCAGGTGCGGGTGCCGCTCGGCGTCGTCGGAATGATCTACGAGGGGCGCCCGAACGTGACCGTGGACGCCGCCGCGCTGTGCCTGAAGAGCGGGAACGCGGCGCTGCTGCGCGGCTCGTCGTCGGCGCACGACTCGAACACGGCGCTGGTCAGGGTGATGCAGCGGGCGCTGGCTGACTCGCGGGTCCCGGTGGACGCGGTGCAGCTCGTCCCGGGCACGTCCCGCGAGTCGGTGAAGCACCTGATGCGGGCGCGCGGCCTGGTGGACGTGCTGATCCCGCGCGGCGGCGCCTCGCTGATCAACTCGGTGGTGCAGGAGTCGACGGTCCCGGTGATCGAGACGGGCGTCGGGAACTGCGCGGTGTACGTGGACGCCGCCGCCGACGTCGACATGGCCGTCGAGATCCTGCTGAACGCGAAGACGCAGCGCCCGTCGGTGTGCAACGCGGCGGAGACGTTCCTCGTGCACGCCGACGTCGCCGACGCGTTCGTCCCGCGCGCGCTGGAGGCGCTCCGTAACGCCGGTGTCACGGTCCACGGCGATGACCGCATCCGGTCGTACGGGGACGACGTCGTGGCGGCGACCGAGGACGACTGGCGCGCCGAGTACCTGTCCCTCGACATCGCCGCCCGCGTCGTCGACTCGCTGGACGACGCCGTCGCGCACATCCGCGAGTACGGCTCCGGCCACACCGAGGCGATCGTCACGACGTCGCAGCCCGCCGCGAAGCGGTTCGTCGCCCTGGTCGACTCGGCCGCGGTGATGGTGAACGCGTCCACGCGCTTCACCGACGGCGAGGAGTTCGGCTTCGGCGCGGAGATCGGCATCTCGACGCAGAAGCTCCACGCCCGCGGCCCGATGGGGCTGCCGGAGCTGACGTCCACGAAGTACGTCGTGACCGGTGAGGGGCATCTGCGCGGCTGAGCGCAAGAGGCGATCTGTGACAATTTGACCATTGATGTCACGTCGCGGGGCGTGGTGTGATTCGCGATTGTGACTCGTCAGTACACTCGCCGCCACGTGCTGAAGGGGGCCGCCCTCGGAGCCGGGCTCGCCTCCACCGGACTCTTGGCGTTCCCCTCGCGCCCTGCCACCGCCGCCCCGGGGGCCCCCGCGCTCCGCGGGCCCGTGGACGGCACCACCCTCGCCCGGACGTACCTGCTCGGTCCCGCGGGGACCGGCGGCTACCGTCCCGTGATCACCGGTCCGGGCGAGCCGCACATCCTCCGCCGCGACCTCGGCGGCGCCGCGTCCGCGCGGCGCGCCGCGCGGCGCCGCCCCATCCTGGCGTTCGGCCAGCTCACCGACGTGCACGTCGTCGACGCGCAGTCCCCGGCGCGCGTCGAGTTCCTCGACCGCTTCAAGCAGGTCATGGACGTGCCCGTGCAGAGCGCCTACCGGCCGCAGGAGATCCTGTCCATGCAGGTCGCCGAGGCGATGGTCCGGGCCATGAACCGCGTCGGGCGGGGCCCGGCGACCGGGCTGCCGCTCGCGTTCGCCATCAACACCGGCGACGCGGCCGACAACGTCCAGTACAACGAGACCCGCTGGATCATCGACCTGCTGGACGGCCGCCGCATCCACCCCGACTCCGGCGACCCGGACCGGTATGAGGGCGTCATGGACTGGGCGTCCTACGACCGCGCGTTCTGGCATCCCGAAGGCCCGCCGCCCGGCGCCGACGCCGACATCCCGATCACCGCGTTCGGGTTCCCGCGCGTGCAGGGCCTGATCGACGCCGCGCGCAGGCCGTTCCAGGCGACCGGGCTGGACGCGCCGTGGCTCGCCGTGTTCGGCAACCACGACGGCCTCGTCCAGGGGAACATGCCGGTCAACCCGCTCATCTCGGGCCTCGCCACCGGCGACATCAAGGTCGGCGTCCCGGCGAACGAAGCCCAGGCCCAGACCCTCGCCCGCATCCTGGCCACGGGCGACGCCGAGGGCCTCCTGCGCCTCATCCGCGAGCACGGCACCGCGGACGGCCTGTTCCGCCGCGTGACACCCGATCCGGACCGCCGCATGCTGTCGCGCCACGAGGTCGTCGCCGAGCACTTCAAGACGGCGGCGCGCCTGCGCGGCCACGGCTTCACCCCGGACAACCTCCGCGAAGGGACGGCCTACTACGCGTTCGGCAGGCGTCTCGTCCGGGGGCTCGTCCTCGACACCGTCAACCCGAACGGCCAGCCCGAGGGCTCGCTCGACAGGCAGCAGCTCGCGTGGCTGGAATCCGAGCTGAAGGCCGGAAGCAGCCGCTACCACGCCCCGGACGGCTCCGTCGTCGAGCAGCGCGTGAGGGACCGGCTGTTCGTGCTGTTCAGCCACCACCCGATCGGCTCCCTGGACAACGGTCTCGGCGGCGACCGCGTCCTGGGCGACGAGGTCAAGGCGCTCCTGCTGCGCTACCCGAACGTCATCCTGTGGGTGAACGGCCACACGCACCGCAACCACGTGATCCCGCACGCCCGCACGGGCGGCGGCGGATTCTGGGAGGTGAACACGGCCGCGCACATCGACTTCCCGCAGCAGAGCCGCATCATCGAACTCGCCGACAACGGCGACGGCACCCTGTCGATCTTCGGGACGATCCTCGACTCGGCCGGTCCCGCGGCCTACGGCGGGCGCCTCGACGACCCCGTCCGGCTGGCGTCGCTGTCCCGGGAGCTGGCGGGCAACGACTGGCAGGCCCGCGAGGAGGACCGCCGCGGCGACGCCGACGACCGCAACGTCGAACTCCTCCTGCCCGCCCCGTTCTAGCGCCGCGAAGGAGCACGAGAAAGGCCGCCGCGTCCATGCGCGGCGGCCTGGCGGTCGCTCCCCGTTGTCGTCGCTCCGGCCGGTCGTGCTCTGCCGGGCTAGTTGCTGTCGGTCGGGCCGTTGTCGCGGCGGGTGAACCGGTCGAACAGCCCGCCGGCCGCACCGGCCGCCGCGTCCGCCATGTCGCGCACCTTGCCCACGAACGGGTCGGCGGTCCGCTCCCACGACTCGCGGTACGACCTGGCCGCCTCCCTGATCTCGTCGGTGACCGACGCGCGGCCGTCGTCGTCGCGGCGCGGGTAGTCGCCGGCGAGGATCCGCTCGTACTCGCCGCTGCGCGCCCACCGGTCGATCTCCGCGAACCGGATCACCGCGAACGGGTGCGATTGCCCGAGCAGGTTCAGGAACTTCAGCAGCCCGTCCCGGACGTCGCCGGCCGCGTCGTACTCGCGGGCCTGCTCCAGGAACGCCTCGCTGCTCATCTCGCCGAGCCGCGTCCCGCCGGCCAGCTTCATCATCACGCGCTTCGCGGCGTCGAGGTCCTGCCCGACGAGCAGCCCGGCCCGGTCGGACGACAGCTCCGCCTTCCGGAACCACTCCCGCAACCCGATGATGATCGCCGCGATGCCCATGTTGCCGAGCGGCAGCCACGCCAGCCGCGACCCGAGCTGCAGCAGGATCTGCATCATCGTCTGGTACACCGCGTGCCCGGACAGGATGTGCCCGACCTCGTGGCCGACGACGAACCGCAGCTCCTCGTCGTCCAGCAGGTCGATCAGGCCGGTGTTCAGCACGATGAACGGGTGGTCGCTGCCGAGCGCCATCGCGTTGGGCGTCGGGTCCTGCCGGACGTACAGCTCCGGCACCTCCGGCATGTCCAGGACGTACGACGCGTCGCGGACCATGTCGTAGATGTTGCGGAACTGGTCCTCGCCGACGCGCACCGTCCCGCCGAGGAACATCAGCCGCAGCGACCGCTCGTTGATCAGCCCCGACAGCTTGCGCAGGACGACGTCGAACCCGGACAGCGAGCGCAGCGCCACGAGCGCCGATCGGTCCGCCGGGTGTTCGTAGGCCCGGGAACTGATCCCCGGGAACCGCGCTCGTGCTCGATCCGGTGTGTTCTCCGTCATGTCTGGCATGGTAGTTCCGACGAACCACCGTGTCGCAGGGTTCCCCGCCGTGGATCCCTCGACCGGCTCCGGCCGCGCCCGGGAGGCGATCCATGTTCGACCCGAAAGCCGAGGCGATGTCCCTCGACGAGCGCGCCGCGCTGCAGCGGCACCGCCTCTGGGGGCTGGTCGACCGGCTTCTCGCGGCGGACGGCGTCCAGGGCCGCCGCCTGAAGGACGCCGGCGTCGGCGGCGGCTCGGACGTCACCCTCGCCGGGCTCCCCAACCTCCCGTTCACCACCAAGCAGGACCTCTGGGACCACTACCCGTTCGGGATGCTGGCCGTCCCCCGCGACCAGGTCGCCGCCGTGCACGGCTCCAGCGGGACGCGCGGCCGCCCCACCCTCGTCGCCTACACCAAGGCCGACCTCGACCTGTGGGCGGCCATGTGCGCGCGCTCGCTGTCGTGCGCGGGGGCGTCGCCGGGGAGCATCGTCCACAACGCCTACGGCTACGGCCTGTTCACCGGCGGGATCGGCATCCACCAGGGCGCCGTCGCGCTCGGCGCGACCGTGGTGCCGATGTCGGGCGGCATGACCGACCGGCAGGTCCGGATGCTCGCCGACCTCCGCGCCGACGTCCTGACCTGCACCCCCGCCTACGCCCTCCGCCTCGGCGAGGCCCTCGCGGACGCCGGGGCCGAGCCGACCGCGCTCAAGTCGGGCCTCTTCGGCGCCGAACCCTGGACGGAGGAGCTCCGCGCCGCCATCGAGAACGTCCTGCCGATCAAGGCGATGGACATCTACGGCCTGTCCGAGGTCATCGGCCCCGGCGTCGCCACCGAATGCCTCGAACAGGACGGCCTGCACGTCAACGAGGACCACTTCATCGTCGAGACCGTCGACCCGTCCACCGGCGAGCCCGTCAAGGACGGCACGCCCGGCGAGCTGGTGTTCACGGCCCCGACCAAGCAGGCGCTGCCCCTGCTGCGCTACCGCACCGGCGACATCGCGTCCCTGACCCGCGGCGAATGCCCCTGCGGGCGGACGCTCGTCCGGATGAGCAAGGTCCTCGGGCGCGCCGACGACATGCTCGTCGTCCGGGGCGTCAACGTGTACCCGAGCGAGGTCGAGCGCGTCCTGCTCGGGTCGGGGCTCGTCCGGCCGCACTACCAGCTCGTCGTGGACCGCCGCAGCCCCGCCACCCGGCTCCTCGTCGCCTGCGAGGCCCTCTCCGGGAACCCCCGGAACGAGCTCGTCCACGCCCTGCATGAGTCGCTCGGGCTGACCGCCGAGGTGTTCGTGCTGCCGGGCGGCACCGTGCCGCGCGTCGAGGTCGGCAAGGCCGTCCGCGTCGTGACCTGGGAGGACGGGGCCGCACCCCTCCCCGGCCTCGCCTGAGCCCCGGGGGCCCGGCCGTTCCGGGGCCCGGCCCCGCTGACTATTCTCGTCGCCATGACGCAAAAGCGGCGGCTCGGGATCATGGGCGGCACGTTCGACCCGATCCACCACGGGCACCTCGTGGCCGCGAGCGAGGTCGCGCACTTCTACTCGCTCGACGAGGTCGTGTTCGTGCCCACCGGCCTGTCCGCCCACAAGGAGGGACGCAAGGTCGCCGCCGCCGAGGACCGCTACCTCATGGCCGTGATCGCCACCGCGTCCAACCCGCGCTTCTCCGTCAGCCGCGTCGACATCGACCGTCCCGGCCCCACCTACACCGTCGACACCCTCCGCGACATGCGCCGGATCCAGGGCCCCGACGCCGACCTGTTCTTCATCACCGGCGCCGACGCCCTCGAGAAGATGCTGACCTGGCACGACACCGACGAGCTGTTCGGGCTCGCGCACTTCATCGGCGTCACCCGCCCCGGCCACCGGCTCGCCGACCCCGGCCTGCCCAACGGGCGGGTCTCCCTCATGGAGGTCCCCGCCCTGTCGATCTCCTCCACCGAATGCCGCGACCGCGTCCACTCCGGCGAACCCATCTGGTACCTCGTCCCGGACGGGATCGTCCAATACATCAACAAACGCGACCTCTACCGGAGCTGACCCCGGTTGCGGCGCGGTCGAAACGCGCGTCCGGCCCCGGGACATACCCTGGTAGGGGAAGGGCCGCACGACCGATGCGGCCGAACGGAAACAGAGAGGACCGTTGTCCGCCGCCCGTGAGAAGGTGGTAGCGGAGACGACCCCTACAGGGAGGATCGCGAGCGCATCGTGACCGCATCCGAGAGGGCGGCACAGCTCGTCCGGATCGCCGCCGAGGCGGCGGGCGACAAGCTGGCCGACGACATTCTTGCCTACGACGTGAGCGAGCAGCTCGTCATCACCGACGCGTTCGTGCTCTGCTCCGCACCCAGCGACCGCCAGGTCCGCGCCATCGTCGACGAGGTCGAGAAACGCCTCCGCGAGGACGGCGGCGCCAAGCCCGTCCGCCGCGAAGGCGAGCGCGAAGGCCGCTGGGTGCTGCTGGACTACGCGGACATCATCGTGCACATCCAGCACGAAGAAGACCGCATGTTCTACGCGCTCGAACGGCTCTGGAAAGACTGCCCCCTCATCGAGCTGCCGGACCATGTCACCGCCCACCAGAACCACCGCGCCCGGGCCGTCGGGAGCGCGAGTGAGTGACGCCCGCCCCACCCGCCAGCCGGGGAAGCGGCGGCTCGTGCTCTGGAGACACGGTCAGACCTCCTGGAACCTCGAACACCGCTTCCAGGGCCAGACCGACGTCCCGCTCGACGAAACCGGGCTGCAGCAGGCCCGGCGAGCGGCCCGCCTCCTCGCCGGGCTCCGCCCCACCGCCCTCCTGGCGTCCCCGCTCCGCCGGGCCGCCGACACCGCCCAGGCCCTCGCCGACATCACCGGGCTCCCCGTCCGCTACGACCGGGACCTCATCGAACGCGGCGGCGGCGTCTGGGAGGGCCTGACCAACCGCGAGATCCGCGAACGGTACCCGGAGGAGCACGCCGCCTGGCAGCCGCCCGGCGGCGAGACCAGCGCGCAGGTCGCCAAACGCGTCGGCGCCGCCCTCGAACGCGCCCTCGACGACCTCCCGCCCACCGGGCAGCTCGTCGTCGCCTCCCACGGCGCCGCGCTCCGCCTCGGCATGTCCCACCTCCTCGGCCTCCCCGAAGAGACCTGGGAACGCCTCGGCGGCCTCTCCAACTGCTGCTGGTCCGTCGTCACCGAGATGCGCGACGGCGGCTGGCGCCTCACCGAACACAACGCCGGCACCCTCCCCGAACCCGTCCTCAGCGACGACCGCCCCGACGCCGGAACCTGACCCGCAAACGATTCGAGCCGCGCCCGCCCCGTCCGATACACTGGCGGGGCGCTGCGGGATGAACGTCCACGCAGCGGCGGGGCTATGGCGCAGTTGGTAGCGCGCCTCCATGGCATGGAGGAGGTCTGGGGTTCGAATCCCCATAGCTCCACGAATGAGTTGGGAGT
>NZ_SMJX01000201.1 GCF_004348535.1 Actinomadura sp. KC216
GGGTTGGTGCGGGTGATCAAGGACGGGTCGGCGCGGTCCACGAGGTGAGAGTGGCACTGGCCCTGTGGCAACCCGCCGGTGAACCGGCGGGTTGCCCGTTCCACCCGTCCGCGCCTTCTGAATCGGGACGGGCGGAAGCCGTCAGAAGCTCTGCTTGATCGTGTTGGACCTGATCACGAACGCCTTCGCGAGAACCGGGTCGCGGTAGGTGACGTTCACGTAGATCTCGTCTACGCCCCAATCCTCATCGAGGGACTCGCAGGGAATCCTTTGCTGGATCACGAAGTTGCCCGCGGCGTCACTGGTGAAGCCGCCCTTGTCCAGGATTTCGTCGTCGTCCACCGGGTCTTCGCCGCGGACCTTCAGGAACAGCCCCGTGACGTTCGGCTGAACCAGGTGCGCGTGCCCGCGGACGGTGATCAAGCAGGTGAGGTTCGAGCCGCTGACCTTGCCGATGTTGAGCGAGGCGCTGCTGGCTGCGGCGCTCGCGGTGCCGCCCGTTCCCGCGAGCATCCCGACCGACAGGAGCCCGGCCGCGGGCAGCGCGACCATTCTGCGTAGGTGAGACAACGTAACTCCCCCTTCACGGCAGGCCGGATGCCTGCCCGTCCTCCCGAGCGTCGCGCCTCGCGCTGGACGGTTGCCGGGAAGGCGCTGGGCGGGCCTTCCCATCGGTCTCCCATCGGCTGCCAAGGGCCGCCGGTTCACCCTCTCCGCGGGGCCGCTCAGCCGGGCGCCACGGGCCGTTGCACCGCCGGAAGGCTCGGACGGCAGAGCGCCGGATCACCATCGCGGAGAAAGCCGAGCGCGGTCTGGACCAAGGGCGCCGAGTCACCCCGCCACGGCAGGTGGTCCTTGCCGTCCAAGGCTATGAACGACGCGCCGGGGATCCGCCGCGCCACATCCTGGCCGAGCGTGAACGGTATGGCGCGGTCTTCGCGACGATGCAGGACGAGCGTCGGCGCGCGCAGGCCGCCGAGCCGATCGCGGACGTCGTAGCCGTAGACCGTGCGCAGCGAGGTCTCCAGGATGGCCGGTGTCGCGGACGCCCGGAGGAACGCGGCGAACTCGTCGCGTTCCTCGGTACTCCCGTCCGGGACGAAGACGTCGGCGAGCAGCCTGGAGCCGACACCCGCGTGGGCGCCGACGATCGAGAGGAGCGACTCCCGCGCCTGGCGTTCGGTTATCTCCGCGCCGTCGGCGTAGCAGCCGTACAGCAAGAGCCGCTCGACCCTGTCCGGGTACATCGCCGCGTAGCCCGCCGACACGCATCCTCCGGACGAGCCGCCGAGCAGCGCCACCCGGTCGTCGGGCCCGGCGACGTCGTCGACGACGGCCGCCAGGACGGCGATCTCATCGTCCAGGTCGGTACTGGGCAACGCGTCCCGGTCGGACAGGCCGCTGCCAGGGCGGTCGTACCGGACCACGGTGAAACGCTCCGCGAGCGCGGTGACGAACCGCCGGAAGCGCGGGTTGCGCCATTCCAGCTCCAGGTGGCTGCAGAACCAGCCGCCGACCACCAGGAGAGGCCCCGATCCGACGGCGGACCATGCGGCCCGGCGACCGTTCACGGCGGTGAAGCGCACCGGCTGCTCGGCCGGACGCGCCGGTCCGCGATGGCGCGCGTGGCCCCGGCCGGCCCGGATCCGGCCGCCGGGACGCGAGGTGCCGGTGGGGCCCCCGGCCGTCCGGCGCGGCGGCCGCGCCGGATCGGCGAACGACCCGGCGTTCCCTCCGGGCGCGGGGTCACCGTTGATCGGGGCGGCGATGTCGCTCGCGGCGGTGGGCGCCTCGGTTCCGGACAGGATCTGCCGGTGCAGCGCCTGCAGCGAGGCCGACGGCTCGACGCCCAACTCGTCCACGAGAGTCTCGCGGAGCCGGCGGAACGCGGCCAGCGCGTCGCTCCGGCGTCCGGCCCGTGCCAAGGCGGTCATCAGCGACGCCCAGAAGCGCTCGCGCAGCGGATGGAGGCGTACGTAGGACCGCAGCTCACCGACGACGTCGGCATGCCGGCCCAACCGCAGATCGGTCTCGACGCGGTCCTCGAGTGCCGCGAGCCTGTCCTCCTCCAGGCGCAGGGCCTCCGGCCTCCACGCGTCCAGCGAGAGCCCGTCCAGGACGGGACCGCGCCACAGCGCGAGAGCCTGCGTCAGCAGTGCCGAACGCTCGTCCAACGCGGTCATGGAATCGTCGCCCGCGAGCGCGTGCGCGGCCGTGGTCAGCTCCTCGAACCGATCCCGGTCGAGCTCGCCCGGCCGGGCCTCCAGCACATAGCCGGGCGCACGCGTGACGATCGGCGGCGGTCCGCCGTCCGCGGACAGAACCCGGCGGAGCCGCGCGACACATCCCTGCAACAACTCGCGCGCCGCGGAAGGAGGCTGGTCCCCCCACAAATGTTCGATCAACCGATCGGTGGAAACGACCCGGTTGGCGTGTAACAGAAGCACGGCCAGCAAGGCCTGCTGCTGCGGTCCGCCAATCGCGAGGCGCGCTTCACCGTCCGCCACCTCAAGTGGGCCGAGAATCCGAAACCGCACAACGCCCCCCAGAAAAGCCCTCGCCCGCATTTCGAGGCTACAGGCGGAAACCGGGCACGATCCCGCACTGGCTGAATGCGGACTTCGGCGCGGCGGCGGCGGTGTCGCGGCTCGAATATCCTCCCGGACGATCTCGGCCTCAGATCGGCCGGACCGATCGCGTCGCCGTCCGAGCGGTCTTGATAGCTTGACCGGCGTGAAGGTGGCATTGATCGACTCGGGGCTCGGGCTCCTCTCCACCGCCGGTTGGCTGCGGCATCTCGCTCCGCGGCTCGATCTGCTCCTCCTCATGGACCCCGAAGGCGCGCCCTGGGGCCCGCGGACCACGTCCTTCATCACCGACCGCCTGTTCAGCGCCGCTCGTGCCGCGATCGGACGCGACGCGGAGGCGATCGTGGTGCCCTGCAACACCGCCACGGTCACCGCGATCGACGTCCTGCGCGAGGAGTTCGAGCCCGAGGTTCCGGTGATCGGGACCGTTCCCGCCGTGAAACCGGCCGCGGCGGCGGGCCGGAGCATCGCGGTGTGGGCGACCGTCCGGACGACGGCCAGCACCTACCAGGCCCGCCTGATCGCCGAGTTCGCGAACGGCAAGCCGGTCGAGCAGGTCGCCTGCCCCGGCCTGGCCGAGGCGATCGATCACGGGGACGTGGCCGCCGCGTCCAGAGCGATCGATGACGCGGCCGAGCGAACACCCGGCCACTGCGACGCCGTCGTCTTGGGCTGCACCCACTACCCCCTCGTCGCACCGGAGATTCTGCGGCGGCTGCCCGCGGGCACGGCCCTCTACGACAGCGCGGAGGCGGTCGCCCGGCAGACACTGCGGCGTCTCCCCCGGCCCACCGTCCCGGACGGCACCGTCGGCGGCGTCGACGTGATGCTCAGCGGCCGCAGCGGAGACCTCCCCGCGAGCGCCCACGCCTACCCCGTGGGCCGCGCTCTCGCCGCCGCGGGACAGGTGTCCCGCGAGACCCTCGTCCCCGAGGCGACCCAGGCCCCACCCGTGGAAGAACGGGCCTAGCCGCGGAAGTTCAGGCGGATTCGGCGAGGAGGGCGATCACGGCGTTGAGGGCCAGGCCGATGCCGATTCCGCCGACCGTCCAGCCGAGGGCCTTGGCGCTGTTGCGGGTGAACCAGTCGTTGATCCGGCGCAGCACCGGCTCGGCCCGGTCATGCGCGGCGATCCGGACGGCAGAAAATAAGATCGCAATATTCTATTCGTCGGCCAGGCCGGCGAACGGCAGCGGGCAGCCCTCTTCGGCGGCGCAGGCGACCAGATCGTCGCATCCGGCCTTCAGCGCCTGGCGCAGCGTGCCCGCGATGACCTGCAGATCGGTGATCTTGGCTTCGACCTCGGCGAGCTTGGCCTGCGCGCTCTCCCGCAGCCCAGCGTCCGGACGCCGCCGCCGATGCCCATGACGGTGGGTACCGGCATCCAGGAGACCGGCGACCTCCTCAAGGGTGAAGCCCAGCCGCTGCGCGGTCTTGATCACCCGCAGCAGCGTCACCGCCTCGGCCGGATACAGCCGGTGCCCGCCCGGCGTCCGGTCCGGCGCGCGCAGCAGGCCGCGCCGCTCGTAGTAGCGCAACGTCTGCCGGCTCACCCCGGCCGCGGCCGCGACCTGCCCGCTGCGCAACCGGCCGTCCACCCCGGAGGCGGTGGTCACGGCCGGGCCCCGGCACTGATCCGGGTGGCGCGGGCGGCCATCGCGTCCAGCACCTCGATGTGCGGCTCGTCGACGCGGGCCTGCAACTCCAGCGCACCGCCGGTGGCGGTCAGGGTGAAGGTGAAGAACGAGCAGCACCCGGTCTCCCGGGCCGCCAGCTCGGCGGCCCGCCCGGCCACCAGCGGATCGGCACGCAACTCCAGTCGCACCCGGCCGGGCCCATCGGGCCGGACGGCGGTCACCGCGTCGGCGAACAGGGCGTCGAACTCGGCCACCCGCAACGGGCGCTCGGCGGTCGGCAGCGTGCACGCCTGCGGCGTCCACCCATCATCGTCAGGCCCGGTCGATACTTGCTTCAGCTCCATTTCTTCACGGTAAGCCTGTACCCCGGTACCGGATTCAACCGGCGAGGAGAGCCGATGACCGGCCGACCTCGGCCCGCCGCCCCTTCGCGGCGGATGTGGCCGCTGTACGCGGCGGGTTTCACCACCGCGTTCGGTGCGCACGGGATCGCCGCCAACCTCGGCGGTTTCTCCGCCCTCGGCCTCCTCACCGTGCTCCTCCCCCTGGCCGCGTCCTCCTCCGCCGCCCGCTCCCGGCCGCGTCCGACACGTGAGGTCAGGCGCGGACGTAGCGCAGGAACATGGTCCCCGAGGCGAACGAACGGTGCTCGACCAGGCGCAGCGGCAGCTCCTTCCCCACGGGCAGGAACGGCTTGCCGCCCCCGATCATCACGGGGAACGCGTACACCCAGAACTCGTCGATCAGGTCCACCATGGACGCGGCCAGCTCCGGGCCGCCGATCTCCAGATTGCCGTCGACCTCCTGCTTGAGGCGCGTCACCGTCGGCACTGCGTCCTCGCGGCGGACGAGCGTGACCCCCTCGGGGACGCTCTGGAGGGTGTCGGAGAAGACGTACCGCGGCGTCTCCTTGTACAGCTCGGCGAACTCGCGCTCGACGGCCGGGGCGCCCTCCTTGCCGAGCTGTTGCGTCCAGGGCTCCTCCATCATCTCGTAGAGCCGCCGCCCGAACAGCAACGCCGAGGCCCGCCGGATCTGGTCGTTCGCCGCCTGGTGGACGTCCTCCGCCGGCGTCAGGAAACCGAAGCCGCCACCGGAATCCTCGATGTAGCCGTCGATCGAGGTGTGCATCCCGTAGATGACCTTCCCCATGAACCCTCCTCGCTCGTAGAACCCTCATGAGTGAGACCCCTCGACCAACCGAAGCTCATCACACGGACGGCAGGCCGCATTCGACGGTGGTCTGGGTGAAGTGCGGCGGAGACGACCAAGGTCACCACCGGCTGATCCCCCATCGGGCAGGTCACACGCGGGGAGCCACCTCAAGGTGCTCCCAGAGGATCTCGATCGGGAACGGGTCCGTCGCGGTGACGGCGACCGGGCCCATGTCCCGGTGCGTCGTCGCGATGTGCGTGTACCGGTGCGAGCCGTCCGTCAAGGCGTAGCGCTCGATGGAGAGCGCGCCCACCTTGTCGAACGCCACCAGCCAGTAATGCGGAATGCCCGCATCGGCGTAGTCGCCCATCTTGTGGACGCGGTCACGACGTCCCGACCACGTCGACAGCACCTCGGCCGCGATCAGGACGTGCTCGGGCCTCAGTGCGGAGATGCCCGGCGGGACGCGGCGATGCACGATCGTGTCCGGTTTGCGTGCCGTCGGCGGAGCGTCCCAGAGGAGAACGTCCACTCCCGTGTTGGTCTCGTGGACGGTCGCCCGTTCGAGTGCCGAGGACAGCCGGGTGGCCACTTTCTGGTGAGCGCGGCCACGGCTCTCGCGGGGCAGGACGCAGCCGTCAACGATTTCGAGGTCGCGTCGATCGTCGTCACCGATGGCAAGGAATTCCTGCCAGGTGAGGGGCCTGCCCCAAACGGTCATCTTGGCTCCGAAGTCGGCGGACGGTGGCGCCGATCATACGGAGAGTGACAGCTCTAGGGGTTGGTGTAGTGGTCGATCAGGCGGGAGTAGTTGTCGTTGGCGTGGCCCTGGTCAATGGCCCTGGCTACCAGGGCCAGGGTGTAGGCGGGGAGTTCGGCGTCCACGCCTCGGGCCTGGCTTTCGTGGAAGAGGTCCTCTATCGAGGGCAGGTGGTGTTTCAGGGCGCCGTACTCCACTGCGTGGTCGCCGCGGTCGACGGTGTCGGCGATCGACGGGAGGAAGGACAGGAGGGCGGAGACCGAGGGGGTGGCGTCCTCCAGGAAGCGGCTCACCTCGATGCCCTCGTTCCTCAGGAGGGCGGCGGCGTGGAGGAAGCCGTTCAACGTGCCCCACATGGTGCCGTGGACGGCCATGCCGTACAGGACCGGCGCGCGCGGATCGTCAGCGATCAGGCTTGCCCGGCCGCTCAGGAGTTGAAGTGTTGACTGGAAGCGGTCGTACACGGTCTTGTCGCCGCCGTAGAAGACGACCGCGTCCGGGTGGCCTATGCCGGGGGCGATCGTCATGATCTGGCCGTGCAGGTAGTGCGCGCCCTGCCCGGCGGTCCACTCGGCGACGGCGGTGACCTCGGCGGACGTGCCGTCGGTGAGGTTGACCACCGCCTTTCCGGCCAGGGCGTCGCCCGCCGATGCCAAGACCTCGCGGGCGGCGGTGTTGCCCTTCAGGTTGACGACCAGGAGCGGGCTGGCGGCGACGGCGTCGCGGACGGTCTCGGCGAGGTGCGCGCCCTTCGACACCAGGGCGTCGGCCTTGCCGGGCGTCCGGTTCCAGACGGTGGTCGGGTGGCCGCCGTCCAGGAAGGCGGTCGCCAGGGCGGTGCCCATCTCGCCGAGGCCGATCATGGTCACGGCGGGTCGGGTGTCGTTGGTCTCGGACGTCTCGGTCATGGGTCTCTCCCCCGGGTCGTGCCTTGTCGTTCGGCGTTCACGCTAGGAACTCGACCGGGCTTGAGGTCAAGGGACGGACGGGGAACCCCATGAAAACAGGGCGTTGACGGGGTGGGGCTTCCGCTGGATGCTGGCGATCATGAACGTGTTACGCGGGAGACCGCTGCGGATCGGTCTGGGCACGGCCGCCGGCGACGCGGACGGCTAGTGCAGTCCCGCACCAATTCCTGAACTGGGGGTGGGTTATCGGCGGCGGTCCGGGGGACGCCCGCCGCCGTCGAGCTGAGGAGGGCCTCCCATGAGGGTCTGCGTGTTCGGGCTTGGTGCGGTCGGCGGGCTGCTCGCGGCGCGGCTCGGCCGGGCCGGTGCCGACGTGGTCGCGGTGGCGCGCGGGGAGACGTCGAAGGCCGTCCGCAAGCGGGGCGGGCTGGTGCTGCTGGACGAGGCCGGACGGTCCGAGCCCATCCCGGTGGAGGTGGTCGAGGACCCCGCCGAGCTGGGCCCGCAGGACGTGGTGGTCATCGCGGTCAAGACGACCGCGCTGCCCCGGGCGGCCGGTGCGATCGCGCGGCTCCTCGGGGAGTGGAGCGTGATCGTCCCCGTGATGAACGGTGTCCCGTGGTGGTTCTTCTACGGCCTCGACCAGGACATCCGGCTGGAGTCGATCGACCCCGGCGGGGCGGTGTCCGGCATGCTGCCGCCGCGGCAGGTCGTCGGGAGCGTCCTGCACCTGTCGGCGTCGTGCCCGGAGCCGGGCGTCGTCCGGCACACGGCCGGTGAGCGGGTCATCCTCGGCGAGCCGCGCGGCGGCGGGTACGAGCGGGTCGAGTCGATCGCCGGGCCGCTGCGGCGGGCCGGGTTCGAGGTGGAGGTCGCGGAGCGGATCCAGCGGAGCGTGTGGTTCAAGCTGTGGGGCAACATGACCTTGAACCCGCTGTCGATGCTGACGGGCGCGACCATGGACCGCATTCTGGACGATCCGCTCGCGCGCGCGTTCGCGACCGCGTGCATGCGGGAGGCGGCGGAGGTCGGGGCGCGGATCGGGCTGCCGATCTACACCGACCCCGAGGACCGGCACGCGATCAGCCGCGGGCTCGGCGCCGTCCGGACCTCGATGCTCCAGGACGCCGACGCCGGCCGCCCCGTCGAGCTGGACGCGCTGGTCACGGCGGTGACCGAGCTGGCCCGCGAGGTCGGGGTGCCGACGCCGTCGATCGACGCGCTGCTGGGGCTCGCCCGGCTGAACGCGCAGGTGCGCGGCCTCTACCCCGCCGGGTGACCTACGGTTGGAGGCGTGACCGAACGTCCCGAGAACAGCACCGAGCGCGGCGAGCTGGTGGCGGCGCTGCGGCGGGCCGGGGCCCGCGGGGTGGACGACTCCGCGCTCGCCCGGTCGATGTACTCTTCCGACGCCTCGCTGTACCGCGTCCCGCCGCGGGTGGTGGTGACGCCCCGGGAGGCGGGCGAGCTGCCGGAAGTGCTGCGCGTGTGCCGGGACGCGGGGGTGCCGCTGACGATGCGGGGCGGCGGGACGTCCATCGCGGGCAACGCGGTCGGGCCGGGCGTGGTCGTGGACGTCAGCCGCCATTTGAACCGCGTGCTGGAGATCGACCCGGAGGCCGGGACGGCGCTGGCCGAGCCGGGGATCGTGCAGGCGCGGCTGCATCAGGTCGCGGCGGTGCACGGGCTGCGGTTCGGGCCCGATCCGTCGACGCGGACGCGGGCGACGCTCGGCGGGATGATCGGCAACAACGCGTGCGGGTCGCGGGCGCTCGGCTACGGGCGGACCAGCGACAACGTGCTCGGGCTCGATGTCGTCGCCGGGTCCGGGGAGCGGCTGCGGCTCGGCGACATGCCGGGCGCCGGGGCCGAGAGCGCGGTGCTGGAGAGGCTCCGGGGGCTCGTGGGCGAGCATCTCGCGGTGATCCGGACGGAGTTCGGGCGGTTCGGGCGGCAGGTGTCCGGCTACTCGCTCGAGCATCTGCTGCCCGAGAACGGGTTCGACGTGGCGCGGGCCCTGGTGGGGAGCGAGGGGACGCTGGCGCTGACGATGGCGGCGCGGATCCGGATGGTGCGCGAGCCCGAATGCCGCCTGCTGGTCGTGCTCGGGTACGGGTCGATGGCGGAGGCCGCCGACGCCGTCCCGGCGATCCTGCCGTTCGGGCCCGTGGCGTGCGAGGGGCTCGACTCGCGGATCACCGGGGTGGTGCGGGAGCGGCGCGGGGCGGACGCGGTGCCGCCGCTGCCGCGCGGGTCCGGGTGGATGCTCGTGGAGCTGGCGGGGACGGAGCTCGGGGATCTGCGCGCCACCGCGCGGCGGGTCGTCAAGGAGTCGGGCTGCGTCGACTCGATGTTCGTCGAGGACATGGCGCTCGGCGACGCGCTGTGGCGGATCCGGGAGGACGGCTCCGGCCTCGTGGCGCGGACGCCCGGAGGCGAGCAGGCCCACGCCGGGTGGGAGGACTCGGCCGTTCCCCCGGAGCGGCTCGGCGCGTACCTGCGCGAGCTTGAGGCGCTGCTGGACGGCTATGACCTGTTCGGCGTTCCCTACGGGCATTTCGGGGACGGGTGCATTCACGTCCGCATCGACTTCCCCTTCGGCCGGGACGCCGAAGAGGGGACGCGTGTTTTCCGGAGTTTCCTGAACGAGGCGGCGACGCTCGCGGCGCGGCATGGCGGCACCATGTCGGGCGAGCACGGCGACGGGCGCGCGCGGAGCGAACTGCTGCCCCATATGTATTCGGCCGAGGCACTGGGGCTTTGTTCGGCGGTCAAGGACGTGTTCGATCCGGATGACCTGCTCAATCCGGGGATCATCGTGCGCCCTGCGGCGGTGGACGCGGATCTGCGTCCGGCGCAGGTCGTCCCGCTGAAACGCGGGCTGGGCCTCGCCTTCCGGGACGACCGCGGCGACCTTTCCCGGGCCGTGCACCGGTGCACGGGCGTGGGCAAATGCCGTGCCGACAACACCGGCGCGGGCGGGGTGATGTGCCCGTCCTATCTGGCGACGCGGGAGGAGAAGGACTCCACGCGCGGACGGGCCCGGGTGCTGCAGGAGGTCGTGAGCGGGAAACTCGGCCCGGACGGCTGGAAATCCGAGGCCCTGCACGACGTGCTCGATCTGTGCCTGTCGTGCAAGGGGTGCGCCTCGGACTGCCCGACCGGGATCGACATGGCGTCCTACAAGGCGGAGGCGCTGCACCGGCGCTACCGGCGGAGGCTCCGGCCGCGTTCCCACTACGCGCTCGGCCGGCTCCCCCGCTGGACGCGCCTGGCCGCCAAGTCCCCGGCGGCCATCAAGATCATGAATGCGGCGATGCGGGCGCGGGCGCTGAAACCGCTGGTCGCGTGGGGTGCGGGCATCGACCGGCGCCGCACGCTGCCCGCGTTCGCGCCGGTGACGTTCCGCCGCTGGTTCGCGTCCCACAGGAGCGGCGAGGGACGCAACGGCGATGTCGTGCTGTTCGTGGACAGCTTCACCGACGCCTTCTCCCCCGACGTGGGGAAGGCGACCGTGAAGGTTCTGGAGCATGCCGGGTACCGCGTGTCCGTCACCGAGCGGCCGGTGTGCTGCGGGATCACGTGGATCTCGACCGGGCAACTGGACGGGGCGCGCGCGCAGGCCAGGCGGACCGTCCGGGCGCTGCTCCCCCACGTGCGGCGCGGCGCCAAGGTCGTCGGGATGGAGCCGTCCTGCACGGGCGTGCTGCGCTCCGACGCGGAGGAGCTGCTGGGCGGGGTGGACGCGGCCGCCGCCCGCGAGGTGGCCGCCGCCACCCGCACGCTCGCCGAACTCCTCGCCGAGACCCCTGATTGGACGCCGCCGGACCTGTCCGGTGTCGAGGGGATCGCGCAGCCGCACTGCCACCACCACGCCGTCATGGGCTGGACGAAGGACGCCGCCCTCCTCAAGAACGCGGGCGCCGACGTCGACCGGCTCGGGAACTGCTGCGGGCTCGCCGGGAACTTCGGCGTCGAGAAGGGGCATCACGACGTGTCGGTCGCGGTCGCCGAGCAGCAGTTGCTCCCGGCCGTGCGGAGAACGGGGAGAAACGGTGTCGTGCTGGCGGACGGGTTCAGCTGCCGCACCCAGCTCCGCGAGCTGTCCGACCGCGACGGCGAGCACCTCGCGCAGCTCCTCGCCCGCCACCTGCCGGCCGGCGACGGCTAGGGTTCGCCGCCGAGGGTGCGCGACAGCGTGAGCGCGGCGGTGTGGACGGCCGGGGCGACCACCGCCAGCCGCATCTTCGTCGACCAGCCCGACACCGACAGCGCGCCGAGCGCCACGCCGTCCGGGCCGAGGACGGGGCTCGCCGCGCACACGATGCCCTTCCCCGACTCCTCCCGGTCGTAGGCGACGCCCTCCCGCCGGATCCGCTCCAGCTCCTTCGCGAGAAGCCCCGGCGCGGTGATGCTCCGCTCGCTCCGCTTGACGAGGTCCGACTCCAGGACGGCCTTCGCCACGTCCGGCGGGGAGAACGCCAGGATCGCCTTCCCGACCCCCGTCACGTGCGCGGGCAGCCGCCCGCCGACCTGGGACGGCAGCCGCGGCCCGCCGGGCGAGCCGAGGATCTCCACGTAGACGACCTCGCCGCCCTCCAGCACCGCCAGGTGGACGGTCTGCCGGGTCGCCTCCCGCAGGTCCGACATGTAGGGGACGGCGGCGTCGCGCAGCACCCGCTGCCGCGGCACCCGCTGCCCGATCTCGAACAGCTTCAGCCCGAGCCGCACCCGCGTGCCGCGCCGCTCCAGCAGCCCCGCCTCCACCAGGTCGAGCGCGATCCGGTGCGCCGTCGACTTCGGCAGGCCGCTGCGGCGGGCGAGCTCGGCGGCGCCGAGGCCGTCGTCGTCGGCGCGGAACGCGGCCAGCACGGCGACGGCGCGCCGCAGGAACGAGTCGTCACCGGACGTCATGCCAACAAGTGTCCCACCACGCGGGACGCGCGCGTTGCCCGCATCGCCCCAGGTGGGACAGGCTCTTCGCGTACCCCAGACGATGTGCGCGACGACGAAAGGACGGTCCATGGACCCGGGTTCCGTGGAGAAGGCCGCGGCCGCGCTGCTCGACGCGTACGCGACCCGCACCCCCATCGCGCCGCTGACGGCGGGCCATCCGGACATGACGGTGGCCGACGCCTACGCGGTCCAGCTCGCGCAGGTCGAGGCGTGGACGCGGGCGGGCGCGCGGATCAAGGGCCACAAGGTCGGGCTGACGTCGGCGGCGATGCAGCGCCAGATGGGCGTGGACCAGCCGGACTTCGGCGTCCTGCTGCACACGATGTTCTTCCAGGACAGCGCCCCGATCGACACCGGCCGGTTCCTGCAGCCGCGGATCGAGCCGGAGATCGCGTTCGTGCTCGGCCGCCCGCTGTCGGGGCCGGGCGCGACGGCCGCGGACGCGGTCGCCGCCGTGGAGTACGTGCTGCCCGCGCTGGAGGTGATCGACTCCCGCATCGCCGACTGGAAGATCACGCTGCCGGACACGATCGCCGACAACGCCTCCAGCGGCGGCGTGGTGCTCGGCACCCGCCCGGTCCGGCTGGACGGCCTGGACCTGTCGCTGATGGGCTGCCTGCTCCGCCGCGACGGCGACCTGGTCGACACCGGCGCGGGCGGCGCGGTGCTCGGCTCGCCGGTCAACGCGCTGGTGTGGCTGGCGAACGTCCTCGGCGAGCGCGGCGTGGCCCTCGAACCGGGGCACGTGGTGCTGCCCGGCTCGGTCACGGCGGCCGTCCCGGTCGCGCCTGGCGAGACGGTCACCGCGACGTTCGCCGGGATCGGTACCGTCACCGCCCGGTTCGGAAAGGAGGAGGCATCGTGAGCAAGCTGACGGCGGCGATCGTCGGGCCCGGGAACATCGGCACCGACCTGCTGGTCAAGCTGATGCGCAGCGAGCTGATCGACGTCCATTCGATGGTCGGGGTCGTCCCGGAGTCCGACGGCCTGGAGCGCGCCCGGAAGTTGGGCGTCCCGGCGTCGGCGGAGGGGGTCGACTGGCTGCTGAACCAGCCGACGCTGCCCGACATCGTGTTCGAGGCGACGTCCGCGAAGGCGCATCTGGCGAACGCGCCCCGCTACGCGGAGGCGGGGGTCACGGCGATCGACCTGACGCCCGCCGCGACGGGCCCGCTCGTGTGCCCGCCGGTGAACCTGGACACGCTGTCGGACGCCGCCAACCTCAACATGATCACGTGCGGCGGGCAGGCGACGATCCCGATCGTGCACGCCGTGTCGTCGGTGGTGCCGGTCTCGTACGCGGAGATCGTCGCGTCGATCGCGTCCCGGTCCGCCGGTCCCGGCACCCGCGCGAACATCGACGAGTTCACGCAGACCACGGCCCGCGCGATCGAGAAGGTCGGCGGCGCCGGGCGCGGCAAGGCGATCATCATCCTGAACCCGGTGGTGCCGCCGATGATCATGCGGGACACGGTGTTCTGCGCGATCCCGCCGGACGCCGACACCAAGGCCGTCGCCGAGTCGATCGAGAAGATGGTCGCCGAGGTGCAGACCTACGTGCCCGGCTACTCGCTCCGCGCGGCGCCGCAGTTCGACGAGCCCCGCGACATCTGGAACGGGATGGCGCGCGTCGCCGTGTTCCTGGAGGTGCGCGGCAACGGCGACCACCTGCCGCCCTGGGCGGGGAACCTCGACATCATGACCGCGGCCGCCGCCCGCGTCGGCGAGCAGCTCGCGCGCAGGAAGGCCACCACATGACCGAGACCGCGAACCAGAAGATCCGCATCACCGACTCGACGCTGCGGGACGGCAGCCACGCGATGGCGCACCGCTTCACCGAGGAGCAGGTCCGCGGGGTCGTGCACGCGCTGGACGGTGCCGGGGTCGAGGTCATCGAGGTCACGCACGGCGACGGCCTCGGCGGCTCGTCGTTCAACTACGGCTTCTCGCTGGAGGACGACGTCAAGCTCGTCGCCGCCGCCGTGGACGAGGCGACCCGCGCGAAGATCGCCGTCCTGCTGCTGCCGGGGCTCGGCACGGTCGAGGACCTGAAGCTGGCGCACGACGCGGGCGCGTCCGTCGCGCGGATCGCGACGCACTGCACCGAGGCGGACGTGTCGCTTCAGCACTTCGCCGCCGCCCGCGACCTCGGCATGGAGACGGTCGGTTTCCTGATGCTGTCGCACCGCGTCGGGCCGGAGGAGCTGGCGAAGCAGGCGCGGATCATGGTGGACGGCGGCGCGCAGTGCGTCTACGTCGTCGACTCCGCCGGGGCGCTGGTCCTCGGCGACGCGCAGGAGCGGATCAGCGCGCTGGTGAAGGAGATCGGGCACGAGGCGCAGGTCGGTTTCCACGGGCACCAGAACCTGTCGCTGGGCGTGGCGAACTCCGTGCTGGCGCAGCAGAACGGCGCGCTGCAGATCGACGGGGCGCTGTGCGCGCTCGGCGCGGGCGCGGGCAACTCGCCGACCGAGGTGCTCGTCCCGACGTTCGAGCGGCTCGGCGTCCCGACGGGCGTGGACGTGCAAGGCGTGATGGCCGCCGCCGACGAGGTGGTGAAGCCGTTCCTGCACCGGCTGCCGTTCGCCGACCGGGGCGCGATCACGCAGGGCTACGCGGGCGTGTACTCCAGCTTCCTGCTGCACGCCGAGCGGGCGGCGGAGCGCTACGGCGTCCCGGCGCACGAGATCCTGCAGAAGGTCGGCGAGGCCGGGTACGTCGGCGGCCAGGAGGACATGATCATCGACGTGGCGCTGCAGCTCGCCGCCGAGCGCGACCGCGCGTCCTGACCAGAGGTCAGGACAGCCAGGCGTGAAGTTCGTCGATGGCGTCGTGGACGGTGGGGCGGGTCTCCAGGACGGCCCGCCCCGCGAACGCGGCGCACGCGTCGGGATAGTTGGCGGCGATGAGGAAGCCGCCCGACCGGCGGATGCGCCCGGCGCCGTCGACGAGCGCCTCCACGCCGACGGAGTCGCAGGCCACGACGCCGCGCAGGTCCATCGCGACCAGGACGCGGCCCTCCAGCCGCCCGATGCGGTTCATCCAGCGGTTCAGCCGCGGGACGTTGTCGTTCACGAGATGGCCGCCCAGCCGGACGACGATGCAGCCGCGCTCGATCGTGATGTCGATCGACATGGGCAGTGCGGCGGACACCGCGTCGTCGCTCACCTCACGCCTCCGAGCGGACCGCGCTCCAGATCGGATCTTGAAAGGGCCCCATCCTTGCACAGTGCAACGAGGTCCCGCGGCGCATCCGCTCGACCCACCGTCCTCCAGCCCCCACCCACCACCATCCAAC
>NZ_SMJX01000202.1 GCF_004348535.1 Actinomadura sp. KC216
GGTTGGGGACGAGCTGCGGGGCGGTCATGCGAGCGCTTCCGCGGTGAACAGTCCGTCAGCGACGGGTAGCGGCCGGTTGGACCAGAGGACCTCCGTGCGCGCCGACCACTGCGCGGCCTGGCCGGTGGCGGTGGCGATCTCGTGCCGGTGCCAGTCGCGGTACAGGTCGTCGTACAGGTCGCTGTGGTAGCCGGACAGGACGACGGCGGCGCGGCACTCGGCAAGGTGCTTGGCGAGCTCGCTGTGCTCAGCCACGGAGCCCATCTCGTGCCGGTAGTTCCGGGCACGGGTCGACCCGAGGTACGGCGGGTCGACGTACAGCAGGACGTCGGGCTGTGCGCCGTAGGCGTCGATGACGTCGAGGGCGGGGCGGCATTCGAGGGACACGCGGGCGAGGCGCTCGGCGGCGGCGGCCATCCGGTTGACGTAGCCGTCGAGGTAGCCGGGCATCGACGTGGACGACCCGGCGGGGTCGACGTAGAAGCGCCAGCCGGTGCGGCGGAGGGTGCCGCTGCGTCCTTGGGCGAGCCGGATCCAGACGCGGCGGGCGACTTCGAGCTGCCGGTCGGGGTGGTCGTCCGGGACTGGCGTGTAGGCCTCGAGGTGTTCGGCGCGGGCGTGCGGGGTGAGGGCGCACACGCGTTCGAGGTCGGCGGGGCGGTCGCGGAGGATGCGCCAGAAGGTCATGAGGTCGCCGTCGAGGTCGTTGACGGTCTCCATGCGGGATGGCCGCTTGGCGAGCAGGATGGCCAGGGATCCGGCGTAGGGCTCGACGTAGTGCTCGTGTTCGGGCAGGAGGTCGACGATGCGCTGGGCGATGGTGACCTTCGCGCCGTAGTAGGCCAGGGGCGGCTTCACGTCAGCTCCAGTTGTTCGGGCCCGGCCGGGGTCGCAGGCTCCGGCTTCGGGCGTGCGGGTGCGGGCTTGGGTTTCCACGGCTCGACGTGGGCGTAGCGGCGTTGCAGCACGGCAACGCGCTCGCGGCGGCGCTGGGATGGGGGCTGCGCGCGGATCGCGGTGAGGATCCGTTCGGCGCTCACGACGCCTCCGCTTCCCCGGCGGCGGCGCGGGCCGCCCAGATGGTGATCTTGTGCTCGTCCATCACGCCCGGCGTCGCCTGTAGGTCGGGAAACCCCTGCGCGGCCTGCGCGTCGCCGAGCAGGTGGTCGCGGGCGTCGGCGAGCGCGGCCGCGCCGTGGTCGGGCGCGGTGAGGAGCCGTTCGACGGCGTCCCGGTAGAGGCGCAGCGCAGCGGACTCGGCATCGCGTTCGGCGGCGTCCTGGCGGGCCTTGGCCTCTCTCGCGGCCCGGTACTGGGCGAGGACGGCGCGGGCGTGGGGGTTGCCTTCGGGGTCGGCGGCGCTGGCGAGGATC
This sequence comes from Actinomadura sp. KC216, assembly GCF_004348535.1. GTDB lineage: Bacteria > Actinomycetota > Actinomycetes > Streptosporangiales > Streptosporangiaceae > Spirillospora. The sequence goes on from NZ_SMJX01000202.1 coordinate 1,374, forward strand.
GCGGCGCGGGGGGCGTGGCCGTCGGCAATGCCGGTCTGCTGGGCGCGGAGCCCGTCCAGGTACGCCTTGGGTCCGGCGTCGGGGTGGACGGGCGGTGGTGCGGGGTGCAGGCCGGGCCCAGCGGGGCCGATGCGGTCGCCGCGGCTGCGCTTGACCTCTTCGCGGATCTCGGCGGGCGCGACGAACGGCTGCCGCTGCGCGACGGTCTTGGCTGCGGCGCGGCAGTCGTCCAGGCGGAGGTCGCCGAGCAGGTCGTGCCAGGCGTCGGGGGTGTAGGTGTCCATGGCCTGCTGGGGGCAGCAGGCTTTGACGTAGCGGCAGAGCGCGACGGCTTCTTCGTGGTTCACCGGTGTCCTTCCTGTGCGTCGCGGGCGCGTGCGCGCTGCATGGCGTCGGCGAACAGGTCGTCGGTGGCCTGCTGGCGGGGGTCGGTGGGTAGTGGTGCGGGCGCGGGTTCTTCTTCGTCGGTCCACCGTTCGGCGTTGAGCCATGTGGAGGCGTGGGCGGTGTAGCGGATATCGGCGGTGGTGCGGCGTGGGTCGGTGGCGTATCGGCGGGCGCCCCAGATGATTTCTTCGGGGTCGGCGCCGTTCTTGATGGCCTTCGCCCATGCTTTTCGGGCGGCGCCTTTGGCGATTCGGCGGGGGTAGGCGTCCCAGAATTCGGGGAACCGGTCGGGGTCGTCTCGCACACTCGCGCCCGCGGACGCGGGCGTTTGTGAGCGAAGCGAGGGCTTTTCATTCATCTCGTTGAAGAGATTGACCACGACGCCGCCTTGCCGACTGTCGTCGGCGTCGGCTGGCGCCGTAGTGCTACCTAGGTCAGCCGTCTTAGAGTGCGCGCGCGCGTGATCCTTATAAGGGGCGCGATTCTCAGCGGGCCGGACGGGGGGCCCGCTGAGAACTGGGGGTGTCCGATTCTCAGGGTCCTGTGGATCGGCCCGCTGAGAATCTTCAGCGGGCCGGACGGGGGGCCCGCTGAGACGGCGTTCAGTGGGCCCCCCGGGGGTCCCGCTGAGGTGCGCGGGCAGCGTGGCCTGATACACGGCGGCGCGGTACTTCTGGCCGCGGGCGACCCGCTCCAGGAACCCCGCTTCGATGGCGCCCTTGTACCTGTCGTTGATCTTTCGCGGGTTCCGGCCGAGCATTTCCGCGAGGTCTTCGCGCGGCATGGCGACCTGGCCGTCGTCGTCCATTTCGGTGGACAGGGCGAGCAGGGCGACGCGCACGGTATCGGTGATCAGCGGAGTGCGGAACACTTCGCGGAGCCACCGTTCCCGGTACGTTTCCTTGCTCAACGTGGGCGCCTTTCAGAACAGCGTGACGGGAGCTTCATCGGGGTCGGGCTGGAGCGCCTGCTCGGTGACGTTCGGTCCGGCGCCTGCGACCCAGCGGCGGGTTTCGCGCCGGTGGGTGTCGCAGGTGGTGGCGGCGCGGTGCACGCCTCCGGCTCCGCCCCGGCCGGTCAGGAGGACGGTGGCCGGGGCGGGGCACGGGACGGCGGAGCACTGCATCAGCGGGTGACGCCGTGCTCGGCAAAGATCGCGACGATGGTCGGGTCGTCCTCGAAGCGCTGCAACGAGTCGTGCTCGGTGTCCCAGTCCTCCTGGCGGAGTTCTTCGATCAGGTCACCGAGCACGCGCCGCTTGGTCTCCTCGGAGGCGTCGGCGTCGATGAGTGCCTGGGCGACCGGGTCGAAGATGCGGTAGCCCGCTGATCCCCAGCCCATCAGGCGCCGTCCACGGGGCCGTGGTTGAGCAGCGCGGTCAGCCCGTCGGCGACTTCCCGGAGCTCGTGCGCGGCCTCCGTCGCGGTCATGTTCGGGGTCGACACGGCCCGGTTGGCGTAGTGCTTCCAGTGGCGCAGCCCGGCACGGAGGCGCGCGACCTCGATTTCGGTGAGCATGCCCGCGGTGAGCTTGAGCGTGTCTTCCGACAGGGTGATCTCGCCGTCTTCTTCGAGCGTCCCCTGCGCGGTGCGCTGGAGGAAAAGGGCGCGCATCGCTTCGCGGATGGCGCCTTCCTGCTCCTTGTTGGGGATTTCCATGCCGGAGATGCGGAGCTTGACGGAGGCGTTCTTGTCGGAGTCGGGGGCTGGCTGGGTGCGTTCGGTGTGGGCGAGTTCGACGACGGCGAGGACGCGGACGCCGGGCCGGTCGTAGAGGGTCTTGGCGTGCGGTTCCAGGGCGGCGGCGGCGGCCTGTCCGCCGACCTTCCCTTCGATCTTCACGTCGGTCATGGCGTGCCTTTCCGGGTTAGGCTTCGGCTTGAGTCTTTCGACGAGGTCAAGCTGCGGATTTTCGTTTTGCGATATGCGGGGCGCGGAAATATTTGAGGGATTTCAGATATCGCGGATATCTATTTCGCGGCTCCTTTGGTCGCGTGGTAGCGGGCGGTCTTGATGCGGCTGTTGCAGGCCTTGCAGAACGAGTTGCGGCCGTCGGCGTTCTTCCGGTCGCGGTAGAACGCCTCCAGCGGCTTGACGTCCAGGCAGCGGCGGCACCACTTGTGCCCATCGGGCACGTCGGCCGCGACGGTGACCTTGCGGCGTGCGGCGCGTTCGGGTTCGGTGAGTCCGCCGCAGATGCCGCCGGGGTCGTCGCGGGGCGCCAGGGCGAGGACCCATTCGCGGCAGTGGTCGAGGACGGGGCAGTCGTCGCAGATGGCTTTGGCGGCCTGGATGAGGGTCGGGTTGCGTTCGTCGGCCGGGAGGTCCATGAATCGGCTCCAGTCGCGGCATGCGGCTTGCCGGTCCCAGGTGCCGGGCGCGAGGGTGGTCACGAGATCTCCCGGATGCGGATGACGGCGCCGGGGACGCGGAGCGGCGCGTCCGGGTCGTTGGTGTGGACTTTGCGGGCGTGGACGTCCACGACCTGCGAGTCGTCCTTGAACGCGCCAGCGTCGGTGAGGGCGTCGAAAGTTGATCTTTGGAGCTTGTCGACGTCGCCGGACGATCGGGTGATGGGCCAGATGCGGCGCCGTTTCGGCGCGGACTTGGGCGGGTCGAACACGAACGTGATGTCGAGCGTGACGGGCCCATCGATGCGGAGTAGTCCGGCCTGCGAGATGCCGCCGTAGGTCTCCAGGGACCGCACTTCGAGGCGGCGGATGGTGGCTTCCTTGACGGCTTCGCGCCAGGGGGCGACGCGTTTGGACTGTTCGATGAGGCGGCCGCCGCCGACGTGCCGCTTGGAGCCTTGGGGGGCGGGTTTGCCGAGGACGGTGATGGAGTATGGGGCACTCGGCCCGGCGGGGGCTTCCCCTCCCGCCGCCAGGCCAAGCTGCTCGTGGGTGGTCATGACGCTTGCTCCAAGTCCTCGCCGGTGATCGCCTCCACGAGCGCCGACACCAGGACCTCGGCAACCGGAGGGGTGACGGCGTTGCCGTACTGCCTCACCCGCTGCCGCTTGTTGCCGAGCACGATGTAGTCCGGTGCGAACGCCATTGCGGCGCCGATCTCGTGCGGCTCCAACATGCGGAACAGGACGTCGTCCAGGTCGACATCGGCCGCGCCCTCGGCGAGGGCGTACCGGTCGCGGGTCGGCAACGTCCCGATCGGCTCACCGGCCGGCCGGGCGGCGCCGTTGCCGTAGTAGGGGACGAGGAGTTGCCGATCACCGGCAACAAGCCCGTGATGGTTCCCGGACGCGGTGACGGTGGTCAGCGGGTCGTGAATCGGGCGGGCGTTCTCCTTGTCACCACCGCCACGCAGCGGGACGAGGAACGGCTCGACGAGCGTGGGCGGGTTGCTCGCCAGGATCGACGGCATCGGCTCGGCGACGGTCGCCGGGACGGAACGCCCCGCACAGGGCATCACCATGGGCAGCGCCATGCCGGTCTCGTTGCGGGCGGTCTGCGTGCGCAGCGGCGCCGACGCGGGTGCGGCCGTCTTCCCGGGGCGGCCCTCGACCGGCACCATCAGCGGCGGCACCGCTACGCCGTCGTTCTCCCGCGTCGTGCGGGCTGGCATCGGCTCCAGCACGGTCGTGGCGTCCTTCCGCCACGTCCCGCCCGCCGGGGTGAGGACAGGCGTCCAGTACCGATCGATCCCTGCCCTGATACGGGCCAGCGTCGCCGCGGCGAGCGGCTCGCCGCGGTCACCGATCCTCTTGCCCTTGAGCGTCCAGTCGATCGCGTGCAGCGCGGGCAGCACGTCGGGTTCGACGATCTGGTTGCGGCAGGTGGTGCGGGGGCACCGGTACACGTATTGCTGCCGGTAGCGGCCCATGACGGCGCCGGGCTTCTTGAACACCTGCATCGCCGAGACGACCTCGTCACAGGTCGGGCAGTACGCGCGCGGGGACAGCCACTTGCGCAGGTCCGGGCGGCGACCGAACGCCTTGTGGACGTACATGATGAACGCGCGGTCACGCGACTGCGGGGCCCGCCGTGTGCGGACCGGGCGGGCGTGCATGGAGTTGTAGGCGATGACGTACACGTCGTAGGGGCCGATCGCCTCGATCTCGCGGCGCCACCGCCCGAACTGGTCCCACTTGAGGAGCTGGATGACGTTCTCGACCACGCCCCCGAGGACGGGACGGCCCTTGTCGGCCCAGTGCCGCAGGTAGCGGGGAATCTCCTCCATGAGGGCGCGGGCCCGCGCGACGTTCTCCTCGGGGCCGTCCGGGCCGAACAGCACCTGCTGATTGGTCTTGTCGAAGTCGCGCTTCACCCCGCGGGCGTCTGTCCAGGGCGGGCAGGCCGGTGAGGCCCAGAACAGGTGCGCGTAGGGGAAGCGGGTGATGTCGGCTTCGACGACGTCGCCCTTGTAGTGCTCGACGTCGGGGAAGTTCGCGGCGTGCGAGGCGATGGCCATGTCGTCGTGGTTGGCGACGAAGATGAGCCGGACGCCGGGCACGTTGTCGGCGCCTTGGCTGGACCCTCCGGCGCCGGCGAACTCGTCGTAGGCGGTCAGGTCGCTGCCGATCTTCCAGCGGAGAAGGTAGGCCATCAGGCGGGCTCCGTCCCGTCGAGGGCGGTGATCGTGACGCAGGGCCATGGCACGGGCTCCTCGTAGACGTCGCGGCAGGCGCCGCACACGGTCCGGCCGCCGTGGCGTTCGGGCGGGTGCTGCTCGCGGACGCGCTTGACCTGCTCGCGGAGTTCGTCCCATTCGTGGACGTGCGGGGGTTTGCGGTTGGCCTGCCGCCATGTCTCGTCGGCCCAGTTGACGCAGGGGTGGCACATGCCGCATGGCTGGTCGAGCTTGGCGCGGAGCCGCTCCACCTCGGCACGGGCGGTGTCCCGCTCGGCCGTCAGCTTCTCGACGCCGCGCGGGATCTGGTCGTAGGCGTCCATGCCTTCGTCGGCCGCGCCGGGCAGCAGCTTCAGCAGGTAGCCGAGGAACTCGTCCGTGGCGTTCGCGGCGTCCTGGTAGGTGTCGTGCCACTCCTTGGCGTCCCTGCGCGCACGGTCTCGCTCGGCCTCGGCCTGCTCGGCGCGCTCGCGGTGGCGCTGGGCCAGTGCGTTGGTCGCGGGCGCGGCGGCCTGGTGACGCTCCAGCTCGGCGCGGAGCCGCTTCACGTCCCGTTCCCAGCCGTCCTCGGCGGTCTTGACCGCGGCGCGGAGCCGCTCCACCTCGGCCTCGATTCCGCGCAGCCGACGGATCTCGTCGTTCGCACTGGCCAGGTACTGGCGTAGGCGCTTCCGCTCGGCGCGGGCTTCGTCGAGGACGGGCTGTGCGGCATCGAGCGCGCACTCGATCGTGCCGTTGTTGTCGGTGGAGTAGTCGTCGATCGTCCGGCCGATGCGGTCGCGGATGGTCTTCATGTCACGGAGGGGCTTACGCATTGACGTCTCCGTCCTGCTCGTCGGCGGGCTGGTCATCGAGTCCGGCGATGAGGCCGACCTTTCGGAACGCCCCGGTGACGCGTCCGCCCTTGGGTTTCTCGTGCCGGGGCTTGCCGGTCGGCTCGGCGCGCGGCAGTGACGGCGGGGCGATGCCGGTGTCCGGGATGGTCATGGCCGGGTCGCCGGGCGGGGCGGGTGCGGCTAGCCACTCGGGGCATTCCTCCCGGCCGCCGTTGTCGACGTGGCCGATCTCGTCCAGGTGTTCGCCGACCCACTTCAGGTGGCCGCCGCACTTCGGGCACGGCCAGCGGGACACTTCGGCTGATGACAGGTCGTCCGGCCGCCCGTGCTCTCGGCACGGCTCGGACTCGACCGGCATCCCGCACACCCGCGACCCGTCGGGCATGTCGAGGCCGGGGCCGCCGGGCGGGACCGGTGCGGCGCACACGTACCCGCCGGGCGCGGCAGCGTCGGACCACACCTCGCCGACGGCGGGGCGCACAGCGGCGATGTGCTCGTGCGGGATGGTCTGCTCGCCTTCCGGCAGAGCGATCCGCACGTCGGCGGCGTCAGCACGGATGAGCCGTCCCGTGATGCGCTCGTCGGCGCTGGTGATGATCTCGACGCGGCGGCCGACGTGCGCGGAGTACGGGACGGGCTCCTCGCGCATGAGCCCGGTCGCGGCGTGCTGCTCGGCCGGGTCCGGCTCGATCAGCGCCGTCAGCTGCGCGGCCTGCTGCTCGGCCCATGCGGCGGACGCGGTGAGGCTGTCGTGCTCGGCCGTGACCTCCCGGGCGTGCTGCTCGGCGGCCTCTAGCTCGGCGCGCAGCCGGGCGACCTCGGCCTGCGCTTCGGTGAGCCGGGTAGCGGTCTTCTCGGCGCGGGTGCGCAGGTCCGTCGCGACGGTGAGGAGACCGTCACGCAGGTACGGGGACGGGGTGATCAGCGGCGCGGTCATGACCGGCCCCCGGCCTCGCGGACGGCGCGGGCGAGGTCGAGGCCGTAGGCGCTGCTCTCCGGCGCGACGGGCCGCACGTCCACGTGCGTCCACACCGCCACCGCGACGCCCCGATACACCGAGGCCGCCGACAGGTGGACCCACTCCTCACCGTGCTCGCCGCCCTGCGATCGCTGCACGTGCGCGTTGAAGAAGCGGGCGTAGTCGCCGACGTCGGCGCGGGCCTGCGCGTCGTCGCCGGGGCGGGACACGTGCCCGCTGAGGTGGCCGTGCTCGGTGATCGCCCACTCGGCGTCGGGGAGGGCCTGCTCCAGCAGGTGGAACAGGGCGAGGCTGGCGGCCATCTGCCGTCCGCGCGGGCTGTTCTCGCTTTGTAGGGTGTGCATGGCCGTGCTTCCTTCCAGTCGTTCGGCCGTTGCCGCCGTCCCGGGTCCAGCCGGGGCGGCGGTCCTGCTCTTACGTGCGGGGATGAGGCGCCGCCACCATGGGCGGCGCGAAGCAATGCGGGCACGGATCGCGGCCATGCCGTCACCGGACGGGACGACCCGGTCCGCGTGCTCGCCCAGGAGACGCCGGATCTGCTGCTCGCGGTGCCGGGCCTGCGCGCCATCGGCGGCGGTCACGATCCGGTCCCCTGGCACAGCGCGCAGTCCGGCGAGACGACCCCGCGCTGCACGTGATGCGTCTGATGACCACCCGAACGGCCCGCATCGCTGGCGTCGCGGTGAGAGCGCATGTCCGAGCCCTTCGGCGGCTCCGGCAGGTGCTCGAACCGGGCGGACAGCAGCGGCAGCCACCGGTCGTAGGACCGCGCCGTTCTGTCGTTCAGCTCGGCCTCGCGGGCCGCGTCCGTGACGAGCAGCCCACCGAACCGGCGGGACGCGTATGCGGCGATCCGCTCGGCGCGGGCCCGGCCGACCTCCGAGACCTCTTGCACCATCTCCGGCGTGACCTCATGCGCGTTCACGCCAGGGACTCCTGCCGCTCCGGAGCGAACGGGATAAGCGGCCACGCGCCCGTACATCCCTCCGCCTTCGCGTTCAGCGCGATCTGCTCATCCACGTCGCGCTGCTGCCGCGCCATCCGCCGGAAGTAGGCCGCAAGGGACGCGTCCTGCTCGACCTTCGCCGCGACCTGGTAGGCGTGGAGCTCGTCCAGGTCCAAGCGGGCGATCTGCGGGTGCCGCTGCGCGATCCGCCACGCCACCCGCGCCGCCGCGACCGCGTCGAACGACGCGTCATGTGCGCCGTCCAGCCGCACGCCGTAGTGCTCGCACGTGGCCGTGAGGGTCCGCTTGCCCTTGCGGTACTTGTCGAGGGCCTTGTCGAGCACGAACGGGTCGATCACCCTCATCTGGCCGGGATGCTGCGGGCCGATGACGCCGATGGAGTTCCGCCGCATCTCGCGATCCAGGACGGTGAAGTCGTAGACCGCGTTGAACGCGACGATCGGGACGCCGGCGGCTGTGGCCTCGCCGAGCTGCACGGCGATCTCGGTGATGCACTCGATCGGGTCCCGGCCCTCCGCCGTCGCCTTCTCCGTCGTGTATCCGTGGATCTCGGCCGCGCCGTCGGGGATGGGGCGGGTCGGCTTGAGGATCCAGGACTGCACGCCGGGTGCGTGCTGTCCGGTGCCGTCGATCTCGGCGACGCACGCCGTCACGATCCGGGCGTCCTGCGGGTCTGGGGAGTCCGTTTCGAGGTCGTAGGCCAGCATCGGGCCCAGGTGCCAGCCGCCCATCAGGCGCCGCCCCCGCTCAGCCGTCGGTCGCGCCGTTCGTACACGACGTCCACGTAGCTGCGGAACACCTGCCCGACGCGGCGGGCGATCTCGCAGCCCGTGCACCTGCACTCCAACCCGTCCGCGGGGAACGTGTTGTGGTCCTTGAGGACATCGTTGAAGGCGCGCTTGGCCAGCTCCCGCTCAGCGATGAACTCGTGACGGTCCTCGGCCATGTGCGCCTCGCGGCACATGCACGCCAACCGGTGGTCGGTGCATTCGCTGTAGCGCGGGTCGAGCGTGTTGTGGGGCAGGTCGGCGGTGAGCTCCTGGCCGTCCTGGAAGTGGATCGTCTTCTCGGGCATCAGGCGCCGCTCCCCGGCTTGCGGACCGGCGGCCACCCGCCCGTCTCGTCGGCCAACTGCGCGGCGGCGTCCGCGTCCGGGTCGACCGGCTCACTCTCGCCCGGCGGCTCCGGCTCGTCGTCCGGCTCGTCCCCGGCGAGGATCTCCGCCGCCGTCACCGGCTCGGCCGCGTACGTCGGTGCCGGGCGCCCAGCCCCGTCCAGCTCCTCGGCCACGTACGGCGCCGCATAGAGCACGTCCGCCGCGATCAGTCGGCAGATCTCGCCCGTCGCGCGGGCGATCAGCATTGTCTGCGGCTGCTTCTTCCACTGGTCCTTGCCGGTGAGGCCGAGCCGCTGCGCTCGCTCGATCGTCCATGTGACCGTCTGCCACTCATCGTCGCCGTGGCGGCGGCCCCGCATCACGCACCGCGTGTCGGACGACTCGACGAGCTGGACGGCGTGGCCCTGTGCCTGGACGAGCCCCCGCATGGCGTGGGCGCGCAGCGCGGGCGTGCCCTGGATGACGTCCATCGCCCGCAACGACGCCATGGGGCGGAGCCCGAGCTCCTGCCCGGTGAGGATCGCGGCGGCGATGTCGAACGGCTTCCCGCGCAGCGACGCCGGAACGAACGACGTCTTCGCCAGGGACGTAGCGATGCGGTGCGCCTGCTCCGCGTCGTACGCCCATGCGGCCAGTTCGCTGACGGGCCCGACCGGGGCGGGCGTGGGCGTGGGTGGGGACGTGTCGGGGGCCTGGTCTTCGCGTACGGTCAGCTCACCCATGGGCGGCCTCCAGATCATCGGCCGCCCACGGCGGCAGGGAAACGTGAACGATGTCGGTCGAGTAGCCCGGCCAGACGCCGGCCTCCGTGCACTCCTGGTAGATGTCGATCGCCCGCCGCGTCAGGGCGTGGCCGAGCGCGAGCGCGTCGGCGTCCAGCTCGGCGACCGTCACCACGTACGGCGGCGTCTTCTCCTGGACGATGAACACGAACGCGCTCGTCTCGTCCCCGAGGTCGAGGGCGCGGAGCCCGTCGAGATACCAGGCGGCCTGGACGTGGTAGCCGTGTTCGCGGACGGCGCGGCCGAACGCCCGCGGCTCCGCCGACACGGCGGTCTTGTAGTCGGGGACGATGACGCGGCCGCCGCGCTTCTCGCGGTGCCAGTCGAGCCGTGCGCGGCGGCGGACGCCGGTGTCCTTGTCGGCCCAGAACAGGCTGCGTTCCGCCTGCCCGCGTTCCAGCAGCCGCGCGGCAAGCGGATTGGCCTTCAGCGCGGCGGCCATCTCCCGGACGGTCGCCAGCTCGTGCGGCAGCAGCGGCGTCTTCCCCGCGGCGCGGGCCGCGTCGCGCTGCTGCTGCGCGGCCTTCGTCCGGTAGTCCTTGGCGTCCACCGCGACGATCGAGGACTCGTCGCCCTCCAGCACCACGGCGTGCGCCGCCGAGCCGAAGTCGAGCGCCTTCGTGGACGTCCGCTGCTCGGGGTGGTCCTTGTAGTGGCGGAACAGCGCCGGGCACGACGGCGGCAGCAGCCGCCGCGCCTCGCTGGACGACAGCGATCCGCCGGGGACGGGGTCGGCGTGGTAGACGTCGGCGTCGATGTCGTCGTAGGCGCCGGGCCGCTCGATCACCAGCGGCGCCGCCTCAGCCGCCGCCGTCACCGGGCACCGCCGGTCAGGTGCTCGATCGCCTCATCGATCGCCTCGCACGCGGTCCGCTCGATCAGGTCGGGGTCCCGCTCGTCCGGCGGCAGCGACGACAGGTCCACGTCGCCATCCCGGACCGGGATCGCGTTGAACAGCTGCTCGAACCACAGGGTCCGGTCGTCCTCCGGCAGGTGCGGCGCGAGGGCGTCGACGGCGGCCCACGTGATCGGGTCGTCGTCCTCGGGGCCGTTCAGGTACCAGCGGGCGAGGCGCTCCCACTGCGCGGCGATGACCTCGCGGGTCAGCAGCCCGGGGCGGGCGGGGGCCGCCTGCGCGGCGGCCCCCTCGATCAGCAGCGCGGTCACCGGCCCGCCTCCCGCTCGCTCGCGGCGGCGGCGCGCAGCTCCCGGACCACCTCATCGGCGTTGCGGACCGTGTCACTCCACGGGGCGATCCCGTACAGCACCACGTCCTGCGCCGTCTCGTGCTGCGCCGGGTCGAGCCCGAGCCGCTCGGCCAGCACCCCGACGGCGTCGGCGTAGGCGCCGGACGGCTCGCCGTCGTAGTCGGGGAAGAATCCGGCGGCGATGGCGAGCGCCCCGCCGGTGCACACCGGGCAGTCCACAGGCGACTTGTTGTCGGTCGGCACGTACCAGAGACCGGCCACCAGCCCGTTTCGTCCGATGACGTCGGTGGCCTTGTCGAGGATCTCGGAGACCTTCAGCGCGGCGGTCACGACGCACGCTCGATTCGCGCGACCATGTCCCGCAGCAGCCCCGCCGCGTCGTCGCGCTCCAGCTCCTCCATGACCTCGGCCAGGTCCGTCGCCTGCTGCGCGGTCAGCGACAGCGACCCGTCCCCGACCTTGAAGAACACCTTCGGCCCGGCGTCCATGGCGCGGGCGGTGGCGGTGAGCGGCTCGGACCAGGAGATCGACGCGTACAGGCCGAACGTCGGGGTGATGCCCCGGCCCTGGTGGTGCCGGTAGTCGGCGCTGTCGGCGTGGTCCCCGGCGCACCAGGCCGGGCAGGTCTTGGCTGTCGCGGTCTTGGTCGCGGCGCTCACAGGGCACCGCCGGTGATGTTGTCGACCGCGATCTCGTGCCGCACGCTCGCGGACGAATCCGGGTCCGACCAGACCGGCACATACCGCGCCCCGTACGTGCGCGCCGTCCCCTGCGCGGCCTCCCTGAGCACGTCGCCGGTGATGCCGTCCACGCCCTCGATCGCGCAGACCTTGGACAGCCAGCCGTCATGCCGCTCCACCACGGACAGGCGGCCGATCAGGCTCTCCCAGTCGTGCGCCACGCTCATCCATTGGCGGGCCGTCTCGCGGTCGACCTGCTCGATCGTGATCGTGTGGCCGTCCAGCTCGGCGCGGCGCCGGGTGATGCGCGGGTGTGCCGCCACGAACTCCGCGCGGGCCCGCTGCTTGGTTGTCTGCACGATGGCGTGCCAGCCGCCCCACCCGAGCGCCGTCGTGCCGGTCACCCCGGCCGCGACCGCGTAGGCGGCGTGGTAGTCCGCGACGGCCAGCCAGCCCGACAGGGGCAGCAGGACACCGGACGCGACGCCGGCGGCCGTGCAGCAGATCCGCGGGTGCCGCACTGCGGCGACCGCGGTCACCATCGCGGCGGCCGCCACGAGGGTGAGGATCAGGATCGGGTTCACGTTCTTCCTCCGTAGACTCCGGGGTGCGGACTTCCTCCGCACCCGGCCTCCGCCGCTAGCCCCGGCGGGGGCCGATCTGTGTTGGGGGTCAGGCGGTCTTGCGTGCCTTGTCGGTCAGGTAGGGGCGGAGCAGGACCGCCAGGCGGGCCTGTTCGCTGGTGGTGAGGGGGTGGGTTTCGCGGTCGCGGAGCCCGTCGTTCCAGCCCGCGGCGAACGCTTCGTCGCGGGTGCGGCAGATCCGCGGGGTGGGGGCGGCCATCAGTCGTCCTCACCGGGCCGAGGGGCGTCGTGCTGCGGGGTGTTGATGCAGACGACCCGCGTGGAGGGGTTCCACGCCCGGCAGACGGGGCAGATCCAGCCCTTGTCCGTCATCAGGCGCCCGCCGGGGTCACGGTCTGACGGGCGACGTATGCCTCGTAGCTGGCGACGGTCACGCGCACCGCGCCCTGCGGAGTGTCGGTGGTCTTGATCGCCTTGAGGAAGCCGCGCCGGATGTACCGATCCACGGTCTTCTCGCTGACGCGGAGCCGCTCCGCCACCTCCGCCTTAGTGAGGTACTGGGTCACCCCTGTCCTCCCTTGTCTAGAGATGGGCCCTGCTGTCATGAGCAAGGTACAACTCTAGACACCTCTGCGCAAGAGGCGGCTACGAAGGACACCTCTGGACACAGTTAGGCAGACCTAACCTGTCTAGAGATGTCCAAAGATGCGCCGCCCGTGCTACATCTGGAGACATGACTGAGCAGACCGATGCTCCCGCGCGTCCGCTCTATGACCGCCTGAGACGAATCCAGCTGGACAATGGCTGGACAGTCGTGCAGCTAGCAGAGAAGGCCGGCGTCGCGCGGGGCACCATCGACAACTGGAAGACCCAGCCGCGCAGCCCGCTGCCAGCCACCGTCAAGGACGTGGCTAAGAAGCTAGGAATCCCTTACCGCGAAGCCCTCGCACTCGCGGGCATTGAGACCGCTGACTCTCCCGTAACCCTCCGTCTAGCCGAGCGCCTCGCCGAGCTGGATGAGCGCTTGAGTGTCGCGACGGAGCCCAGCGAGGGCACGGTGAGGCTGACCGTCCACGTGAACCCGTCCGAGCCGGAGCCGGACTATCCGCCCGGCGGCCTGCGCAATCAGGCCGAGCGGATCATCTGGGCGATGGTGGACGAGCCGTGGCAGGTACGCCTGGCGCAGATCCTGGCCGGCCGGGAGGCCGAGACGCTCCCGGAGGTCAAGTCCACGGAACGGGCTGAATAAGGGCGCTAGCGGCGGGCCATTCGCTCGTGGCCGGATCAGGTCACCCTGTGATCGGTTTAGTGCACGTGCAGTGAGTCCCCGAAATCCCCCTGGTCACAGCGCTGCAACTCTCACCTAAGTGAACGTTCGCCCTCTAACTGGTGAACGGCGGACCTTATTGGCACGTGACAACCCGGGCTGACCTGGGCACGTCTCCCTGTCAATGGGGACAGCGCAGCGCAAGCGTGACGGGAGAACAAGGAGGTTCTCGCGGTGGAGGAGTCGCGCCCAGCCAGGATCGGCGACATCGAGGACATCGGTATTCGGATGACCGAACGCGTCATCACGGAGGTGACCGCACATCTCAGCGCCAAGATCGATCAGGCGCTCGCGGAAGTAGAGGCCAGGCTGCGCCAGCAGGATGCGCACATCGCGCAGCTCGGGTCGACCGTTCGGGTCGCCGCCGCGGCGGCCGCGACCAAGATGCTTCCGGGCCTCGCCGACGTGTCCACCGGCCCGCCCCCCAGCAGC
>NZ_SMJX01000203.1 GCF_004348535.1 Actinomadura sp. KC216
GGCCCGGGCACCGGGATCGCGGTCGAGCCGGGCGTGGTGGGACGCGGCTGCTCCACCTCGTGCGGCGGCGGCGCCGGCACCGGCATGGAGAACTGGCGGGAGTGGTCGGCCGCGGTCTCGTCCACCGGCCGCGACGTACCGGGCGTCGGCTGCGAGGTGCCGGACCCCTGCGACGCGCTCGGCGACGGGTAGTGGCGGTCGACGCGGGTCTGGTCGGTGATGGTGGCTTCGAGGTGGATGCGCCGGGTGAGCTGCACCAGGTTGACCGCGGTGGGACGTTCGGCGGGATGCCGCGCCATGGCGGAGCGGAGGACGGGCAGCAGCGCGTCCGGCACGCCGTCCAGGTCGGGCGTGCCCTGCATGATCTTGTAGAAGATCGACTCGAAGGTGCCGGAGCCGAACGGCGGGCGGCCGGTCGCGGCGTAGGCGACCGTCCCGGCCCAGGCGTGCACGTCCGACGGCGGGCCCGCGTCCTCACCCTCGATGATCTCCGGCGCCAGGTAGCCGGGCGTGCCGATGACCATCCCGGTCGCGGTCAGCCGGGTCGCGTCCGCGCCCTGCGCGATACCGAAGTCGATCACGACGGGCTCGCTGTCGACGAGCATCACGTTGCCGGGCTTCATGTCCCGGTGGACGATCCCGGCGCCGTGGATCGCCGACAGCGCGGCCCCGAGGCCCACGGCGAGCCGCTGCAGCGCGGGCCCGTAGATCGGCCCGGACTCCTCGACGATCTCTTCGAGCGTCCGCCCAGGCACGTACTGGGTGACGATGTAGGGCCGGTCGGCGGTCACATCGGCGTCGAGGATCTCCGCGACGTGGGGGCTGTGCACCCGGCGCATCGAGTCGACCTCGCGGGCCAGCCGGCGACGCGCCGTGGCGTCCCCCGCGACCGCGGGCCGCAGCACCTTGATGGCCACGTTCCGGCCCTCGGGATCGGCGCCGAGGTAGACGACGCCCATTCCCCCTTCCCCGAGGGTCTGGAGCACGGTGTAGTGGCCGATTCGGTCCCCGGACGTGACTGCTCCCTTCATCGTTTCCGAAACCCTACCCCCGTCGATCGTGCCCCGAGTTCTCATCCGCGGCCGGCCGCGGACACGCCGTGCCGCCTGTTCCTGGCCGGAGGACGTCCCGCCGCCAGGGGCGCGGCCGGCCGGACGGCGCCGTCGCCTTCCGCGAGGGCCCCGGCGAGCCAGCGCGCCGTCGGGCGCTTGGCCGGGTCGCGCTGGAACGCCGCCCGCAGCACCCCGGCCAGCGGCTCCGGCACGCCGTCGAGGTCGGCCTGGCCGCGCAGGATGCGGAAGCAGACGCCGTGCAGCGAGCCGCGTCCGAACGGCGGGCGCCCGGTGGCGGCGCACGCGACCGTCGACGCCCACGAGAACACGTCGGACGCGGCGGTGGCGCGGCCGCCCTCGATGAGCTCCGGCGCCAGGTAGGCGGGCGTCCCCACGACCATGCCGCGCCTGGTGATCTGCTCGGCGCCCGACTCGTGCGCGATGCCGAAGTCGATCAGCGTCGGCCGGTCGCCCATCACGATCACGTTGCCGGGCGCGACGTCCCGGTGCAGGACGCCCGCGTCGTGGACGTCCCCGAGCGCGAGCGCCAGCCGCCGCGCGAACCGGGCGAGCCGGTCGCGGCGCAGCGGCCCGTACGCCGAGACCAGGTCGTTCAGCGGGCAGCCGGGCACGTACTGCATGACCACGTACGGCCGCTCCGCCGTGATCTCCCCGTCCAGCAGCCGCGCGACGTACTCGCTGCGCACGCGCGCCTGCGCGGACATCTCGCGGGCCAGCCGGCTGATCGCCTCCGGCTCCCCCGCCAGCTCCGGGCTCAGCTCCTTCACCGCGACCTCGCGGCCGCGGGGGTCCATGGCGAGGTGGACCACCGCCGTGCTCCCCCGGCCGATCTCGTCCAGCAACCGATAGCCGCCCAGCCGTCGATGCTTCCCCATGCCCCTTTTGACGCCGGGAATCGCCCCGACGTTCCGGACAAATCGGACCAAGCGATCTAGCGGGCGACCGGCAGGGCTACGAGCGGCGGGCGGCCTGGCGGGCTCGGCGCTCCTCGCGGCGGGTCTCGAACTTGGTCGCGGCCGCGTCCAGCCCGTCCAGGAACTCGCCCAGCTCCTCACGGGCCTTCTCGCCCTCGCCGGACAGGTCGGTGCGGTCGAAGATGTTCCACTTGCGCAGCACCGGGACGAGGACGTCGTCGTGGTGGAGCCGCAGGTCGTAGATGCCCGCGTTGGCGATCATGACCGACTTGCGGAGGAACCCGTCGATGCTGTGGCCGGGCATCTGGAACCCCTTGACGACGTCGGTGATCGCCCGCATCGTCTCGTTCGGCGCCGCCTCCAGCGCGGCGTCCATCAGGTTCCGGTAGAAGATCATGTGGAGGTTCTCGTCCGCGGCGACGCGGGCCAGCATCTGCTCGCACAGCGGGTCGCCGGACGCCCGGCCCGTGTTGCGGTGCGAGACGCGGGTGGCGAGCTCCTGGAACGACACGTAGGCGGCGCCGTGCAGGAACGAGTCGCCGTGGTCGGCTTCGTAGCCGGCCTCCATGTGGCGCATGCGGGCGCGTTCCAGCGCGATCGGGTCGACCGCGCGGGTGGCGGTCAGGTAGTCGCGGATGACGATGCCGTGCCGGTTCTCCTCGGCCGTCCACCGGTTGACCCAGGTGCCCCAGGCGCCGTCGCGGCCGAACGCGGTGGAGATGGCGTTGTGGTAGCCGGGCAGGTTGTCCTCGGTGAGGAGGTTGACGATGAGCGACTCGCGCGCCTCGGGGCTCAGCTTCGACTGCTCGATCGACCACGGCTCGCCGTCCAGCGGCCCGTCGAAGTCGCGGCCTTCGCTCCACGGCACGTACTGGTGCGGGAACCATTCCTTGGCCATCGAGAGGTGCCGGTTCAGTTCCCTCTCGGCCACCGGCTCAAGGTCGACCATCAGGTTGAGCTGGAACTTCTCTTCGGGGGTCACGGACATGCGGTTCCTTCGCTGGACGAGGGCGGTCTGCCGGACGGGCGCCGCCGTGCTCGCGGCGCCGAGAGGGCTCCTAGCAGGCCGGACGTGCATAACCTACTAAAGCGTAGGTTCGATCGTCGCCACTGAGCGTGATCCCCGTCAAGTAAGCCCCGCGACAACCAACCGGCGGCGAGTTTTGTAGGTCCGGGCAATACGGGGGCGTGAGGCCGGCGTCACCGCGTGTCGGCGGCCTGCTGCCACATGCGGTTCACGGCGGCCCTGAGCAGCGGCCTCGGGACGAGCCGCAGGGCCGGGAACGCGGCCTTGTACTGCACGCCCGGGATGCACAGCGCGCGGCCGGTCGCCACCGCTTCCAGCCCGGCCCGCGCGACGTCGTCGCGGCGCAGCCACAGCAGGTTGGCCGGGACGCCGTCGTCGGTCCGCGTGAACCCCGGGCACAGCGCCGTCACGTGCACGCCCTTCCCCGCGACCTCGCTGTGCAGGCTCTCGGAGAAGGACGCCACGTACGCCTTCGTCGCGCCATAGGTCGCGCTGCCCGGCGACGGCGCGAACCCCGACATCGACGACACGTTCAGGACACCGCCCCGCCCCCGCTCGACCATCCCCGGCAGGACCGCGTGCGTGAGCCGGACCAGCGCGGTCACGTTCAGCTCGACCTGCGCGAGCTGGGTGTCGAGCGGCGCCTCCGCGAACGCTCCAAAAGCGCCGTGGCCCGCATTGTTCACCAGAAGTTCGACCGGGTCGGCGATCAGCCGTCCCTCGACCTCGGCGCGCTGCAGCGGGTCGGTCAGGTCGGCCGCCAGCACCTCCACCGCGACGCGGTACCGCTCCACCAGCTCGCGGGCCAGGCCGTCCAGCCGATCGGCCCGGCGCGCCACGATCACCAGATCGGTCCCGCGGCCCGCCAGCAGGCGGGCGAAGCTCTCACCGATCCCGCTGGACGCACCCGTCACGAGCGCGGTGCGGTACGCGTGTCGCATGGCGCGAGATGCTATCGGCCGATCTTGACGGCGCCGGGCGGCTCGCCCAAGAAACTGTGGAGATTCACTGAGATGTACGCTCCGAGGCGCCGCCGCGCGTCGAATACGGCCTGAGCGCAGGAGCGCGCGCTCACCGGCCGGTGAACTTCGCCTTGCCGGGGCCTTCCTCCATGAAGCTGCGCATGCCGGCGGCCTGGTCCTCGGTGGCGAACAGGGCGGCGAACTGCGTCCGCTCGATCTCCAGCCCGGTCTCCAGATCGACCTCCAGGCCCGCGTCGATGGCCTGCTTGGCGGCGCGCAGCGCGATCGCGGGCCCGCCGACGAAGGTCGCCGCCCACTCCCGCGCGGCCGTGTAGACCTCCGCGTCCGGGACGACCCGGTCGACCAGCCCGATCGCGAGGGCCTCGTCCGCCGCGACGTGCCGTCCGGAGAAGATCAGCTCCTTGGCCTTGGACGGCCCGATCAGCCGGGACAGCCGCTGCGTCCCGCCCGCGCCGGGGATGATGCCGAGCTGGATCTCCGGCTGCCCCACCTTCGCGCTCTCGCCCGCCACGCGGAAGTCGGCGGTCAGCGCGGTCTCCAGCCCGCCGCCGAGCGCGTACCCGGTGATCGCGGCGATCACCGGCTTGGGGATCCCGGCGAGCGCCCGCGCGAAGTCCTGCAACAGCCGCGAGTGCCCGGCCGACATCTGCGCGTACGACATCGGCGCCATCTCCTTGATGTCCGCACCGGCCGCGAACACCTTCTCGCCGCCGTAGAGGACGACCGCGCCGACGGCGTCGTCCTGCGTGACCTGCCGGGACGCGTCGATCAGCTCCCGCTGCATCTGGGCGTTCAGGGCGTTCATCTTCGGACGGTCCAGCCTGATCGTCGCGATCCCGTCCTCGACCTCGACCCGTACGAACTCGCCCACGGCGACCCTCCTGCGTGATATCGGCGGCAACGTCCCGAGCCTAACGCGGCGGTTCGGGCCCGCAGTGACGGCGATCGGCGCGGGCGACACCGGTCATGGGCAGGGACGTCAGAGGCTGCTGATAGCTTCGGTGACCATGCTCGTCGCCCACGCCACCTGGCATGGCGGTGCGCTTTGCCTGTGGGCCGAACGCACCGGCCCGTACGAGCTTTCCCCGGACGTCCACCCCTTCGCGACGTGTGATTTCGCGGGGACGTCGTACGAGCCGCTCGTCCGCACCCTGTTCCGCGTCGAGCTGACGATGTCGCTGCCCACGGCCGGCGACCATCCGCTGCCGTCCGCCGAACTGGGGCCCGAACCGGTCTCGGACGAGCCCGGACTGCGCCCGTGGCGGGTGCCCGCGCTCGTCCTGGAGCCGTTCCCCGCGATGGCCCTGCTCCAGGCCGCCGAGCACAGCGCCGACGTCGTCCCCGGCACCGACCTGCGCTTCCTCCGCATGATCGCGGACGAGGCCGTCCATCTGGCCGGGCGCGGCCAGGTGCTGCCCGCGCTGCTGCGCGAGGACGGCGACCTCGTGGCCCGCTGGCGCCCGGTGATCGACGACCCGGCGCGGTTCCGGGCGCTGGCCCGCGCGATGCCCGCCGCGTGCCGCGCCGCGGACGGCGGCCGTCCCGCCGCCGAGGTGCTGCGCGAGGCGCTGTCCGGGCTGGTCGACACGGCGGTCCGCGGGGTGGTGCCGCATCCGCTGCTGGTGTCCCGGCGCAAGGAGCCGGACCGGCTGCCGCTCGCCGAGCGCTGGGTGGCGGCGCTGACGGGCCCGTCCCCGGCGGTCGCCCGCGAGCCCCGCGACGACCCCGACGACCTGATCGCCGAGCTGGACGCGTGGGCCGCCGCTGCGCGCCGCCCGTCCGGCCCGCTCCGCACGTGCTTCCGCCTCGCCGAACCGTCCGCGGACGAGGAGGACGGCGCCTGGCGCATCGAGTTCGCGCTCCAGGGCACCGACGACCCGAGCCTCTACGTCCCGGCCGCGCTCGTCTGGGCGGGCGAGGCGACGTCGGTCGCGGGCGCCGAGGAGGCGCTGCTCACCGGCCTCGGCCGCGCGCTGCGCCTGTTCCCCGACCTGGCCCGCGCGCTGGACGGCCCCGAACCCGCCGAGCTCGCGCTCGACACCGCGGGCGCGTTCCGCTTCCTCCGCCAGGCGGCCCCGATGCTCGCCGCCGCGGGCTTCGGCGTCCTGCTCCCGCAGTGGGCGGGCAAGGCGAAGCTCGGCATGAGGCTGACGACACGCGCCGACGACCCCGAGGCGTCGTCCGGTTCGGCGGTGGCCTCGGGCTTCGACATGAAGGCCATGGTCGACTTCCGCTGGGACCTCGCCATCGGCGACGACAGCATCGACGAGGCCGAACTGGAGGAGCTCGCCCGCCTGAAGACGCCGCTGGTCCGCCTCCGCGGCCAGTGGGTCGAGCTGGACGAGCGGCAATTGGAGGCCGCGCTCGACTTCCTCCGCCACCCCCGCCGCGGCCGGATGACCGCCGCCGAGGCGATCCGCGCGGTGATCCACGCCGGCGACTCCACCCTCCCCCTCACCGGCGTCGACACCGACGGCGCCCTGGGCGACCTCCTCTCCGGCGAGGCCGACCGCCGCCTGACCCCCATGCGAACCCCGGACGAGCTCGACGCCGAACTGCGCCCCTACCAGGAGCGCGGGCTCGCCTGGCTGACGTTCATGGACGATTTGGGGCTGGGTGCCCTGCTTGCCGACGATATGGGGCTAGGCAAGACCATTTCCGTTCTGTCGCTTCTGGTGCACGAGCGGGAGCACGGCGCCCGCCCCGACCCGACGCTGGCGATCCTGCCGATGTCGCTGGTGGGGAACTGGCAGCGGGAGGCGGCGCGGTTCACGCCGAAGCTGCGCGTCTACGTCCACCACGGGACGGGGCGGCAGCGCGGCGCGGATCTGGTCGAGGCCGTGGCGGGCGCCGATCTGGTGCTGACCACGTACGGGACGGCGACGCGGGACGCCGAGACGCTCGCGCGGATCGAGTGGGGGCGGGTCGTCTGCGACGAGGCGCAGGCGCTCAAGAACAGCGGGACGCGCCAGGCCAGGGCGGTGCGGAGCATCCCGGCGCGGAACCGGATCGCGCTCACCGGGACGCCGGTGGAGAACCACCTCACCGAGCTGTGGTCGATCATGGAGTTCGCGAATCCCGGGCTGCTCGGGCCGCGCGCCGAGTTCCGGCGGCGGTTCGCGATCCCGATCGAGCGGGACGGCGACGAGCAGGCGGCGCTGGCGCTGAAGCGGGCGACGCAGCCGTTCGTCCTGCGCCGCCTCAAGACCGACAAGTCGATCATCTCGGATCTGCCGGAGAAGCAGGAGATCAAGGTCTACTGCAACCTGACCACCGAGCAGGCGTCGCTCTACCAGGCCACCGTGGACGACATGCTCGCCCAGATCGCCGAGGCGGAGGACTCGCAGCGGCGCGGCCTCGTCCTGGCGACGATGGCGAAGCTGAAGCAGGTCTGCAACCATCCGGCGCAGCTGCTCAAGGACGGGTCGCGCCTCCCCGGCCGGTCCGGGAAGCTGGAGCGGCTGGAGGAGATCTGCGCCGAGGTGCTGGAGCAGGGCGAGAAGGCCCTCGTCTTCACCCAATACGCGGAGTTCGGGTCGATGCTGCAACCCTACCTGGCGGGGCGGCTTGAGCGGCCGGTGCTGTGGCTGCACGGCGGGACGTCCAAGCAGGCGCGGGACGAGCTCGTCGAGCGCTTCCAGGACGACGCCGAACCGTCGATCTTCCTGCTGTCGCTGAAGGCCGCCGGGACGGGCCTGACCCTCACGGCCGCCAACCACGTCGTGCACGTCGACCGCTGGTGGAACCCCGCCGTCGAGGACCAGGCCACCGACCGGGCGTTCCGCATCGGGCAGACCCGCAACGTCCAGGTCCGCAAGTTCATCTGCGTCGGGACGATGGAGGAGCGCGTCGACGAGATGATCGAACGCAAGAAGGCCCTCGCCGACTCCATCGTCGGCACCGGCGAGGAGTGGCTCACCGAGCTCTCGGTGGCCGAGCTGCGGGACGTCCTGCGGCTGTCGCCCGAGGCGGTGAGCGACTGATGAGCGAAGGCTTCGAGGGTTTCGAGGGCATCAAGGCGCGGACGAAGCGCGGGTCGATCGGCTCGCGGTGGTGGTCGCGCCGCTTCATCGACCTGGTCGAGTCGTTCGCCGACACGGGCCGCCTCCAGCGCGGCCGGACGTATGCGCGCAAGGGCAACGTGTTCGACCTGAAGGTCGCCCCCTACGAGGTGACGGCGAAGGTGCAGGGCTCGGCGCCCGAACCGTACGAGGTGGCGCTGAGCATCGAGGCGATCGACGCGGACGGGTGGCGGGCCGTCGAGGCGGAGCTGGCGTCCCGGGCGGTGTTCCGGGCGCGGCTGCTCGCCGGGGAGATGCCGCCGGAGATCGAGTGGGTGTTCGCCGAGCTGGGCCTGGCGCTGTTCCCCGGCGCGGCCGAAGACCTGCACCTGATGTGCGACTGCCCCGACTGGGGCGACCCGTGCAAGCACGCGGCGGCCGTCCTGTACCTGCTGGCGGAGGCGTTCGACGCCGACCCGTTCCTCATCCTCCAGTGGAACGGCCGGGGCAGGCGGCAGCTGCTCGCGGCGCTGCGGCGCGGCGCGGAGACCGAGCCCGACCCGTTCGAGATGGAGGACGAGCCACTCACGGCGGCCGGTTTCTGGACGCCGCCGTCCGGGCTGGGCCGCCTCCCCGACCGTCCGGCCATGCCGCCCGTGCCGCCGGGTTTCGTCCTCCAGGTGGCCACTCCCCCGCCGATCAGGATCCGGCGGCGTCCGCTCACCGACGTGCTCGCGCCCGTCTACGAGGCCCTCGCCGCCGACCCGGATATTTGAGCGGCGCCGCCGGGGCCGCCTGCCTAGGCTCGGCCCTGTGGACGACCAGATACGGAAGATCGTGGCCGAACTGCCGCGCCTGACGGACGTGACCGGGGTCTGGAAGCTCGCCGACGACCGTCTCGCTCAGGGCGACGCCGACTTCGTCGGCGACCTGGGCGTCGCACTCGCCGAGAGGCACGACGACGAGGGGATATGGCAGTACCGGAGCGTCCTCGACCATCTGCTGCGGCTGCTCGCCACCACCGAGGGCGCCGGGAACGCGGCCCAGGCGGTCCGGCTGGCCTCCTCGGCCGGGATCGGCGGCCCGAACCTGGACCGCTACCTGGCGTCGATGCTGGCGTCCGCCCGGCGGCCGCAGGACGTGGCGGCGGTGTTCACCGGGGCGGACGCGTCGGACGAGCTCCGCGCCTGCCTGGTCCAGGAGCTCGTCCTCCGGGGCGTCGCCGTCGCCGAGACACCCGAGATCGCGGACTGGACGGCATCGCCGCAGTGGCGCCGCCACCCTCTGGCCCGGCTTCCTTTGAAGCTGTCGGACGTAGAAGAGCATCCGGACCTGCCGCAGTACGGGCGCGGCGGCGTGAGCCATGGGATCCCGTACGGGCCGTCCACCGACCGCGTCATGGCGGCGTCCGGCAACGCCCGCGTTCCGGAGGCGGCGGAGACGACCACGGAGGCCGCTGCCGCGCTCATCGCCAAGGCCGTGGCGAACTGGGCCGAGGAGTCCAACGGCCGCATCGAGGCCGGGGTCTTCGCCCTCGCCGAGCCCCTGGACGCCGAGTCGGTCCCGGACGCGCTCCTGACGGTCGGGCTGGAATGCATCAACGGGGCGGGCGGCGAACTCTCGATCACCTCCTGCCCGCCGTCCCAGGCCTGGCGCCTGCTGTTCGCCGCCGCATCGACCGGAGGGGCGTACAACTCCGGCTCGTTCGGCGCCTACGGACGCCTGGCGGCCTGGCAATCCCTGGCGGGCCTTTCCGGAACTCCGGACGACGCCGCCATCGACGAGGTCGAAGCGCGCGTCACGGGCTGTGCCTGGTACGCCTTCGAGGCCGCGACGGATTGGTTCGATCGAGTGGCCTGGGACATCGGCCTGGCCGCGCTCACCCCCGACCGGCGCCGCCTCGCCATCCTGGCGGCAACCGACACCGATTGAGGTCACCGTGACTTACGACATTGAAATCTACGGCGCGCACCATATCGATCTGGAAAGGCTTGGCACCGCGTTATCGGACGCCGGCGGCCGCTTCGACCGATCATCGGGCGTGGCCTATCGCATCGTGCGCGGTAGAGAGCGGCGGGTTTTCGTCATCGACGGCCCGCTCGGCGTCGAACGCGAGGATCTGCCCGATGAAGTCGCCGGGGCCGCCGTCGGTGTTCGGCTGATGTACGAGTTCACCGTGGAGGACACCGCGCGCCCCTCCCTCGCCTTCGCCACGAAAGCGGCGCGCGCTCTCGCGGCGGCGACGGACGGGCTCGTCCACGATCGCCAGAACGATGCCCGCCCGATCTGGTCGCCGGCCCCGCTCCGCCGGTTCAAGCCCCCGGCCGCCGAGCACGTCGACCTGCTCGACCTCGACTGGTACGTCCGGCGCGAAGACCTCCCGCATGATCTGCCCGAACGCCTGCTCGAAGCGCTGAGGACCTGGTTCCCGGAAGCGATGCCCCGCAGGTTCGGGGACTACGAGCCGCTGCAGCACAAGCTGTCCGATGAGGGCGAGGAGGGCTTCATCAGCGCCTGGAGAACGGAATCCGGTGGCCTTTTCTGGAAGACCTCCCGCCCTTTCTTCTCGGGAGCGGCGAGAAGCGTCGGAGACGATTTCACCCCCTACCTCATCGGCGAGAAGGAGCAGCGGGAGGGATTGCCGCACCCCGTCGCGAACATCTCCCTGACCATGGACCTGCGCGTCCTGTCCGACGAACGGTGGCGCACGGATCTGGTGAGGTCGTTCGCCCGCATCGCGGAGGTGACCGGCGCGTTCTACGCCCATGCGGTGGTGTCGCGCGGCTGGGGATACAGCGGCGGCTCGCTGTGGACCGCCGCTCGGACGCAAACGCACAGGTCGGTGACGCAGCGGGATCGCTGGGCAGGGCTTCCTCCCTATCCGGTCTGGCTCGCCTGGTTCAAAGGCTTCTACTCGCCCGGCATCGAGCAATGCCTGGGCACCGGATACGAGCGCTTCGACGATGGCGGACTGATGTGGCGGAACGGCGACCACCCCGACGACGCGAACGACGTCCCCTGGTCAACGGCCACCCCCCTACCCGAGGGCCTCTGACCACCGCGCGGAGGTCAGGCCGGAAGGCGGGCGCGGACGGTGAAGCCGCCGCCGGGCCGGGCACCGGCCTCGAAGTCGCCGCCCAGCGCCTCGGCGCGGTCGCGCATCCCGCGGATCCCGCTGCCGTCCCCGGAAGGACCGGCCGCCGGGGCTCCCTCGTCGTGCACCTGGACGGTCACGTCCTCGTCCCCGTAGCGGATGCGGACGACGGCCGCCGACGCGCTGGAATGCCGCGTCACGTTGGTGAGGGCCTCCTGGACGATCCGGTACGCCGCCAGATCGGCCTCGGCGGGCAGTGACCGCGGCTCGCCCTCGACCTCGGTCCGGACGGCGAGCCCCGCGGCGGCGAGGCCGTCGGTCAGCTCGTCCAGCCGGGCGAGGCCGGGGGCCGGGCTGACCGGCGCGGCCTCGTCGACCCGGCGCAGGACGCCGAGGGTGGCGCGCATCTCGCGGAGGGTGTCCTTGCTGGCCTGCTTGATCGCGGTGAGGGCGTCCTCGGCGCGTTCGGGCTCGCGGCGCAGGCCGTGCAGCGCGGCCGTGGCCTGCACGTTGATGAGCGAGATGTTGTGCCCGAGGACGTCGTGCAGCTCGCGGGCGATGCGCAGCCGTTCCTCGATGGCGCGGCGGCGGGCCTCCGCCTCGCGCCCGCGCTCGGCGGCCCGCGCGCGCTCTTCGGCCTCCCGCAGGTAGGCGCGGCGGTTCCGGACGACGCCGCCGACCGCGATGACGGCGACGAACCATCCGGCGAGCAGGAACCCGGCCGCGTCCGCGAGGTGGTTGGTGTGGCCGCGGTAGTCGCCGTACATGGTCGCGGCCATCGAGAGCGCCACGAGGACGCTGGCGACGACGAGATGCCCGGCCGCGGCCACGGAGTACAGCGCGATCACGAACGTGATCACGACGGGACCGTCCGGCTCGGTCACCGGGTAGTAGACGGCGCAGCAGGCGAACGTGACGATCGCGACCGCGACGGGATGGCTCCGCCGGAAGTACAGCGCGCCGCAGGTGACCACGAGCAGGGTCCAGCCCAGCCAGGGCATGGGGCCGCGGCCGTCCGTCTCGATCACCGTCAGGACGGCCACGACCGTCACGACGAGGCAGCCCCCGGCCAGGAGCAGGTCGGCGATTCGGCCGCGCGGCGGCCACCACTCCGGAGCGCGCACGAAATCCATCCTGCCAGTCCACCGGCGGTTGCGTCACTGCGATGGAATGTAGTACTTCTACTATCAGCAATCGCAGGGATCCAACGAACGATCAAAGTCTCCATACGGAGGTGCTCATGGACGAGCAGCAGGGACGACGGGCCGCCCAAGGCGGGCCGTGATGCCCGGCGACAAGGAGCACGTCTACAACCGGATCACCATGCTGCGGGCCGAACGCGGCGTCTCGCGCCGCGACCTGGCCACCGCGCTGGGCGTCCACTACCAGACGGTCGGCTACCTGGAGCGGGGCGAGTACAGCCCCAGCCTGCACCTGGCGCTGCGCATCGCGGACTACTTCGAGGTGCCCGTCGAGGTCGTCTTCTCCCTGAAACCGTTCCCGAGAATCGGAGGCACGCCATGACGAACAAGACGGCGCAGTGGATGGAGCGCTCCCGCCGCAAGCGCGCGGACCGCCTGACCGCCCTTGAGGACAAGCTGGAACACCGCATGCCCGCCCGCTACGCCCGCCGCCGCCCCCGCCGGGTGCTGGCCGGTGCGGGCGCGGTGACGCTGGGCCTGCTCTGGGTGGACGCCGCCGTGTCGTGGGTCGTCGCCCCCAGCGACACCGCGGTGATCGTCAACCTGGTGGTCCTGGGCGTCCTGCTGGCGATCGGCCTGCCGCTCGCGACGCAGCTGGTCGCGCTGACCCGGGGCCTGACCGCCAAACGCGAACGCGAGCTGGACGAGCGCCAGCTCACCGCCCGGCTCCGCGCGTTCGCGACCGCCCACCGCGCGTCCACCGTCGTGATCGCCGCCGTCCTCCTGACGACGATGCTCGCCGACCGGGACGGCCGCGACTCCCAGATCCCCGGCGCCGCGCTGTTCCTGATCCTCTTCGCCCTCCTGGTGACCCACATCTTCCTGCCGCTGATCGTCGCCGCCTGGCAGCTGACCGACCCACCCGCCGAGGACGACGAACAGGCTTAGCGGAGCGCCCGCCCCCGCTAGCGCAGGTCGCCGTTGGTCATGCCTTGGGGGGCCGGTGGCATGGCCACCAGTCCCATCTCCGCACGGCTCGACAGCATCGGGTGGGAAGGGACGACGCGGACGTTGTAGCCGAACGCCCCGCTGCGTCCGAGTGGGACTTCGCCCGTGTAGCGGACGCGTCCCTTCTCGGCCGGTTCACCGTCGCGCAGTTGCAGGTAGGACGGGTCGACCAGCATGTCGGATTCGTCTACCCCGCCGTAGACGACCTCGACCGCCACGTCGTCGGGGGCCAGGCCGCCGAGGTCGACGACGACGCGGACGGAGAGGTGCGCTCCGACCTGCGGGCTTTCCGAGCCGTTCGATTCGACGTGCTCGACCGCCACGGCCGGCCAAGCCTTGCGGACGCGCCACTTCCACGCGGCCAGCGCGCGGGCGCCCGCGAACTCGTCGGCGGCCATGGCGCGGGCGGACGCGGCGGCCGGGGCGTACAGGTCCTCGACGTAGTCGCGCAGCATCCGGGACGCGAGGACCTTCGGGCCGAGCGTGGCGATGGTGTGCTTGACCATCTCCAGCCAGCGGCGCGGCAGCCCGTCCGCGTCCCGGTCGTAGAACGTGACGGCCACGTGGTCCTCGATCAGCTCGTAGAGCGCGGCGGCCTCCAGCTCGTCCCGGCGGCCGGGGCCGGAGAGGCCGTCGGCGGACGGGATCGCCCAGCCGTTCCGGCCGTCGTACCACTCGTCCCACCAGCCGTCGAGGATGGAGAGGTTCAGCGCCCCGTTCAGCGCCGCCTTCATCCCGGACGTGCCGCACGCCTCCAGCGGGCGCAGCGGATTGTTCATCCACACGTCGCAGCCCTGCACCATGAGCTGCCCGAGCGCCATGTCGTAGTCGGGCAGGAACACGATGCGGTGCCGGACGTCCTGCGACTCGGTGAACCGCACGATGTCCTGGATGAGCCGCTTGCCGCCCTCGTCGGCGGGGTGCGCCTTCCCCGCGATGACGATCTGCACCGGGCGGTCGGGGTTCAGCAGGATGCCGCGGAGGCGGTCCGGGTCGCTGGTCATGAGCGTGAGCCGCTTGTAGGACGGGACCCGCCGCGCGAAACCGATCGTCAGGACGTCCGGGTCGAGCGCGTCGTCGATCCAGGAGATCTCCGCCTCGCTCGCGCCGCGCCCCCGCCACGACTCGCGGAGCCGGCGCCGCGCCTCCAGGACGAGCCGCCGCCGCAGCGCCCCGCGGATCCGCCACAGCTCGGTGCCGGGACGGGCACGGATCTCCTCCCAGCCCCGCCCCGACTCGACGATCGACGGGAGCTCCCGGGCGGCGAGCTCCAGGATCTCGCGCGCCACCCACGTCCCGGCGTGGACGCCGTTGGTGATCGAGCCGACCGGGACCTCGGCGACGTCGAAGCCGCCCCACAGGCCGCCGAACATCTCCCGGCTGACGCGTCCGTGCAGCTCGCTGACGCCGTTGACGCGCTGCGCCAGCCGCATCCCCATCACGGCCATGTTGAACACGGTGCGGTCACCGCCGGGATAGTCCTCGGCGCCGAGCGCGAGGATCCGCTCGACGGGAACCTCCTCCTCCGCGTTCGCGCCGCCGAAGTACCGGCCGATCAGGTCGCGGGGGAACCGGTCGATGCCCGCCGGGACGGGGGTGTGCGTGGTGAACACCGTGCCCGCGCGGACGGCCTCTAGCGCCTCGTCGAACGTCAGGCCGTCCTCGGCCGCCAGCTCCCTGATGCGCTCCAGCCCGAGAAACCCGGCGTGGCCCTCGTTGGTGTGGAACACCTCCGGCGCCGGATGCCCGGTGATGCGG
This sequence comes from Actinomadura sp. KC216, assembly GCF_004348535.1. Classification (GTDB taxonomy): domain Bacteria; phylum Actinomycetota; class Actinomycetes; order Streptosporangiales; family Streptosporangiaceae; genus Spirillospora. The sequence goes on from NZ_SMJX01000203.1 coordinate 15,001, forward strand.
CAGTACGCCCGGATCGCCCGGACACCGCCGATGCCGAGCAGCATCTCCTGCAGCAGCCGGTGGTCGCCGCCGCCTCCGTAGAGCCGGTCGGTGACGTCCCGCGCGGGCTGGTCGTTCTCCTCGACGTCGGAGTCGAGGAGCAGCTGCGGAACGCGTCCGACCTGCGCGATCCAGACCTGCGCGTGCAGGCCCAAACGCTGTGTCCCACCCCCATGGCCAC
>NZ_SMJX01000204.1 GCF_004348535.1 Actinomadura sp. KC216
ACACCGGCCCGCCGCACCTACCCCAGATCGCCCCACTTGGCTCAACTTAGATGCAGTGTCAGGCGTCGCCGCCGTCGTTGCCTCGATCAGCATCGGCCTTATGGTCTTCGGCGTCGTCAGTCCAAGCGCCGCCGGTATGGCCCCCGGCAACGACGCTAACGTCGATCTCCCTGCCTGGCAGGGGGCACTCATCGCCGCAGCCAGCGCGGTCATCGTCGGGCTGACCGGCTTCGGCATCCATTGGGCCAGCCGCGCCGACCGGGCCACCGCCGACCAGGCCCGCCAGAACCTGCAGGAGGCGGAGCACCAGTTGGCGGCGGCCGACCAGTTGGCGCTACCGGCACTGTGGGAGGTGACCCAGAAGCGGCTGGACTACTACCACCAGATCGCCACCGGCCAGGCCCGCACCAGCTTCCGCAACGCGCAGGCCGCGATGGTGATCGGGTTCGTGCTGCTGGCGGTGTTCGCCTCCCTGGCGGCCGCCGCCGACAGCACCGCCGCGGCCGCGGTGACCGGCGCGCTCGGCGCGGTCGCCGCCGCGCTGGCCGGGTTCATCTCCCGCACCTTCGTGCGCTCGCAGGAGACCTCGGCCAGCCACCTGCGCTCCTACTTCGACCAGCCGCTGGAGTTCTCCCGCTACCTGGCCGCCGAACGCCTCCTGGGCAGCGTGCAGCAGCTGGATGACCAGCAGCGCGCCGCGCTGCTGGCCGACCTGCTGCGCACCGTCATCGCACCCGACAGCGCCGCCGCGGCCGGTACCGCGGCCGCCCCGTCCGCCATCACCATCAATGTGCCGACCAGCCCGCCCACCGCCGCGCCCGGCCAGGGAGGCCCCGGATGATGCCGTTCGCCGTGCCCGCCGCCGACGATCCCGCCCATGACGCTCACGAGGCGGTGCCGCTGTCCGGGCGCGTCCTGACGGCCGCTGACCGCCGAGCGGCGGACGCCAGAACCCCAGACACCCCGGACGGCTCGGGCCCTCTGAGCGGCACCGAGCGTCCCGCCGCCGGTCAGGCGGGGGCACTGGCGGTGGCCGCGCCGGTCCCGCTGACCGGGAGGGCCCCGGCCCGCACCCCGCGCGAGCTCGCCGAGCTGATGGGCGCGCACGCGCTCCCCGAGGCCGCGCTGACCGCGACCGCCGCGTGGCTGTCCGGCGAGCGGCGGTCCTCCCCGCGCACGCAGGCCGGGTACGCCCGCGACCTAGCGTGGTGGCTGACCTACGCCAACGCGCGCGGCCTGGATCCCGTCGACGTGCCCCCGGCCGAGGCCGACCTGTACGCCGCGGCGCTGCGCGCGGCCGGGCTCGCCGACGCCACCCGCGCCCGCCGCCTGTCGGCCGCCTCGTCCTGGTACGGCTACCTCACCCGCGCCGGCGCCACCGCCCGCAACCCGTTCGGCGAAGGGATGGAGCGGCCGCGGCCACCGAAGGCCTCGGGCACCCGCGGACTGTCGGAGGACGAGCTGCAGCGGCTCCTGGCCTACGCCGCCGTCCGCGAGACGCCGCGCACCTACGCGCTGCTGGCGGTGATGGTTGCCACCGGCTGCCGCGTCTCCTCCGTCACCGGCACCACCCGCTGCGGCCTCGGCCGCGACCGCGGGCACACCACCCTCGACCTGCCCGTCAAGGGCGGCGGAACCAAGCGGCTCGTACTGCCGCCGTTCGCCGGCGACGCCCTCGATCGCTACCTCGCCGACCGCGACGCCCGCGACCAGGAGCACGCCGCCGACCGCGAGCGGGACGACGCCGATACCGAGCCCGAGCCCGGGCCCGGGGTCGATCCGCCGCTGTTCGCCACCCGCACCGGCCGCCCGATCGATCAGCCGTACGTCTTCCGCCTCGTGCGCCGCGTCGCCACCGCCGCCGGGATCGACCAGGCCGACCAGCTCTCCCCGCACTCCCTGCGTCACTCGGTCGCCACGCTGCTGCTGGACCGCGGGCACCCGCTGCACATCGTGCAGGACTTCCTCGGCCACGCCGACCCCCGCACCACCCGCGTCTACGACCGGGCCCGCGAGTCGCTCGACCGCTCCCCCGCCTACGACCTCGGGGCCGCCCTCGCGGCCGGGGTCGCCCGGCACACCGGCACCTACAGCGCCGCCTGAACCGGCCACCATCGCCTACGCCGCCGGGATCCCAGGTATCGACCAGTGCCCGACACGGCCGGTGGGCCGAGAACTCCCCGGTCGTGCTCGGTTACATCCGCACGGTGGACCGGTGCGACAACGCCATGCGCAACGTCGAGCCGTAGGCGCCAGGCCGGGCACTTCGGGCTGCGCTGTCCGTCGCAGGCCACTTCGGCGAGACCCAGGGATGCCAGCGGTGGGCACGCCTACGCTGCCCCGATGGCAATCGACTGGAGCGACGTCCCTGCGTGGGCGGCATTGGCACTATCGGCTGGCTCGTTCGGTATCGCCACCTGGGCGGCCGTAGAGTCCCGAAAGTCCCGGAAGGCCACCCAGGACAGCGCTGAGGCTGCGAAGCGTTCAGCCGTGGCCGCGGAGAGGTCGCATGAGCTTACGGAACAGCAATACCGCGACTCGCTTCCACCGCCGGTGAAGTTGGTCGTCCTGGCCTTGAAGAAGAACCGCTACCAACTGGCGAACCACGGCACCGAGACCGCGACGGGCGTCACAGTCGACCGCAACCAGTTGGAAGGCCTGCTGGTGCTCGGGGACGAGCCTCCGGAGAACGCCACCATCCGACCCGACTGCGCTCAGGCGTTCAGCCTGGCCCCAGACTTCGACCACCAAGTGCCGAACGAGGTATGGGTGACCTGGGACGGCCACCCTGAACCGCAGGCTGTACCCCTCCCGCAGTGAGTACGGAGGGTTGCGTCGCGGCGACGCAACCTTCCTAGGGTCTAGCCCTCGACTTCGGGAAAACCAACCTCTTCCATGACGGCCTTCTGGAGCGCGGCCCGGACCTCTTCCGCCGCGGAGAGCACGTCACGGACATCCCCGTCGGAGTCAGCGACCGCGGTGAGTATGTCGAGCGCGTCCCGGACCACGCGCGCGGGCAGCGTCACCTGGGACCGGGGACCGGGGGCTGGCAAGACGCTCGGACGGTAGGCCCATCCGTCCAGAATCGATTCGTCACCATCGTTGTGGATCTCGGCTAGGACGGCCTCGTCTGTGGCACCTGCGGAACGGACGAGATCCAAGAAGCGAGCGACCTGTCCCACCGTCAGCGACTCGTGGAACGACATCTCCAGGGAGTAGGGCATAGCCCTTCACTCTGTCAGCCCCACGGGTCCGTTATCGCCCGCTCGCGGCTATCCGACACGATTCCCAACACCCTGCCAGCCGACCTCACCGCTCCCCACGCGATCGCCCCGTGGTGTCCAGGAACCGATGGATTTTTGGGCAGGCTAGAACGGTGCGCGCCGCCGTCGGCCCCCAGGCACGCTCCTGGACTCCGGTGATCACCAAGGTGGATCCCTTCCCCGTCGCCGACGGCCGCAAGCAGGCAAGGGTTCGATGCGCGGCTTTGAGCACTCAGCCAGGGCGGCCGTGCGGCACGGGCGGGAGGTCGAACTGCCCGTGTTTGGCCTGGTGGACGAGCTGCTGCCAGTGGCCGGGAGAGCGCGTCTCTGCCGGTCAGCAGTACTTGTAGGACCCGGAGTTACCCCACGAGCACGAGTCCGCCAGCGTCCCGCTCGCGTACCGCAGGTACGCGGTGTCGCCCGTGTTGTTCCACACGTACGCGCTGCGGCCCCAGTACCGGTGCGTCGAGGTGTTCGCCCCCTTTCCGGTGTGGACGTACACGCTCTTCCGCCCACCGAGCGTGAGCGCGCCGAACGTGTAGGTGTAGCCGGTCTTGTCGTGGAGCTTGAACCCCTTCATCTGCCGCGACGTCGTCGAGGTGTTGAACAGCTGCACCCACTCGCCGTTCAGCGACGTGTTCGACCCGGTGTCGCTGCCCGGGGAGTTGTAGTAGACGCGGTAGATCTGCACCGCGCTGGCGGCCTCGGCTGGCGCGGCGGCCAGGACCGTGGTGGCGAGGATCGCCGCTGCCCCCGTTGCCAGAATCTTCTTCACCCCGCGTACCTCCTGTGGTTGGTGGACTACAAGAGGTACCGGTAGTTCGCTGCGGTACGGGCGGGTAGTGGGAGGTTCGGCCGGTTCCGGGCCACGGGTAAACCACGCTGCGTGATCACGTGTCACGTCGGCCACCGGCCAGGTGGCGCCACCGCAGCGGCACGCAGGGTCCGCAAGTCACTTACGCGGCTCAACAGCCTCCGCCTACACTCGGACCCATGAGCGCGCAGCCCGTCCATGAGGAGCCGGACCCGCGGGACCCGCAGGTCATCCACGACCAGCTCCCCGAACGCGTGCGCGCCAAGTTCCTCACCGAGTACCACGCGGCCGTGGACGGCGCCCACGACTTCGCCGGCTACCGAGCCCTGCAGCAGGTGCTGCAAACCTGGCGGCTGCTGGCCGCCGCGTACTCCAAGCCTGACTTTCAACAGCGTTACCAGGACATCCGCGACGGTGTTGGAGAGTATGTCCCCATGGACGAGGTCTTCTCCCACCGTCAGGCGTGAACCCCTACAAGCTGGTCTTCCACGCGAAGGCCCACGCCGAGACCAATGGCCTCCCCGAGCGTCCGTTCACGGCGCTGTACGAGACCCTCACTGCGGTCATCCGCGACCCGTGGCACGAGACTCGCCCCGACCCGCTCGAAAGCGACGAGGCGTACCGGTACGCGCTGTTCGACGGCGGCGACGGCGTCGCCCACCTACGGGTCGATGACCAGGCGCGGACCGTCACCGTCCACGGCGTCACCTGGATCGGCTAGCGGCGCTCACTGCAACCGGCAACCAACCTGAAGGACGGCGGATGAACGCCTGGGTCGATGTGGCCAAGTTCGCGCCCGGCTATCTCTCCCTGGCGTGGCTGGCCAGCGGAGCAGTTCGCAAGGCAGTGGTTCGCCACCATCGCATCAGGATCGGTCCCGTCGACGAGGTTCGCGAAGTCTTGCAGACCGTTCGCACCGCGTTCATGGACTTCGGGGCTGGCGACGGCGCCAGGACTGGGCTCGATCTCCCAGCGACCCGCGACCTCTCCCTCCGCATGACCGATCTCGGGGATCGAGTCACAGACGAGCGGCTTCGCAGTGCCCTGCAGGAAGCGTCAGTGCTGCTGATCGGGCTTACCGAGTATCGCGTTCCGATCAGTAACCTGGCTGGGGAGCCGAGCGAGAGGGAAACCGAGCGCCGCGAACGCGAACATGGTCAAGCTGGCCACGAACACGATACGGCTTTCGTAGCAAGGACCGTCCTTTCCGGCGTCAGCCTGACGAGCAGGGCCCTGCACCATCTGAACGAGTTGGAGCGCAGGACGATCGGCCGATAGGGCCGTCACCGCGGCCACTTCGCCCTCCGGCGCGGCACCCGGGCCGAAGTCTTGGCCCGGGAGTCCACCTGAAACGGGGTTGATGCTTTGGCGGGGATGGTCGGGGGCGGTGGTTCTCGGCGCGCTGGCGGACCCTGTTTTGGCGACTTTATGGGCGTCGAGAACGACCGCAGCCAAGGCTGCGAGTTCCCCAAGGTCGCGGGGGAGGTCAGCCAGGTAGAGCCTGGGGCAGGCAACTGCCCCCACCCCGACAGGCCTCGGGTTGGCCAAAGACTGGCCTGGCCTGACGAACCAATTCAATGCGGATTTCCACCTAACATAAAAACGGATGTCCGCTTTGGAGGTATTTCTTTGCGGCGGCGGGAAACTGCCCGTTCTGTCTCGTACGCTTTCTCCGCCCCCTCGTGATCTGGCGGACAGGAGCCCCGTGTGCATGGCACCGAGCGGCCGCAGGCCGACGAGCAGTCCAGGGCACAGCCCTCGCCTGAGCGGCGGGAGGTCGACTGGGCAGCCCTGGTCGACGTTGCCTTCCAGGTCATGCACCACCTACTGGATTACCTGCGCTCGTTTCCCGAGAGGGCGCGCATCGCGCACCGCGGTAATGTCGAGCGGGCAGTGGCGGCCAAGCTCACGCAGTTCAATGAGCTCAGCGCGCTGGATGAGCAAACCCGCGACCGGATCCGGCCGGAGATCAAGAATGCCGAAGAACTTCTCGCGAGCCGTGAGTGGGAAACGACGTTCCTCCGATCGCCCCAGCTGAGCGCTCCGATCCTCGGCGGGCTGACGTTGGGCTATTGGGCACTGATCGCCCTGGTCTTCGTCTTGGGGGTGGGCCACCTGGGGCTGGCCGAGGATAATCTGGCGACCACCATATTCTTGGCCGGAGCGGTGCTGATCGTCCGGAGCCTTGTGCATGCGCTGGTGTGGTGGCGCCTGCGACCGGTCGCCCGGCTGTTGACCGCCATCGCACTCATCATCGGCACGATGCGCATGGGCTGGTGGTCGGGTCCCGTGCTCACCTACCTGACCAATCTTCACCAGTCCGGCTCCGGGCAGGACGCCGCAGATCTGCAGGTGGTGGATTGGCCGGCGGCATTGCATGGCGGAATGTGGCTGGCTGCGGCCGCAGCAGTGCTCGGCCTGCTGCCGCCCCTCTCACGGCTGATCTACCGGCGGGTAGTCGAGGCGTCCACCTACCGCAAGTCGTCACCGGCCATTCAGACCGCCCTGCTACTGGACGAGTTCCTCGCCATCGCGCACGAGCTGGAGATCACGGTGCGCGACAGCCGCCACGACGCGATCGCCTACCTGGCGGGCCAGGAGCGAGGCGAGCTCATGGCCTCGTTGGACGAGCTAGCCGCGCGGGTCCGCGGCCCGTGGGCCAGGGCAATGCGAACTGGGCACAGGTCGGTGGACACCGAGCTGGCGCAGCTTTGCGACCGGATCGCCGCGGCGATCCTGCGCTGGCGGCTTCCAACGGCGCAGGGCGGTGCGCGTCTGGCGGACATGCGCGATGCGTTCGCTCTCGCCGTGGTCAACCTCTGTGACAGCGACTACCACCTGATGGCCGCCGAAGACCAGGGGGCAACCCGGTCCTTGGCCCAGCGGGCGGCTGTGCTGGCCAGGCGGGTCGTTCTCATACCGGTGCCGCTGCTTGTGGTCTTACTGATCGTCAATTACGTACCAGGGATTCCGCACAAGTACGACAGCCCGATCATCATGGTGGGAATCCTGACGACCGTGGGCTACCTCCTGACCACTCTCGACACCAAATTCTCCGACATCCTCACCGCGGCTAGCAGCCTCACCCAGACGATCCGCAAATAGCCACACCGCGACGTGCTCAGCCTCGGGCGAGCGGTATCCCCCCTCGTCGGCGGCGACCGACGACCGGAGGATCAACGGCCAGCTCTAGCAGATTGCGTCCGAAGCAAGCGAAGGAACGAGCTACAAGAGCGATGTTCCGTCGTGGATGCGCACGAACGGGCCATCGTTCCTCAGAGCATCCGTCACGCGGACGGCGCGGGCCTCGGGCATCACCTCGGTCGCCTCGGACGGCAGAAGCCAGGCGACCGATGTCGCTTCGTCTGAAGGGTGAGGCTCTCCACTGACTGGCCGACAGAGAATGGCCAGGGAGACCACACCCAGCTCCATGTTCTTGTAGACGCCAGTCAGCCGCTCAGCCTCGACCTTCACGCCGGTTTCCTCGAACACCTCGCGGACGACGCCTTCAAACGGAGTCTCGTCCAGCTCCAGGACGCCGCCGGGCGGCACCCAACGTCCGTCGTCAGCACGCTTGAGGGCGAGGATGCGTCCATCGTCTCGAACCACGATCCCTGAGACGCTGACCGAGTGGCGAGGGAGGTCCTCATCCGGCTTCATTCGTCGGCCGTCCATTCGTAGGCCAGGTTCCACGACTACCCAGGAACACGTTGATCACGACGTCAGCGGGAGGGAGTGCGCCCCGGTTGGCCAGGGAGTTGCCTACCCAAGGATGTGAACGCCATCGTGCTGGCGTATGGGGACGGTCGAGTGGGACGCCAAGGCGTCCTGAACACGGACGGCGAAGGCTTCGTCAGCCAGCTCCGCAACCTCATCGGCTGTGGCCCAGCAGAACGCCGAGCTTTCTTCTGACTCTCGCAGGGTGCCGGCCTCAGCCTTGCAGCGGAAGACCAGGGCGACGATGCCGCGGGCCATGTTCTTGTAGACGCCGGTGAGAGCGGTTGGTGTCACCTCCAGGCCGGTCTCCTCCTGAACTTCCCGGCGGAGGCCGGTGACGATGTCTTCGTCTTGCTCCAGAACGCCGCCTGGAGCTTGCCAGTGGCCGGTGTCTCGACGCTGGATCAGGAGAGCGCGGCCCTGGTCGTCGACGACGACTCCCGCCACGCTGACAGAGTGCCGATCGTCGGGCATGACGCAAGCTTCCTCATCTTTTCTCATCGGCTAATCGAGCTGTTGTGCTGCCGCGACGATCAACTCTCGTGCCTCGTCTCCGGTCACGGCCTCCTCCCAGAGGAGGTCCATCACCCTCTCGTAGTGCGCCGCGCCCTCACTGCGTGCGAAGTCTTCACCGACGAACGTCTCCAACGCGACGACCGCCTGATCGGCGGTGTAGATCTGAAAACTGTTCTGCGGGGTGGTCGCCAACTCCACACCCATCGGCAGGATCCCAAATCGGACACGATCCAACCCGATAATTGTCTGGAGACGGTCGAGTTGGCTGCGCATTACCGGCGGCGGGCAAATCAGCCATCGGAGCACCGGCTCCGCGAGCAGGAACTCGAAGCGCTTTGACGTGTCGTACAGCAGTTGCTGCCGCTGGAGCCGAGCTGCGACGGCAGCGTCGACGTCGTCTATCTCCAGATTGTGGAGAGAGATCATCTCCCGGAGCACTCGCCGTGCGTAGGCCGGAATCTGGAGCAGGCCCGGCACATAGACGGTCTCGAAGTGGCGGATCAGGCGCGAATCCATGACCAGCTTGTTGTAGTCCTCCTGCACCTGCTCCTGCCCTTGGCGCATCCGGCTCCGGAAGGTGACGTGCGCGGCCTGCGCTTCGTCACGAAGCCGGAGAAGTTCGCCAACTGCATTCCGATCACCGCAGGTCTCGGCCCATGCTTGGAGGTCCTCGTCGGACGGCATCTGCTTGCCGTTCTCGATTCGGGAGACCTTGGACTGCTGCCAGCCATGCGCGTCAGCGAGGTCTTTTCCGGTCAGACCCGCATGCGCGCGCATGGCACGCAGGCGAGTCGCGAGACCTTCTGGCTGCGTCAGCCATTCTCGTAGTGAATCCACGGGTGATGGTTCCTTCTGCTAGGCGGCCACATCCTGGTCCTCGGCCAGGACGCTGTGGTGGACGGCCAGGTCCCGCCACTTGCACGCCTGTATCACGACCTCCGGGTCAGTGATGAGCTCGTTTCGGACTCGGTGGCCTTTGTCGTCGAACCGCATTGCTATGAGACGGCACGAGTCGAGCAACCACCAGTCTGTGTTGCCTGCCGCGGGAAGTAGCCCGATCTCATGTGCGCGGTGCCGGGTGAGGTACCGCATGGTTTCGCCTGCCTTGCGGTTCCACGGATCCATCCAGCGTTCGAATCGCTGGTAGTCGGTGGGCGGGTCCCGGTGGACACGGACACGCTCGACGCGTTTGCCCTGGCGGACGTGGTCGGCGACGCGCCGATACCACTCCTGCAACTCGGGGACCGTCGTCGGCGGCTCAGGCTCTCCACGCAAAAACGCAGCGAAGATCCCGGCCTCCTCGGCCTCAAGGTAGCTGTCTTGCAGCTCGAGTCGGAACGTCGTGTGTTCGAAGTCGTGGATCACCTGCCCGAACTCTTCGGGTGTGATGACACGGCCGTCCGTCATGCCAGATCCTTGAGCCGGTCGAGGACGTTCGCGGGGACATACACGGCGTCCTCGTCGTCGGCGAGTTGCCGAAGTAGGGCGCGGGTCGCCTCGTTGATCTTCTTGCCTTGGACGACGTAGCCACCAGGGACTTGCCGAACGGTGTAGAGGGCGGGGCATCCACCGCCACCTGAGCCCTCGTCCTTCCACATGTACTCGAGGTCCAGCGGTCGTTCCATAGCGCTTCCTCCTCAGGTTGCGTCACCGCTTCTCATGCTCGCAACTTGCGCCGGTTGACGCAATGAGCCCCGCCCGATCGCTGCATCGGGCGAGGCTCACCTGCGGTGACGTGGAACCTGGCAAGCACAAGCCTACCTCGTGGCGAGCATATTTCGCGCATTGCTTGACTTATGCGCGCTCATCGCTCAGCATTGAGCCCGCAGAGCCCAAGGCGGACGACCGGGGACTTCGAGAAGGCCCACCGGACGCCGTGACGCTCGCTGCTTCTTGACACGCCCCATACCGCACTGGTGATCAGGGTCAACGGTTTCCGTGTCCGGGCCGATGCTCCTTCAAGTCCCCGGATGTCCCTGGTCAGGGCAGTGCGACTGATTCGAACAGCGACTTGTGCTGTCCGCGCGCCACGGGCGGGTCCCGGCTGATAGCCGGGTGATCGTCCGTGGTGGGCGGAGAAGGCAAGTCTGTGCTGGTGGTTCTGACATGTGGGAGGTCTGGTGACCAGGCACAACGGACGACCACCGATCCTGGCGAGTTCGCTGAACCCCGATTGGCTGTCGTTGGTTCCCGGCCAGCGTCCGCGGGTTCGGTGCGATGACTGCGGCCGACTGCGGCTGTGGCGCCGGGGAATGCTGGTGGCACACAACCAAGAGCAGTCCATCGGTCCAGCTGAACATTCCGGGGCCGCTCGGCGCCGCCCTCTGGATGTCGCGCTCCGACCGGTTCGGTGTCCGGGGAGTGGGCAGCGCGTCCGGTTGGACGTCTCGCCCGCCCGCTGGCAGGCCTCGCTGCGGGAAGCTGCCGCGTTGGCTTCCCGCCGCGCTATGGCGGCCCGTCGGCCGTTCTCAGGCCGCTCTGCTCCGCCTCTATCCGAGCAGCCGTAGGCGCTGACGCCTGGGCGCCTCAGCGCATCCCCTCCCCAGCGCCCCGACCAGGGCCTCCTTCCCCAGGGTCCTGGCCGGGGCGCTGCTGTGTTCGGTGAGCCCCTTCTGTACAAGGAGAGCCTGATGGGCAGTAACGCCTACCTGGATATGTCCCTGATCCATCCACACCCGGCGAACATCCGTGAGGAGCTGGGCGACCTTAGCGAGTTGGTCGATTCGGTTCGCGCGCACGGGGTGGTGCAGCCGCTTGTGGTGCGTCCGCACCCGCGCCGCCGGGGCGTGTTCGAGCTGCTGGCCGGACACCGCCGCTACGCCGCCGCCCGGCAGGCCGGGTGTGACCGGGTGCCGGTCACGGTCCGGCACGGCGTGGACGACGGCCAGGCGCTGGAGTTGATGCTGGTGGAGAACTGCCAGCGCCGCGAGCTCAACGCCATGGAGAAGGCCGAGGCGATGGGCGCGCTGATCAACCGCGACTACACAGCGGCCGACATCGCCCGCACGACCGGGCTGTCGTCCTCAACCGTGTCGTACTACGTGGCGCTGCTGGAGCTGGACGAGGCGTCCCGCGACAAGGTCCGTACCGGACAGGTGACCGCGTCCGACGCGGTCGCCGCGGTGCGCCGCACGCGTAAGCGCGCCCGTGCCAAGGCCGGCTCGTCCGCCGACTTCGCCTGGGAGCCGGACTATCTGGCGTCCACGCACCCGCTGGCCCGCAAGGCACGCAAGTTGTGCGACGCGCGTGAGCACACGATGCGGCGGCGGATCGGGAAGACCGCCTGCGGGCAGTGCTGGGAGTCGGTCATCCGGCAGGACGAGCGGATCGTGGCCGGCGCGATCGCCGATGAGCTGACCAGCGACTTGGAGCGCGCGGCCGCGGCTCCGGTGGGGACGGTCTGACGTGCCCTCGCGTGATTACCGGGCGCCGTTGGATGGCGTGACCCGCTACACCCGCTGGGATCAGGTCCCCGATGGCTGGTACACCCGCACCCAACTCGGCCAGATGGATCCTCCGCGCAAGCCCGGCCCGGATGCCGTGCCGCGCGGCCAGGTGCTGTACCACGGCAACAGTTACGCGCCGCTGTACGCGCTGGCCGACACCGTCACCAAACGCCCGGTCTCCGACGCTCAGCGGGCTGCCTTGGACCGGGCCCGGGAGCTGCAGCGGGTGTGCCGCCTATGCGGCGGCTGCGACCTGGACGAGTACGGCGACCCGGTGCCGCTGGGCAAGGGCCGCGTGTGCACCCGGTGCCGGGTTGTCCAGGGCGCCTACCGCGAGCACCTGGAGGCCCGTGACGCAGCCCGGCGGCGGCACGAGCGGATGGCGGCCAGGACGGCCGTGGTGCTGGCCATAGATGCCGCACCCGTCCGGGACGTCGCCGACCTGACGCGCATCCACCGGGTGGTCATGGTGGGCCGCGGCCTGCATGTGGACGTGCCGGTGGCGGCCCCGGGGGACGGGGCTCCTGCCGCCGGTGCGCTCGCTCCGGTGGAGGCGTTCGCCGAGATCACCCGGCGTCTGCAGGACAGCCCGGCCATGTGGCCCGACAGCTTGGCGATCATCTGCTGGGCCGACGCCGACCGCGTCCGGCGGCGCCTGACCAACCTGCTGCGAGACGCCGCCCCCGGGACGGCGCTGCCCGACTGGCTGACCGACAGCTCGTGGCACGAGCTGCGCACGTACTACGTCCACTGGTTCGCCGAGCCCGACCCCGGGATCGTCGGATACCGCCCCAACTGGCGCGCGTCCCCCACCGGCATGCACGGCGCCGCCGACCAGAGGGCCCGGGCCACCGAAGCCACGCTGGAGGCCATCGTCACCGACCACCCCGGCGCGGTCTCACCCCGCGCCCCGTGGGCCACCCATCCGGCCGCGCTGGCCGACACAGACACTCAGGAGGCGCCGTCATGACGCGGATCAGCGTGACGTTCGAGATCGACGACAGCGAGCTGCGTTCATGCAGCGATTCCCGGCTGGTCGCACTGTGGCACGTGGCCCAGGCGAACCCGGCGACAAGCACGCCGGCGAGGTCGTCGAGCACATCGGCCGGGAGATCATCCGCCGGTGGCTTCGCCACGTCGAGCCGGAACTGTGGCACCACCAGGGCCGCCACTACTACTGGTCCCGCCTGGGCCGCTTCGCCCGCTACCAGCCGGGCGGACCGCCCGGCACCCCCGAGTGGGACGACGGCGCCTGGGTCGCCAAGGACGAGCCGAGTTGACGTCCGCCGATCCCAAGCCCTCGCCCACCGGCCGCCCGTACCCGGTCATCGTCGAGGAGCGCGCCGATCTGGCCGGTCACACGATCACCGTTGAGCGCGTCGACCGCGCCACGGCCCGCGCGTGGATCGGGATCGTCCGCGACCGCTGGGAGTCCCTGATCGGACGCCGCGCCGTCGTCGAGCGCCACGATGGGCGACTCGGGAAGGTCTGCGCCATCGCGGGCGTGGACGGCATCACCGGCGAGGAAATCGAGCACGCCGCCGAGGCCACCGCCCGGACCTACGGCGCCCGCTACGTTCCGCCCGGCTGACGCACTGTCCAGACGTTGCACGAGACCGGCCGTTGAGGCCCCGTCCAGCGGGTTCAGGGCCGAGTCCGGTCCATTGGCCTGGCCGCCGCTGGTGGCCAGGCCTTTTCTGTCCCCTCTGCTCCGACCGCCCCGAAAGGAGAGGCCTGCCATGGTTCACCCCGTCATCGCCCGCCTGGTGGAGCACAACTGCCGGACCCACCGGCTGCTCCAGGCGCTCAACCATCCCGACCGCCCGTCCACCACAACGCCACGCCAGCCGCCACGGGCCGACGGGCGACCCACCGATCCGCCGACCGACCGGCCGCGCCGTTGAGACCGAGCGCGGCCGCCGGTTCCGGTGGCCAGATCACCGTCATCTGCTCACCGTCGCGCCGCCGCGAAGCGGTCTCCGCCATTGGGCCGTGGCTGCGCTGCTGCGTTCCGGCCGCGGCCCCACCTCATCACCCGCTGCAAGGAGGCGAAATGCGCATCTACCTGCATGACGAGCTGAACGGGACGGCCTGATGCCCCGCCCACGCAACGACCCCAACGAGCCGGGGACGTCGCTGGTACGGGTCCGGCTGTCCGGCGATACCGACACCGTGACCGACCTGGCCGACCGGCTCGCCGAGCACTTCGAGGTCCTGGAGATCTCGCCGCCCTACCCCAACCGCCGCGACCCCGGCGTCCGCCGCTACCTGCTGCTGAACCACACGCCCGAGCAGACCGGACCCGGCACGGCCGCAGAGGAGACCTGACCACCCCGGCCAAGCCCGGCCCTGACCCACGTCACTCCCAACCGAGCGGGCCCCGGGCGGTGTAGCAGCACCGTCCCCGGGGCCCTCACCGATCGCATCCAGAACCCACCTGGAAGGACCAGCCTGATGTTCATCATCCCCCGACCGACCGGCGTCGGTGTCCTGCGCGCCAAGGAGAAAGACGCGGCCGCCGACAAGTCGAGCACCTGGCCCGGCGGTGAACCGGATGAGATCCGCGACGCCTACGACGCCCAGCGCGGCGGGAAGAAGTAGCCGTGATCATCCCGCTGCGGTGTCCGGACGGGAAGCTGGACTACTCCCGCTTGGGCGAGTGGTTCGCGCTGTGCGACGTGTGCTGCGCGCGGACCCTGCTGTCCCGCGTGGACGACTGGCTGATCCCGCGCACCACCGATGGCCGCATCTACTGCCCGCGCTGCGCCTGCCGCACCGCCGAGCAGCTGCTCGCCGAAGCGTTCCCAACCAGCCCGCGGTGGCGCGCCCCCGTCATGGCCGTCGCCTGGTTGCGGACGGCGCTGCGGCTCTATGTGCACCGCCTCACCTATCGGTCACGTCACGGCCGCTGACCAGCCTTGTTCCGGCCCACCCTGGAAGGACGACCATCGATGATCGAGATCAGGGCGGACGAGGACGACCGGCCGATCACCGCTGACGGCCCGCACAACAGCGAGCGGACCCGCGCGGTCGCGGCCGGGATCGACGCCGCGTTCCGGCTGCTGAACTACGCCACCATGAGCACGAACGGGCTGACCTACCCCAGCGACGTGTACAGCGTGCTGGGCGAGCTGTCGTCCGCCGTTTCCAAGCTGCCGCAGGCGCTGCGGCAGATGACCGAGTTCATCGACGGCCAGGTGACCAGCGGCCGGGCCCGTGAGCACCCGAACTACGGCCGCTACGGCGGCGACGCCGACGCCGCCGCCCGGGCACTGGCCAGCGTGACACGGGAGGCATCCGACGCCGCGACCAATCTGGGCCGCCTGCTCAGCGAGGCCCAGTCCACCGTCGGCGGCCTGGAGGCCGCCGAGCACTGAACACCCGAACCAATCACCGCGCGGGGACCGCCGGGGCAAGGATGCCTCGCGGGTCCCCGCGCTACATCCCACCCTCCTCGCC